>JAQTNF010000218.1 GCA_028713995.1 Deltaproteobacteria bacterium | reverse complement strand
TCTGCCTGCCCCTCAAGCCGCTGCTCGCCCTGGCCAAGCCGGAGTCCAGGAAGGACACCGGCCTCGTATCCATCGACGTCGCAGATCTGACCGCCACTATTCTCGTGGACGGCGTGACCTCGAAGCTCCCGACCCTCCCGGCAGAGGACTTCCCGGAGGTCATGTCCGCCGACGGCCTCTCCCTCGTCGCCCTGTGGCCCGCGAAGGACCTGCACGATGCGCTCGCCTACGTCCTTCCCGCCGCCAACGACGATGTCACCCGGCCGCACCTCTGCGGCGTGAACCTTTCGGACAACCGCGCCAAGGCCACGGACGGTCATCGGCTGCACATTGCCACGCTGCCCACCGCGATCCCGGAAGGGATGTTCCTGTCCACGGACGCGGCGAGCACGCTCGTGCACATGCTCTTCGACGACGGGCAGGTCATCCTGGCCCGCACCGAGAACACCCTGCGCGCCCGCTGCGGCGCATGGACCCTGGACGCCAAGCTCAAGACCGAGACGTTTCCCGACGTGGACCAGGCTGTGCCGTCCGTGAAGACGATGCCAACGCGGTTGGAGGTCGAGCCCCAGGCCGTGCGCAAGGCGATGGCCCGCATCGGCAAGATCACGAGGCGCGGGTGCTTCAAGATGACCGTCAACGGCGTCGTGACCCTATCGGCCGACTCGGATGAGGGCTCGACGGAGTTCGTGCTGCCGACGGTGTCGAACACTCACGTGGGGTCTGACCTCGTGACCGGCTTCAACGCGGTCTACTTGGCCGAGGCCGTCAACGGCTCCGACGAGACCGCGGAGATTCACCTCGGCGGCGTGCTCGATCCCATGAGGGTGGACTTCTGCGGGACGGGGAGGACGGCGGTGGTGATGCCGGTACGCGTCTGATCCGAACAACCCCAACAACAAGGAGAAGAACCATGACGAACAAGAAGTTCGATTCCGGCGCCTTCGTCTTCACACGAACCCGCGCCTACGTTCCACGCAACCCCGAAGACGTCATCCCCCTCGCCGCGAAGCACGGCTTCGACGCTTCCATCGTGCCGGACTACGCGGGAGACCGCGCCGCCGTCGGCCGGGCCATCGCCAAGACCGACACGAAGATCGCGGGCGACACCTACCTGCTCCGGCCGATCCGCAGGACCGGGTCCGAGGTCGTCTACGGCATCGTCCGCGAGAACAAGACCGGCGACGACCATCTGGACCACGACCACGAGGCCACCGTGACCTGGAAGGCCGAGCCCAACCCGGCCGTCATCGAGGGCGACCACACGATAGCCAACTGCGTGCGCCTCGCCTACGCCGAGCTGCGCGGCAAACTGGTGGCAGACGACTGGACCGCTACCGTCACGAAGGAGTTGGAGCGCCTGGGCGCCGTGCCGTTCCGCGAAGACGGCAGGGTGTACTGGTGCCCGCCGCAGTCGTTGGCCGCAGTCAGGAAGCTCCAGAGTTTCCTGGCCGAGGTAGGTGTCGTAGTGGTGGTCGCCGAGGTCGAGGCCGAGAACACGGGCGTGGTCACGGAAATCGTCTCGGAATCCGTGGCCGACCAGTTGCACACCCTCGCCCTCGAAGTCGAGGCGTTCGACGGCACGCAGAAGCCGGGAACCTACGCGAGGCGGCTGGAGGAGTACCAGCACCTGCGCGAGGTCGCAAGACAAATATTGACCACGACCGAACGCAAGCTCAGAGCGAGGCTCTTGGCACGGAGGAGGTAGAACGACATGGACGACGACAGCTTCTTTGCCCCGTTCGAAATGCAGGAGACGTCGCACTGCGGGCCCACGAGCCTGTCCATGTGCCTGGGCATCCTGGGCATCTACGCAGACCAGCGGGCCTTGGCCTGGGCGGCCGGAAAGCCGTTTCTGGCATATAAAACGGGGCTGGACGAGCAGGACCTCAAGAAGGCCGCGGCCGAGTACGGCGTCAAGTGCGAGTACCTTCAGGAGAAGAACAAGGGCAAGGGCCAGGCGTTCGTAAAGCGCCTGGCGGCCCACCTCTCGGCGGGCCTGCCGGGGCTTCTGCTCATTGACGACGCGGACCATTGGGTCGCGGCCATTGGCCGCGCTGCCAAGGACCGCTTCATCGTCTTCGACCCGAACGACGACGAACACGCCTTCAACCGCTGGAACGAGCGCACCCTGTTGCAGAACGCCTGGAACGAGACCGACGACGAGGACGAGGAGGACGAGTACTTCGCCATCCTGACGAGCCGCAAGGACGGCAAGCCCGCCCGCTGGAACACAACCGAGGCGTTCCTGCGGCTGTGCGAGAAGGGCTCGGAAGAATCCGCAGAAGGCATGGCCAACGATCTAGTCGAGATGGTTCGCCGGGCCGGAAGGCAGGGCGGAAACGAGATCGTTCCGCTCGCCGAGATACTCGAAGAGGAGCGCAAGATCATCGTCGATTCCGTGTGGCACTGGACGGCCTCGGATGTTGTCTCCCGCGCCGAGATCGACGAGCAGTACGTCGATTACACTGTGATCGCCAACGCGGCGGGCCTTCACGTACCGAAGGACATCGACCGTAGCGCGCTCGTGGCCCAGATGACGACCATCCTGGCGG
>JAQTNF010000217.1 GCA_028713995.1 Deltaproteobacteria bacterium | reverse complement strand
ACGAGGCGCAACCTCGTGACCGCCTGTGCTCTGCCGGGCGAGGGTCGCACCTTCCTGCCGCCCAGGGCCGGGCCGAGCGCGACGTCCACGAGCGCGGGAACGGGAGACTCTCCCGCACGCACGAGCGCCAGGTAGCGCTTCTCGATCGCGCCCGCGTCCTGCAGGCGTACGAGCCGGTCGTGGATGTCCTCGCTGCGCGCGACGATGATGAGTCCCGACGTCTCGGTGTCGAGCCGTTGCACGAGCCCGCCGTCGCCCGGGGATCGACCCACGGCGCGGCATTCGGGAAAGCGCGCGGCCACGCCGTTCGCGAGCGCGCCTTTCTCGCCCGGAGCGAGCGGCACGGACGGCACGCCGGACGGCTTGTCGACAACGAGGAGATGCGGGTCCTCGAGCACGACACGGAACGGCACGCGCTCGTCGGGCTCCGGCAGCCACGCGCCCACGACGGGCCGTTCGAGGATGTCGATCCGGCTTCCGGCCGCGAGGCGCTCTCCCTTGCGTCCCGGGCGGCCGTCGAGCAGCACGAGCCCGCGCTCCACGAGGCTTCGGGCCGAGCGCGCCGAGAGCCCGGGCACGGCCGCGGCCACGAACGCGTCGAGCCGCATCCCGGCCTCGTCCCCGGAAACCACGCGCGTCTCCCACGGTCCGTCGCGATCCATGGCACGAGCCTGAGGCCCGCCCGGGTGGCAGTCAAGGCGATCCGGCGTTTCCGGCTGTGGGGTAACGACCATCCCTGGTATCATGGGACCGTCTGTCGCGAACGAGGGAGGAAGAGCATGCCGCTAGACCTGGTTCAGGACCTCGTGCTCCATCTCGAGGCGCGCTACCCGCTCATCTTCCTTTTGTCGCAGGAGGAGGAGCGCGCGCTCGCCGCGGTGCGGGAGGCGGCCGAGCGGACGGGCCGCACCGTGGTCACGCCGCGCGGGGAGGGCAAGGACACGCCGCTTTCGGATCTGTTCCGGCTCGCGGCCGAGGAGGGGACCGTGCTCGTGCTCGACGACGTCCACCGCCGGCTCGAGGATCCGAGCATGGTGCGCGTGCTCGGCGACCTGGCCCTTGCCGCGGACCGCAAGGGCCGCACCACGGTGGTGCTCGCGCCGTGGGTCGATCTGCCTCCCGAGCTGGAGCGCGAGGCCGCGGTGCTGGAGCTCCCGCTGCCCGGACCGGCTGAGCTGCGCGACGTGCTCGGGCGCGTTTCGGCCGAGGTGGGTGTGCTGCAGACGGACGACGACGCGGCGGCGCTCGTGCGAGTGGCCCAGGGGCTCACGCTGGATGAGGCGGCGCGCGCGTTCCGCAAGGCCATGATCGGCTGGCCCGAGGACGCGCAAGGCGCCGGCGCGTCGGTCATGGCCGACAAGCGGCGGGCGCTGCGTCGCAGCCGGGTGCTCGAGCACGTGGCCGTTCCCGGCAGCCTCGACGAGGTGGGCGGGCTCGACCAGCTCAAGGGCTGGCTCGTGTCGCGTGCGGACGCCTTCTCCGACCGGGCGCGCGCCTACGGTCTGCCCGCTCCGCGCGGCCTTCTGCTCATGGGCGTGCAAGGCTGCGGCAAGTCGCTCACCGCCAAGGCCGTGGCCGGCCACTGGCGCCTGCCGCTCGTGCGGCTCGACGTGTCCGCCGTGTTCGGCGCGCCGCGTCCCGAGGAGGCTTTGCGCGTATCCTTGCGTCTGGCCGAGGCCATGGCGCCGGTGGTCCTGTGGATCGACGAGATCGAGAAGGGTTTCGAGAAGAGCGGGGAGGGCGCGGCCGCGCGCGTGCTGGGCGGCATGGTCACATGGTTGCAGGAGAAACGGGCCGAGGTGTTCGTGGTGGCGACCGCCAACCGCGTGGCGTCCCTGCCGCCCGAGCTGCCGCGCAAGGGGCGCTTCGATGAGATCTTCTTCGTGGATCTGCCCAACGTGCACGAGCGCCGCGAGATCTTCAGGCTGCACGTGGCGAAGCGCGGCCGCAAGCCCGAGGCGTTCGATCTCAACGCCCTGGCCGTGAAGTCCGAGCGGCTGACGGGCAGCGAGATCGAGCAGGCGGTCATCGCAGCGCTCTACACGTCGTTCGGACGAGGCGGCGAGCCGACCAACGAGGACCTGACTTATGCGGTCAGTGAGACCGTGCCGCTCTACGAGATGTTCGAAGACGAGATCAAGGCGCTGCGCGAGTGGGCGAGGAAGAGGGCGCGCCCAGCGTCCACGGATCGCCGCAAGATCGACTTCTTCGCGGAGGAGGGGTGATCGGATCGCTCGGCCCCGTGACCGGACGGCAAGCAATCATCGCGCCGTGCAAGCTGGCCTGACCGGGAGCGACTGCTTGATTCCCGCCCCCGCGGGTCGCCGCGGTCGCCGCGGCACTCCTCGCGCTCCACCCGGGCGACGCAAACGCCTGCACAATCGCTGCGAACGCTTCAAACGGAAGAATTGATTGTATACTACCCCTCGATATCTTAATCGCATCCTTAATATGGACCATCTTTCCTTCAATTTCTACATCTCCTTCAGGGCGAAACATTATTTCTCCGCCCATATACTGAATTCGAATTGCTTTTTTCATTTTATAAACCTCTCTGTAGTTACTTTTTCCAACATTTCAGAAATCAACCTTACATCCGAAATTTCATTAATTAATGCTGAACATTCAGAATAAGCAAATCGTTTTTCTATCCTATTAATCGTCACAATCCAATATGT
>JAQTNF010000216.1 GCA_028713995.1 Deltaproteobacteria bacterium | reverse complement strand
CCTCCTGGCAGGCGAGGCCGAAGCCGACGCGAAACAGCCTGTCCGCTCCCTCGCGGGCCAGCACGTCCGCGCCGCGCGCCGCCAGCGTCCCGCCCCTGGCCCGATCCGCCGAACGGACGTTGAATGGTGCCAGGCACTAGCGATTAAGTATTTATTTTGTAATAGGAGACTTGCGACCAAACACACGGGGCAACGGCACCGCCGAGGGCGACAACCCCAATGTCTTTCTGAATGCCTTCGCGGAAATACTTAATCGCTAGTGCCTGGCACCTTGCCCTTGGCACCTTGCCCTCGGGCCCCGCGAAGCGGGTATGTCCAACCCAAGAAAAATCGATGGTTGCCACGACGTCCATTCCGGCACGATAATTGTACATCTTCGAACGGTAAGGTGGGCCATGAAACGTGTGCTTCTGCAATCGACCCTGGCGTTCGCGGTCGCGTTCGTCGCGGCATGCGATCAGAGCCCAGAGACATGGGGGGACGCCGGACTTCCCGGGCCGGATGCGGACGCCGACACCGACAGTGACGCTGACACGGACACTGACACGGACGCGGACACGGACGGAGACAGCGACGGCGACACGGATACCAATCCCCCTTGGGGGACCGACGACTACTGGATCCCGTGCTGCCCGGATGCCCCGTCCGACTGCTCGCAGATCGGCTCCACGAACGTGGAGCAGGAGGCCGGGTGCTGCAGCGGCACGACCCGCTACTACTGCGACGCGGGTGCGGTGCAATCCGAGGGCTGCGGCTCCAAGTGGTGCGCGTTCGAGGGCGGCACCGGGCACATCGAGTGCCGCGACACGCCGACCGGCGATCCGTGCCTGTCGCGCGACGGTGAGCAGTACTGGGACTCGGAGTTCCCGGAGTTTCCTGCCGGCACGCTCTGTTGCGACAAGCTGCCCGCGAGCTGCGGCGACATCGGGGACACGCCCGAGAAGCAGTACATCGGCTGCTGCGGCGCGCACACCGTGTACTGGTGCGAGGGCGGCGTGCTGCACGCGGAGGGCTGCCTCACGGACGCCCGGCCGTGCGCGCTCGTGGACAACGGCCTCATGTGGTGCATGGACAACGAATCGTCCGAGGGCAACCTGTGCGCGGACTTCCAATGACCGGGGGGCGAATGGGGCGAATGGTGCCAGGCACTAGCGATTAAGTATTTATTTTGTAATGGGAGACTTGCGACCAAACACACGGGGCAACGGCACCGCCGAGGGCGACAACCCCAATGTCTTTCTGAATGCCTTCGCGGAAATGCTTAATCGCTAGTGCCTGGCACCTTGCCCACCTTGCCCTGGCACCTTGCCCCACGGTCTCGACCAGCGCCGGGTCGTCGAGCAGGCGGGCGAGCAGCTTCTGCGACGACGGGCGGTTCAGGGAGAGTGAGCGGTCGGTCATGGCCAAGCCATTGTGCTACCAGTGGGCCCCGGCGTGTGGAGAAATCGGCTGGAACAGGGAGAGATTCAGCGAGCGCGGCTCACGAGCGGGTAGCGCTCGGGATGGTCGATGGATTCCGATTCCAGATCGACATCGAGATCCGGCCAGTAGAGGTGACCCGGCGAGGGCATCGTCACGTTGGTGAGGGCGGCGATGGATGCCTCCTTGAACCACGGGAACTTGTCGAACGGAAGGAAGCGCTCCCTGCCGCCTTCCAGCAGCCACAATCCGTGGGCCGAAACGTTGGTGACCTCAACGTCCGAAATGCAGCGCCCATGCTGAGCGGATCTCATCCTCATTCTCCTCGATCAATCGCAGCGCCCTCGCGACGCGCTGCGGGTTCAAGTCCCGTGCTCTCGGCCAATTCGATTTTCGGATCGAGCCAGAACTTGGCCTCTCCGTCCGCGTGGTGGACGTGGACGTGCATCCGCGTCTCCTCGCGCGAGAAGAAAAACAGCCGATATCCGGCCTTCTTGAGGACCGTCGGGCTCACGAGTCCGATCCCAAGCCATACGGTCGAACCGTTCCAGTGCGTCCTCTTCTCCGGGGTGATGCCTGCGACGAGGTCACTTCAGCGTGAGGCCGAGGGACATGAACGGGCCCTTCTCCTTGGTGGCCCCGAGCCCGGCCTGCACAGAGCCCTGCGCGAACCCGAGGAGCTCCTTGAGCGCCTTGTCGTCGCCGAGCTGCGCCCAGGTCGCGCCGTCCTTGCTGACGAAGACCCCGTCCCTGCTCACGGCGAGGAACAGATCCTGCGTGAAGCGCAGGCGGTTCTGCCCGGCCTCGAGCGTCGCCACCTGCGGGGCGTCGAGCGCGAGCTCGAGCGGCACGCTGTCGCCCTTCTTGATGGCGATGATCAGCTCGTCGCCCGGCTTCTCGAGGCGCGGGGCGTACTTGTCGGGGTTCGTCTGCAGATCGGCGAGGGTGATCGCCGAGCGCACGTCCTTGGTCATGGCACGCATCCCGCCGCATCCGACGGCGGCGAGTCCGAACAGCCCGAAAAGCGCCAGTGAAAGCAGGTCTCTTGTCTTCATATTGGTTCCTCCTCGAGGAGCGTGTCGCTCCGATTCGCGGTACGTCGATATTCGATGTCACAAAATCAACTCCAGGCGGGCCCCGGCTATTCCCGCAGGCTCCCCGGGAACGCCCGGATACGGTCCACGGCGGCGCGGGTGGCCACGAACTGCCGCTCGCGGTCGAGCTCGAATCCGCGCGCGTCGGGGTGCCAGAGCGCGCCCGCGAGATAGGGAATATCGGAGACG
>JAQTNF010000215.1 GCA_028713995.1 Deltaproteobacteria bacterium | reverse complement strand
GCGGACGCCGCGCGGTCGAGGTTCTCATCGGCCGTTTGGGGAACAGAGTTTCCTGCTTTCTTCAACCGACCGGCCGATTGCGAGAAACATCAATCGTTCCAAGCCGATCCGTTGGGGTGGGGACAGGTCTCGGACAGGTCTCGCATCAGTGGGGCGTGCTGGGTCCTTCACGCAAAGCGCTCGAACCTGTCGCGGTCGACCTTGCAGATGGGGCACTTGAGGGGCGGCTCGGGCCGGGCGCACAGGTACCCGCACACCACGCAGCGCCACACCGGGATGCCGCTTCGCGTAAACCCGACAAGCTCCTCGCGGTGTTCCTCCTCATGCTTCGCCGACCCGCCACGGGGCCTACGCTCCGGCACGGACGCGAGCTCGCGCTTACCGGCGGCCACCTCTTCGGAGACGTACAGCGCGCAGTAGCACGCGCCGAAGTCGGCGAGATCGGGGTCTCGGTAGTCACACGGGCAGATCATGTCCCGGTCGCGCTCTCGCACGCCGGCCGCGAGCCGGCACGGGCACGACATGTACCCGTAGCGCCGGTCGTTGGCGATGAGGCCCTCCATCAGGTCGAGCACGAAGTCCGTATCCGGGTTGAGCAGGTAGCCCGACGCCTCGGCCTCCCTTTTCAGCCGCTCGTAGAGCTTCCTCTCGTCGGAGCCGCTCATAGGTGGAGCGCCGCCCGCAGGCGCGCCTCGTCGAAGCCCACGATGACCTCGCTCCCGTCGACCACGATCGTGGGGTAGCTGACCCGCGGGTTGTGGCGCGCCATCAACTCCTCGATCTCCTCACGTCTCGGCACGGGCAGGAGGTCCACGTCGTCCCAGGTGTAATCCACGCCGTGCTCGTCCAGGAAGCGCTTGGTCTTGCGGCACCAGCCGCAGGTGCTGAGGGTGAAGAGATGGACTCGTCGGTTCATGCAGGCCTCCTCGTGCGGCGATTGTCGGCGCGTCCAGGAGGTCATGTCAACGGCGAAAGGACAGAAGTGCCCGATCCGCCGGAGGCGGGATCGGGCGGGCACGGAAAGGGAAAAGATCGGGCACGCGGGGCTGGGATGGGAAAGGCGCGATCGGCCGACGGCCGATCAGGCCGGGGATCCAAAAATCAACCGGACCGCAGGACGCGCTTCAAGTGGCTGAATTTGAGCAGGTCGCGGGTCTTGAGGAGAAGCTCGGTCCGGTCGACGGGTTTCGTCACATAGTCGTCGCAACCAGCGGCAAAGGCGTCGCGAATGTGATCATATTCGCTCTTCGAGGTGACCATGATGACCTTGACCTCGCGCAGAACGCCGTCCGCCTTGATCCTGCGACAACACTCAAGACCGTCCATGCGCGGCATCGTGCAATCCATGAGAATGAGGTCGGGTCCGAACGCAGGGATCTTGTCGAGCGCGTCGATCCCATCCTCGGCCAGAGCGACCTCGTACCCCTGAGCCTCCAGGAACAAGCGCTGAAAATGCCGCATGGTCTCTGTGTCGTCCACTACAAGAATTTTCTGTTTCATGACGTCATCCACATTTTATATTTCGTCCTTTATCCGGGATGATATGCACGAAGAGTGCCAAAATCCTGATTTGACGCACCGGCGCCACTCCGAGGACTCCGGGGGCCCGCCCCAATCCTCGTTGAAGCAATCCTGTTCGGCGTTCTCGCGTTGCGCTTCCGGACCGTGCGGCGGTGGACGCCGCGGGTAAGATCCTTCGGTTCGTGTGTAAATTCTACCGAATTGATAGAAAAAATTTCACAACTGAAATGCCGATGGAGCGGGCCAAGGACATCGTGCCCCGTTGGCCCGGTTTCCCATTGGCCCCTTGACAGGTGTCGGACGGCTGATTAACGAACGTGCGCGTTCCGTGGGGGAGGGACGAGGAGGAAGGAACATGAAAGTAAAACCATTGCACGACAGGGTTCTCATCAGGCGCGTGGAGCAGGAGGCGAAAACAAAGGGCGGCATCATCATTCCGGACACGGCCAAGGAAAAGCCCATCGAGGGCAAGGTGATCGCCGTGGGCAAAGGTCAGATCGGCAAGGACGGCGCGGTGCGCGCGCTCGACGTGAAGGCGGGCGACCGGGTTCTGATCGGGAAGTACGCGGGCACGGAGTTCAAGATCGATGGCGAGGAGCATGTGCTCGTGCGTGAGGAAGATATCCTGGCGGTCTTCGAATAGAAGCGGACCGCAAAGAACAGGCCAAGGAGGAGAGACATGTCGGCAAAGGAGATTCGTTTCGGCCAACCCGCCCGCGACCGCATCATGCGCGGCGTGGACGCGCTCGCCAACGCGGTGAAGGTCACCCTGGGCCCGAGGGGCCGCAACGTGGTGCTCGAGAAGTCGTGGGGCGGGCCGACCGTGACCAAGGATGGCGTGACCGTGGCCAAGGAGATCGAGCTCGAAAACAAGTTCGAGAACATGGGCGCCCAGATGGTCAAGGAGGTCGCCTCCAAGACGTCGGACGTGGCCGGCGACGGCACGACCACGGCCACGGTGCTGGCCCAGGCCATATTCCACGAGGGACTGAAGCTCATCGCGGCCGGGGCGAGCGCCATGGACGTCAAACGCGGCATCGACAAGGCCGTGGCCGTGGTGGTCGACGAGGTCAAGAAACAGTCGCGCAAGGTCAAGGACCGCGCCGAGATCGCCCAGGTGGGCACCATCTCGGCCAACGGCGACACGACCATCGGCGACATGCTGGCAGAGGCCATGGAGAAGGTGG
>JAQTNF010000214.1 GCA_028713995.1 Deltaproteobacteria bacterium | reverse complement strand
CGAGATCCGCCAGTTGTTGCAGCCGGTCGCCCTGCTCCGCATCCGCGACGTCGGACATCTCCCCAATCGCCCGCTCCAGCTCTGCGAAGTCCCGGCGATCCTCGGCCGTGGGCCCGTCCTCGCACCCCGCCGCGAGGAGCGCGAACAGGGCGAGCGCGCTAGAGGGCCAGCGCATCGCAGGTCATCCAGCCGTCATTGCTGTTGGGGGTCATCACATGGCACCAGCCGGACTTCTGCTCGAGGAGGCGCACCTCGTTGCCGGTGCTGATCTTGCCGATGACCTCGCCGTCCTTGGGCGTCTTCCTCACCCGCACCTTGTCCTTGGTGACCTTGACCACGCGCCCCTTGCCCGGCGGCGCCTTGGTCTTGCCCTCCTTTGCGGCCTCGGGCTTGGCCCCGGGCTTGGCCTCGGCCTTCGCAGCCTGCGCGTCGGCACGCGCCACCTCGGCCGCGGAGCCGAAGGTCACGGTGAAGAACATCCTGTAGCGCGCGTACTTGTGCTCGATCCCGCCGAGCGGCAGGCCGGCCATCTCTGTGCGCAGGCAGCCCGCAATCTCCCCGGACTTGGCGACCGTGGACGACGCGCCGTTCCAGTAGCTCACCTTGAGGTTCTGGAAGTCGGCCTCCACGCCCAGACTGAGCTTGCCCTTGGCGTTCTCGGTCCCGGCCTTGGCGCGGCACTTGTCCACCACGTAGAGCCTCGTCGCGAATCTCTTGTCGAGGACCGCGAGCTTGTCGCATTCCTCGCCCGGGTGCTCGACGCCCTCGGCGTCCCAGCACTTCAGATAGAACGCCGCACCGTCGACGGCCACGCCATCCGGGGTCTTGCCCGGAGCCACCTCGGGCAGCGCGTCGCCCTCGTGCGGTCCCGCGTCGGACGCGGCTGCCGCCTGGACCGGTGTCGCCGAGGCCGCACCGGCATCCTTGCCTGGCTCGGGCGGCGCGTATCCTCCGGCGGGCGCGATCGGCGCGGACGGCGCAGCCGCGACCGCAGCCGGGGCCGCGGCCGGAACAGGCGCCGGAGCCGACGGCATGTCGCCCCCCGCGGCCTGCGTCTGGTCCTGAGAGGACCCCGGCGCGAGAAACACGTACACGAGCACGAACCCGATCGCGAAGGAGACCAGCGCCATGGCGAGGACCTTCACGACCTCGATGCGATCCTTCTTTGTCGAAGCCGACGGATGGATCTCGCTGTCTTTGGTGATTTCTTCCGACATGTGGTGCACCGTCACTGGCGGCCGAGTTGGCCGCGTCCCTGACATTCTGGTATCAATCCTCCACCTGGAGGGCAAGTATTGGGGAAGAACCGCCGCATGCCGATCGCCGTCCGCCTCGCTCTCTTCGCCACGCTGGCCCTGGCAGCATGCGCGGCCGTGGCGATCGCAGGACCTTGGGCCGCCTCGCTCCCTCCCGATCTCGGTCGTCCCGTGTCCGATGCGCAGCGCTGGCTCGGCGGTGTCACGGTGCTGTTCGTGGCGAGCGGCATCCTGGCCTGGCGCTTCCCGGACTCGTGGCCCTTGTACGTGGCGCGCTCCCTCCCCCTTGCGCTCGTCGCCTTCCTGGCCGTGAGCAATCTTATCGATCTCTTCGGCATGAACAATGGCGCGGCCGCGCAAATTCTGGGCCTCGGCGGAACCACAAACGCGGCGCTCGTTTCGTCGCTGCGCGCGCGGCTCGTCCTGTGGGCGCTCACCCTTGCATTGTCGTGCGCGTGTATCGCCATGGGGTCTGCACCTCGCAAAGGATAGTGCGAGGGCAAGGAAGGACGAACCTGTCCGATCACTTGGGCGGCCGCGGCGGGCTCGGAATCCCTCGATACGACGGATCACAGATCAAACCTGGTCCACCAGCAGGCATTTGTGGACGATGGCCACGAACCGTGTTAGGAGGGGATTGTGAGACACGTTCTCGCAAGAGGCGCGATAGGAGCTTGTTAGGACAATCCGGAACGCAGTCACGGCTCGAGCTTGCCCGACCTTTCGTCTTCCCGTCTCGATGACTTCGCTGACAGAAGAAACCCGAAGGTCAAAGCGGAGAGTGTCCATTCAGGCCAGCGCGCCCGTGACACGAACAATTCGTGAACGTATCGCCCGTCACGGACGATACATGAGGGCCGGCACGAAACCGGCCCCAATAGCCGGGCGCAAGGCGCCCAAAGTGGAGAGAGCGTCATGAAGAAGCTATTCGTCGGCAGCCTGTCCTTCAACACCACAGACAGCGGGCTCGAGAGCGCGTTTGCCCGCTTCGGCCAGATCACCGAGGCCAAGGTCATAACGGACCGCATGACCGGCCGCTCGCGGGGGTTCGGGTTCGTCACGTTCGAGGACGCCGCGGCCGCCGACACCGCCATGGCGGAGATGAACGGCACAAGCCTCGACGGTCGCACGATCAACGTGAACGAGGCACAGGATTCGAAGCGCGACGGCCGCGGCGGCGGCGGTGGCGGTGGCGGCGGTCGCGATCGCCGCTGGTAGAATCGCCCCGACCCGCGCCCCCTCGTCCAGTCCTGCCCTCGCTCCCAAGTTGACGCTTGCCCGCAGGCCCGCAGCTACGCTATTTCCCTGGCGTCCCGCGAACCTTAAGGAGGTCGTCATGCTCGTCGGCATCGCCTTTTTGTCCTTGCTCACCTTGTCCGTGCTGCTTGGTGTGAGCGCGACCGAGCAGGGCGAGGCCACGCGGATCGCTCTCGCCTTTTCGTGCGGCGCGATCGGTCTTGTCTCCGTCCAAGCCATCGCCATGGTGGTCC
>JAQTNF010000213.1 GCA_028713995.1 Deltaproteobacteria bacterium | reverse complement strand
CGCTCGAGCTCTTCCCACGCCACGTCGACGCCGACGCGCGCATTGCACCGGATCTCCACGCCCATTTCGACGAGAGCCTCCACGTCGGACTCGAGCACGTCCCTCGGCAGGGCGAAGGCCGGCACCGCGTCTGCCAGCATCCCCCCCGCCGTGGGTCCCGCCTCGAAGACCACCGGCGAGAGCCCGAGCTGCGCGAGCCTGTGCGCCGCGGCCAATCCCGCCGGCCCGCCGCCCACGATCGCCACGCGTCGTCCGGTTCCGGATGCGGGTTTCGCCGCCGTCGCCTTGGCCGCCGTCGCCGCGAAGCGCTTGAGGCCCCGGATGTCGAGGCCGTCGTCGATGCGGGCCCGCACGCAGGCTTTCGTGCACGAGGCGATGCACAGTCGGCCGCACACGGACGGCAGCGCGTTGGTGCGGCGCACGATCTCCCCGGCTTCGACCACGAAACCGCGCGCCACGGCCGAGATGTACCCCGGCACGTCCTGGCCGAGCGGGCACGCGGCACGGCACGGCGGCACCGCGGCCTTGGCTCCCGGATAGGGACGGGCCGAGAACACCGCGCCGCGCAAGGAGCCCTCCTCGGACGCGAGATCGGCGAACACCGCGGCCGGGCAGCTCCACGTGCACGCGCCGCACGTTTCGCACAGAACCGCGTCGTGCTCGGGCCTGTGGGTGCGGCCGTTCGTCATGCGTCCGCCCCAGCGGCCCGGGCCATCTCGCGGCCGAGGGCGATCGCCTTGAGGTTGGCCTGCCTGTGCTTCCTGGACATGTTGCGGTCCAAAGCCGCCACGATGCTCTCCTCGCGGATGGCGCCCGTGAGCTCCGCAAGCGCGCCCAGCACGATCAGGTTCGCGCCCTGGGCCGAGCCGAGCTCGCGGATGGCCGTGTCCGTGGCCGCGAGGCGCACCTGCCGCACGCCCGCGAGGTCGCGCGCCGTGACGAAAAACGGATCGTAAATAACGAGTGTGCCCGGCCGTTGCGCGGGCGCGAGCCGGTCGTAGGTCTCCTGCGACAGGACCACCAGGTGGTCGGGCTCCTCCACGTGCGGAAAGTCGATGGGCTCGCTCGAAACGACCATGTCGGCCGTGCACTCGCCCCCGCGCACCGCGGCCCCGTACCTCGCCGACTGGGCCACGTGGGATCCTTGCGCAGCCGCGGCCTCGGCCAAAATCACGCCCGCCAGGATCACGCCCTGACCGGCCTCTCCGCCGATGCGGATCCCGATCGTTGCCGCGCTCATGGCACGAACTCCCCGACCACGAAGCGCGCGAGGCGCTCCTCCTCGGTCATGGCGCGCGCCGCCGCCTCGTCCACGCACGCCGCGTCCACGGCGGCGTAGAGCTCGGGCAGATCGCCTTGCACGTTGCGCCGGCCGTACTGCGTGGGGCACGGCGTGACCGCCTCCACGAACGCGAAGCCCGGCGTGCGCACCGCGCGCTCGATGGCGTCGATGAGGAGCCTGGGCCGCGTGACCGGGAAGCGCGCCGCGTACCTCGCGCCCGCGGCCATGACGAGCCTGCAGATGTCGAAGGGCCGGAACACGTTTCCAGCGGGATCCGTGGCCGTGCGCGCGCCCAATGGCGTGGTGCTGGCGGTCTGGCCGCCGGTCATGCCGTAGATCTGGTTGTTGGCGCAGATGACCGTGAGATCCGCGTTGCGCCGCGCCGCGTGGATGAGGTGGTTGCCGCCGATGGAAGACAGATCGCCGTCGCCCGAGACCACGATGGTGGTGAGCTTCGGGTTCGCGAGCTTGGCGCCGGTGGCGAAGGCCACGGCCCGCCCGTGCAGGGTGTGCAGCGTGTCCGCGCCGATGTTGGGGCTCGGGATCCACGCCGCGCAGCCGATGCCGGACACGAACAGGAGCTCGCGCCTGTCGATCCCGAGGCGGTCGACCGCGCGCAGGAGGCAGTTCAGCAGGATGCCGTGCCCGCAGCCCGGGCAGAAGGCCGTGCCCTTCAAGCCCTTGCGCAGGTACGTCTCCATGGCCCGGGTCATGTGGGTGTGTTTGTCGCGTAATCCCGCTCTTGGCAAGATCTTACTTGAGCGAAAGGAACGAGCCCGTTACCCACTTCATTCTCGGCGTGGTCCGGGGCGATTTCAAAAAGCGGCCTGACGACCAGATCGTCGCGCTCGATATCGTCTGCCGACGAAGATCAAGGATCGAACCTTGATTTCAGGGCTTCGGACCTTTTCGCGCCTTGACAAAGGCCCGCCGCGTGACCTAAATCCATGCGCCTGTTCTTTGAAACGGAGGAGTGGCCGAGTGGTCGAAGGCGGCGGTCTTGAAAACCGTTGTGTCGCAAGGCACCCGGGGTTCGAATCCCTGCTCCTCCGCCGACTTTGGCCTTTTGGGATTGAGAAGGGGAGATGGCCGAGTTAGGTCTAAGGCGCACGCCTGCTAAGCGTGTCTACCTCAAAAGGGTAGCGAGGGTTCGAATCCCTCTCTCTCCGCCAGAGGAAGAGCCAAGCGCCCATAGCTCAGCTGGATAGAGCATCGGTCTACGGAACCGAGGGTCGGGCGTTCGAATCGCTCTGGGCGCGCAACGAAAACGGGCACTTGCGGAATACCGCTTGTGCCCGTTTTCCTTTCGTTGGCACGATGTCCACACTCGCCTGTCACGCCGGCTGGCACCGAGCAACAAAAAATGCAGACAGCGAGGAATGCCAGAGTCATCCTTCCGTTGAGGTAATGAGCCAGGACATCGTGACCCACCTTGAGGGAGGGCAAGTGTGGGCCGAGGGTTTGAGGCAGGGGTCCGACTTTGTCGAGGAGGAGCGGGGGGAAGAGGAAGACGTCGCGCTTGAGTGTGG
>JAQTNF010000212.1 GCA_028713995.1 Deltaproteobacteria bacterium | reverse complement strand
CGACCCTGCTCGGAATCAACAAGTTCAAGTTCCGCAGGTCGCTCCGGCCCGGCGAGAAGGTGGAGATGGAGTGCAAGATGGAGCGCCAGCGCAGCAACGTGTGGCGCTTCTCCGTGGCCGCGTTCGAGGAGGATCACCATGTGGCCGAGGGCGAGCTCGTCATCTCCGTCCAGGACCGGGCCTCCACCTTCTGAGCCTTTCGAACGATGACGGCACAGATGAGCGATGGCGCGAAGGCCGATTTCCCGGCGGCGGCGGGGTTCGGGGGAGTCGATCCTCGCGCCGCGATCGACCCGTCGGCCGAGGTGGGGGAGGGCGCGACCGTGGGGCCGTACGCCGTGGTCGGCGCCGGGGTCTCGATCGGCGCGGGGTGCGTGATCCACGCCCATGCCGTGGTGCAGGGTCCCACAGTGCTCGGACCGGGCAACGCGGTCCATCCGTTCGCCTGCCTGGGGGGCGAGCCCCAGGATCTCAGGTACCGCGGGGAGCCGACCACGCTCGTGGTGGGACGCGACAACATCTTCCGCGAGCACGTCACCGTGAACCGGGGCACGGAGCACGGCGGCGGCTCGACGCGCATCGGCGACTCGAATCTGTTCATGGCGTGCTGCCACGTGGCGCACGACTGTGCGGTGGGCGATCACGTGGTCATGGCGAACCACGCCACCCTGGCCGGGCACGTGTCCGTGGGCGACCACGCGGTGTTCGGCGGCATGGCCGCGGTCGGCCCGTTCCTCAGGGTCGGCGAATCGGCGATGGTGGCCGCCGGGGCCATGCTCGAGCGGGACGCGCCGCCCTTTTGCATCGTGGCCGGAGACAGGGCCCGGCTGCGGGCGATCAACCGCGTGGGGCTCGCGAGAAGAGGGATCGGGAGCGGCGCGCACCGACAGATCAAGGCCATCTTCGCGGCGCTTCGCGAGCGCGGCCGGCCCGTGGCAGATATCGTGGCCGATTGGGGATCTCGCCAGGATCTGTCCCCCGAGGCTGGCAGGATGATCGAGTTCCTCGCGGCCGCGCAACGGGGCGTGGCGAGATGAGCCCCGCGGGCGGACGAAGGATGCGGCTCGCGCTCCTCGCCGTCGCGATCGGGACAGCGTTTGCGGCTTTGGGGGCGGCCGATACGATCGAGCGGCCGATCGGCCCCCCATCGCCTCCATCCGCGGCGATGCTGCGGCGCGCGGTGGGCGATCCGGATCCCGGCGTCCTTCCCAGGCTGGCGCGGGCCGTGGCGCCGCGCGACCTGGTTCTCGCCATGTACGGCGGCACGCGGGCCGAGCGGCTCGTGGCCATCGACGCGGCCGCCTACCTCACCGATCCGTGGCCCGTGTTTCCCTACCTCGCAGCGCTCACGGCGGCCGGCGAGCGTGAGACCGCCTCGCGCTCCGCGGGATCGCTGCTCTTCGCGCTGCACCGGGCCGCCTGCGGGCCCGAGGGACCGGCGGACGTCGTCTCGGGACAGGTGGCGGCGCTCGCGGACCAGCTCGCCGCGGTGGCGAAGGACGTGCGACTCGAGCCGGACCTGCGCACCTCGGCTCTCGCGGCCCTTCCGCTGCTTGCGCGGGTGGTCCCCTTTTCGCAGCCGGCCCCGATCGCCCTGCTCGAGGACCGCGAGGCGGAGGTGCGAAGAGCCGCGCTCGGGATCATCGGTCCGCCAGTGGCGGAGGCGGCGCTCGGCGCTCTGGCCCGCATGGCCGAAAACGATCCGGACCCGATCCTGCGCGGATCGGCCGCGGCCCTCCTGTGCGAGAACGCCCTCGCGCACGGCGTGGCGGCCTTGTCGGCCGATCTGCACAAACTCGTGGCGGCCGTCCTCTCGAACGGACGGACGCCTGCTGCGGGGATTGCGCCCGTGCTCGTTTGCCTCGCGCGCTTCCCGTCCGCGGCCAGAGCCGACCTCGTGGACGCAGCGCTGAAAAATCCGGATCCGGCCCTGCCCGCTTTCTGGGACGCGATCGCGGACAAGGCTCCTTGACCTCACCGCGCGAGTTCGCCCATACTTGCCTGAAGCCGGATACCTCCCCAAGGGGAAAGGAGTCGATCATGCGTGCAACATTCATTGCGGCGCTTTTCGCAACGGGAATCGCAACAGCCGTCCTCGGCTGCGGCGTCCCGCAGGAGAAGTACGACGCGGACATCGCGGCGCTCAAGGCGGAGATCCAGAAGGGCGCGGACGCGCTTGTAGCGACCGAGCAGAAGCTCGCGGAGCTTCGGAACGAGAAGGATGCGCTGGATCGCGAGCTGAAGGCGGTCAACGCGGAGATGACGCGCCTCGCCAACGAGGCGAGCGCCAACGCCAAGGCCATGGAGCAGGCCAAGCGGCGCCTCGACACGTTCAAGAACATGCTCTCCAAGTTCAAGGCCATGATTGAGTCCGGCAAGATCAAGGTGAAGGTGGTGCGCAACCGGATGGTGGTCGAGATGGCGTCCAACATCCTCTTTCCGAGCGGCAAGGCCGAGCTCTCGGACGAGGGCAAGGTGGCGCTCACAGAGGTCGCCAAGATCCTCTCGACGATCACGGATCGCTCCTTCCAGGTGGCGGGACACACAGACAACGTGCCCATCGAGAACTCCAAGCGGTTCCGCTCGAACTGGGACCTCTCCACGGCCCGCGCGGTGGCGGTTGTCGATCACCTCATCGCGAACGGCATGGCCATGGAGCAGCTCTCGGCCGCCGGCTACGCGGAGACGCAGCCCGTGGCGAGCAACGACACCGAGGAAGGCAAGGCGCAGAACCGCCGCATCGAGATCGTGCTCCTGCCCAACCTCGACGAGCTGCCCGACCTGTCCTCCCTCGAAGAGATGACCAAGTGATCCGCTAGACTGAAGTTCCAGCCTCGATAATCGGAAAAGCTGAGTTGTCGTTGGGGGTTGGGTTAACTACGAGTGGAATAATGTAGGCATGTAACAAGCATTTCTGTGTTGACAGAAATAGTTATTTGTGAGACGT
>JAQTNF010000211.1 GCA_028713995.1 Deltaproteobacteria bacterium | reverse complement strand
ACCCGGACGACCCGTCGTGCCTGGGGACGGAATGGAGGTACGAGACCAACATGGACGGCCAGGTGATCAAGGAGATCTCACCCTCGGGAATCACGACCGACCATTTTTACATCATGAATAATATCCGGGCCCAGATGCCGATGTTCTTCGGGTCGTGGGACGACCGGATGCTGGCGTTCTGGAAGGACTACTGGCACCTGCGGCACTGGCTCGCGAACGAGGTCATGACCACTGTGACCGCGCCCGACGGGCAGCAGAGGACGACGATCACGGACTACGAGCCGGTCTACAACCAGCCTCTGGATGTGGGGAAGATGGGGTTGAAGCAGGGCCAAGCCATGTCGCGGATCGAGCGCAAGTACCGGTATGACTACATGGAGCACGTGGGCGGCATGTCGAACGCGCAGCTCTTCAGCATGATGCTCATGCCGGGCGCGACGCAGAACCCGCTGTGGCCGTCGTGGGCCGAGGTCCCGTGGATCATGCCGTGGCTCAAGATCTTCCAGGGCCTGCCGTGGAACGGCTGCTCGAACAACTGGGACGGGTATGCGCAGACGGACGACCAGAACGAGCAGCGCGAGGGCAACCTCATCTGCGAGATCAAGCCCGCGACCGAGGATGTGGCTGGGGTGCAATTCCGCCAGGAGGCCGTGGCGAGGTTCGCGTACGACGCGTGGGGCAGGCAGGTTTTCTCCAGGGACTTCGACGGGCAGATCGTCACCGAGCTCCACGGGCCGATGACCGGGGCCGGGGGCGTGGACAGCTTCAGGCTCGTCACGAGGCACGACGGGAGCCAGGCGATCAACTCGTGGTACCTGTACGACAGGCAGGGACAGAACATCGTGAAGCTGCTGCCCGTGACAAACGCGATAGGGAGCAGCATCGTCAATACGTTTGAATACGATTTCCTGGGCCGGATGGTGCAGACCACGGTCTCCCAGCTCTCCTCGGCCAAGCCGGAGCGCGTCGAGAGATACGCGTACGACGCCAATGGGAACGTGATCTCCGCAGTGACGTCGCGCTGCCCGAACGGGGGTTGCGGGTCCGGGATCTGGTCGAACGAGAACACCTCGGGCGAAGAGCTGGCGCAGCTCAAGACCTACGACGCGTTCGGACGGCTCGAGTGGGATTGCAAGGAGACGAGCGACAACGATTACCAGTGCTCCATGTACCGGCACAACCTGGACGACAGGCTCGACAGGACGGGGCGGCTCGCGAGCTGTGTGCTGCCGGCGAGTCTCACGCAGCCTGGCGCGTCGCCCCAGGCCATCCGGTCCGCGCTGCGGGGCTGCATCCGGTCGCCCCAGGATTTCGACGCCATCACGGACACGTACTTCGACGGCCGCGGCAGGCCCTACGAGACGCAGGTGTTCGCTCCCACGGACAACGCGGACACCCGCAGGATCACGGACAAGCTCTACGACATCGAGAGCCGGGGCGTGGCCACTGTGGACGCGGACGACTCGGACGGGAACGGGACCCGGGAGTGGACGCGGACCGAGCGCGACGGGCTCGGCCAGGTGGTTCGTGAGACGGCCGGCTTGAGCCTGGGGACCGTCATGAGCCCGGACTCGGACAGCGGAGCCGTGGCCACGGCCAAGGAGTACGACGCGCTCGGGAACCTGGTCTCGGAAACCGTGGGACGCCCGGTGTCGGGCGCCACGGACGCCTCGTTGGGGATGCGCCAGTATTTGTACGACACGCGCCAGGCGCTCGTGGCCAGGAACGTGCAGCAGTACGCGATCACTGGCTCGGCGCCCACCACGAGCACGCCGATCTGGACGTACACCACGCTGGATCAGGACGAGCGGACGGTCTACGAGGAGACCCGCAACGGCGCGGGCGAGCTCCTCGGCGCCAGGCAGACGGCGTACGACAGGTTCGGCCGGGTGCAAAGCGAGTACGACTACTCGACCGACACGTCCACCAGCTATCAACGCGACAACCTGGGCCGGGTGACGGTGGAAGATCGCGTGGAGGGGGCATCCGGTCCCGCGACAAAGGAGCTGGAGGTCGCGTACCTGTACGACGCGAGCGACCACGTGATCTGGAGAAGAGACAGAGACCCCAAGAACCTGGCGAGCTATCACGATACCTATTCGTACTACGACGGTCTGGGCTACCTGGCGTTCGTGCAGGGCGAGGAGGAGCGCGCCACCGGATTCCAACGCGACGGCCTGGGAAACGAGCTCGTGCGGCTGGAGAACGCGCAGGGCACGTACGGAAGCGGCACGGGGCACCAGACATACTCGTACATCGGCGTCGTGACCGCCTACGACAGCCTGGGCAATCCGGTGCTGAGACGGGACGATCTCGGGAACACCACGGCATTCGACCGCGACGTGGTGGGCGACGTGGTGGAGGAGCGGACCTGCCCGGCGAGCAGCACGGACGAATTCTGCTCGTCCCGGGATTCGGCGACCCTGTGGAAGACCATCGGCCGGAACAAGGACGGGGCGATCACGTCGCTCAAGTACTCGGACGGGCGATGGTTCAGGATGGACCTGGATCGCTTCAACCGGCCGGGCCAGGTCTGGGTGAGGACCCCAGAGGGCGAGACCGCGGTGAGCCAGCTGTTCGAGTACGACGGCGCCGGGAACGTGATCTCGGCCACGGACTACAACGTGGGCAGCGACACGGTGGACGCGGTGGTCGTGGCGCGGACCTGGGACACGCTCGGCAACCTGGTGTCCGACGGCGTGCGGGTGAACGCCAACGACATGGCCGGAGAGGCGCTGACGAGCACGGCGGGATACGATGGCTCGCGGCTCGCGTGGACCATGACGCCATCGGGCCGCAAGGTGAGGCTGGGGTACGACGAGATCACGCCGGACCAGCCGGTGTCCGCGTTCGCGAGCTCGTACGGCTACCAGGAAAAGCCCCTGGCGGAGTACCATTGGGACGGGTCGCGCCTCACGTGGAAGGACGTGTACTTCTCCAACGGGGCGCTGGTCTCCGAGGATCGCGACGACAACGGCAAGCCGGCATACGACGGGTTCGGGAACTTGAAGAAGCGCACGTGGTACTTGAACGGCCAGGCGGTGAGGGACTACGATTACACCTACGATCAGCAGAACCGGCTGGAAACGGAAGTCGACGCCGTGAAGGACGAGA
>JAQTNF010000210.1 GCA_028713995.1 Deltaproteobacteria bacterium | reverse complement strand
CCTTGTCGAGCGCGCGACCCAGGAACGAGACCGTGATCAGCGTGCCAAGGAAGAACACCCAGTTGACCACAACCCCGGAGTTGATGCCGAGACCGCCGAGCCAGTCCACCAGCCCCACGAGGAAGGGCAGGACGGGCGCGAAGGAACGGGATGGAAGCGGCCACGCGGGGGTGTCGTGGAGGTCCCGGATCGCGAACGTGGAGAAACCGTGGCCGGAAAACAGGTTCTTGCCGATCAGGTAGCAGGCATAGGAGTCCGGGGAGAACAGATCGACCGGGGAGGCGTTCAGCCTGGTCCAGCCCCACACGAGGCCGAAGCAGGCGAACGCGGCCAGGGCCAGCCCCGTGCGAACGGGACCCGGCTTCGTGAGCTGCCGCGCAATGCGCACAAGGCCCGCGAGTACGCGTGTCGGCTTCGGATGATCCGGAGATGGCTGATCCAATCTTGGCCCCGTTCTCGTTCCTCGATTCCGCGAAGACAACGGATCGTAGCGCCGTTGCCGAGCGGCCTCAACGACTTTCCCGACGCTTTCCCGACGCTTTCCCGACGCGACTGTCGGTCGGTGATGCGGTTATATGACAAGTGATGAGTCCTGACCCCTTCCCCTTCCCCCTCTTCCCTCGTGTTTCCAACCGAGCGTGTCCGTCGCGGCGCGGAGGGGTTACGCAGCGAAATCTTCTATTCACGCCAAGGCCGTCTCAGGGGAAGATGAGTGGCATGATCGGGACCATCACCAGCCCGTCCATCCGCGCAGCTGCGCCCCCCGGCCTCGTCTCGCGGATTTCGGCGCGCGCGGAGCATCTGCTGGCGGGCGCGTTCGCGGCGTGGCTGTCCATCTCGGTGCAGACTCTTCTCGGGCCAGGGCGCGCAGCCGGGCCGGCGGCCGCCCTGTTCGTTGTGGGCACTTTGGGCCTGGCCACGTGCGTCCTCACGGCGGTCGTGGCCTTGCTGGTCTTCATTCCTATCGGGGCCTCTGTGCCCCGTCCCTCGGCGAGGACCCTATTGTTTGCCTGCGCCGCTTCCGCCGCGACGGGAGCCCTCTCGGTTTTCGTCGCGTCGGTTCTGGCTGAGGCGCTCGTCCCGCTGGGCCTCGACGTGCGGGACGCCGTGGTGCGGATGACGGCCACAGCCATGCGCATCTTCGCGGCGGCCATCGTCTTCGCGGCGGTCATCGCCGGCATGGAGCGGAAGGCGAGCGCATTTGCGCTCTGGCCGTTCGGCGTGGCCCTCGTCGCGTTCCGCGCTGCGGCGGCGGGTGATTTTTCGCTCGCGCTCGCCGGACGGGCTGCTCATTACGACCTTGCCTGCCTCGTCCTGCTGCTTGTCGGATTTTCGAGCCTGGGGCGCCTCGCTACGCTGCCCCACGTGCGCACGGTGGCCCGCGCGGGTTTCGCATTGCTCGTCGCGTGCTGTCTCGCCACGCTTGCCCTTGTGGGCACGCGAGCCGGAGCGCGCTCTGCGTTCGAGGAGAGCTTTCCGGGGCCGGCCGGCATCCTCGGCCTTATACGCGGCTTTTTTGACTTCGACGGCGACGGTTTCCCGGGCGTGCTCGGCGGGACCGACTGCGACGACTGGGACGAGACTGTTGGCCCGGCCGCGATCGAAATCATAGGGAACGGACGGGACGACAACTGCATCGGCGGCGACCTGCCGACCGCGGCGCCCGATCCCCCGGATCCCTTGCCCACGGCGACTTCGGGAACGAGCGTCATCCTCGTAACCATCGATGCGTGGAGGGCGGAAACGCTCGCTGCGCGCACCGACGAGGGCGACCCGCTCATGCCCAACCTGAAGAGCTTCGCACGGAGCGCCGCCGTCTTTTCGCGTGCCTATGCCCAGGCTCCGTACACGGACCTTTCCATGCGCTCGTTCCTTACCGGTCGCTACCCTATGGATTTCGACGACGGAACTCACTTCTTCGGGCAAGAGCCCAGCCTGGCAGAAGTGCTGAAGGGCGCTGGCTATGTCACATCCTGCTTGCAGCAGGTGTGGCTGCTTTCGCCCTATGCGCTCCTCGGCTTCGACCGAATCGACACGGAGCTCGCAGCCGAGAATGCGGACTTCAACGGGATCACCTCGCACAAGATGACGGCCAAGGCGCTGCGCGAGCTCGCTGCGCTCGAAGCCCGGGGCCGGCCGTTCTTCTTGTGGATTCATTATTTCGACCCGCATTCGACGCACGTTCTCATTTCAGGTGCTCCGGTGGTCGGCACATCCGAACGCAGCCGCTACCTGCAGGAGATCTGGTTCACGGATCACAGTCTCGGACCGCTGCTCGCCGCCATCGCGGGCTCACGCTTTACGGAGCGGGGCTACGTAGTGATCGCGGGTGATCATGGGGAGCTGATTGGCGAGAAGGGGCGGGTGGGCCATGCCCTATGGATGGACGAAGAGGTGCTGCGTGTACCGCTCCTCGTGCGCGGACCGGGCGTGCCTTCGGGGACCTTTGGCACGAGGATAAGGCTCGTGGACATGTACCCCACTATCCTGGCGCTCGCCGCGGGGGCCCGCGCGGCCACGGATGGACGGGACCTGTCGGACGTGTGGAGCGGAAGGGACACGCGCGACCGAGATGTTTTCGCCATGACCAGCTACAGGGGGAGTCGATTGCGAGCGGCCATCTCCGGTTCCTGGAAGCTCGTGGAGAACGTAGCCAGCGGGGCGACATGGCTTTTTCGGATCGACGCCTCGGGACGCGAGGGCGACAACCTCATCGATGATCATCCTGCCGACGCCCGCCGCATGCGCGACCTTCTGGGGCGTCGATGGGATCTGTCCATGAATGACGCGGTCGTGCGAAGGAAGCTGCGCCTGCTCCCGAGGCGGATGCTCCCGGACGCCATCACGAAGGTTTGGGAGCGTGACGTGTCGAGGCTCGAATGCCAACGGGGCGACGACGCGGCGTGCCGGCGTATCGAGGCCGCCGCTCGAGGGGACAGGGGGTCAAACCTTGACAATTGACATTATCGCAGGGAAGGGGTCAGGACTGGACTAATGATTCCTGAGAAGAAAGTCATTCGCGGGCACTGATTCCGATATCTTTTCATGATCCGATTTGCGATCATCGGTCATGTTCAAGCCGACAAGTCGTCAACGGACGCTCTTCGAGACGGAGCAGAGG
>JAQTNF010000209.1 GCA_028713995.1 Deltaproteobacteria bacterium | reverse complement strand
TCCAGCAGCGCGCCTTCGACCTCCTCAAGGAGATCGCCGTGTAGACAGGCGCGTGCACCCGATTTCCAGCCTATCTCCCGATGATCACTGACGAACTGTGTCCGGACCGCGGGGGAACTTCAGTCTAGCGACGGGCGCTTGCCAGCGACAAGACGGCAAAAGGTTCGCGAACGCGCTGCCGGCACAGACGTTCCTGTCTCAATCACCAGGAACGGATGTTCCAGGGACTCGAGCCGGAAGAGGGAGGAAGAGGGGTCAAAGCTGCCCGATTGACAATTGTGGCGACGAATTCAGCTGGGTATTTCAGGCTCTGGACGTCCGCCGCTGTCGGTCCGGGAAGCGCCGGAGATTTCTCAAGCGGCGCTTGGGGCGTGGCGGAGCTCGAGGACGGGAGCCTCGTCATAGGAGGCGTATTTTCCGGAGAAAAGACCTTCGGTACCGGAGAGCCGGCGGAGACGACTCTCGTGTCCCACGGGCACGAGGACGGCTTCCTGGCCATGTACGAGCCCGACGGCACGCTCGTCTGGGCCTTCCGGCTCGGCGGATCGAGTGATTTCGGCGACATGGCCGACGGCGTGCTCGCGGTGGCCGCCGTGGGAAATGACCCCATCTACGCCGCGGGCTACTTCGAGGGCACGCCCACCGTCGGCGACAGCCCGGCCCAATCCATGGGCATCTCCACGTCCGGCGGGATAGACGTCCTGCTCATGCGGCTTGATCGGAACAAGACGCCGGACTGAGATTCGTGCTCTTGTCCGATCGTAGCGTAGTATCCTTTACCCATCTGGAAAGGATGCGGTCATGAAGCCCACCAGGAAAACCCACCATCGGGGGAGGTACTGTCAGGAGCTCCAGTCCGACAATTAGGTTGAAACGCGTTCCGGGACATCTGGGAATGGGTCGGGCTGCTCGAGGACAGCTTCGTCCTTCAGCATTCGGCCACGTCCCACGCCAGCTTGGCCGCGCCCACGGCGCCCGCGTCGTTGCCGAGCGCGGTGGGGACGAGGCGCACGTGCGAGGCGGGCTCGCGGAAGGCGCGCGCGCGGATCTCGGCCAGGGCCGAAGGGGCGATGAGGTCGAAGGCGCGGCCGGCACCGCCACCGATCACGAAGACGGATGGGCCGAGCAGGTTCAGGACGGACGCGAGCGCGATGCCGAGCCGTCGTCCGGCTTCGGCCAGCACCGCGAGGCAAAGGGCGTCGCCGTCCTTTGCGGCCTCGTGCACGAGCCGCGCGTCGACCTTCGTGGGATCGCCGCCCGCGAGCTCGCGCAGCCTTTCGCCCTCGCCCCGGGCGAGCCCCTCGCGCGCGGCGCGGGCCATGGCCGTGGCCGAGGCGTAGGTCTCGAGACACCCGCGGCTGCCGCATCCGCACAAAGGGCCCTCGGGCTCCACGTTGACGTGCCCGATCTCCCCGGCCATGCCCCACGCGCCGCGCCACACCCTGCCGCCGAGCACCACGCCGCCGCCCACGCCCGTGCCGAGCGTGACGAGCACGAGCGAGTCGCAGCCGCGCCCGGCGCCTTGCCAGTGCTCGCCCTGCGCCGCGGCGTTGGCGTCGTTGTCGACCGCCACGGGCACGCGCAGGCGCGCCTGAAGCGGACTGCGCACGTCCACCTCGTTCCACTCCCTGAAGTTGGGGCTCTGGCTGACCGTCGCGAGATCCACGCGGATCCCTCCCGGACACCCGAGCCCCAGCGCCACGACCTGCGCCCCGTGCGCCTCTTTCGCCTCGCGGGCGAGATCCTCCGCCACGGAGGCGATGCGCCCGATGACGGCCTTTGGCCCCAGGTCCGGGCCGGTCGGGCCCTCGCGGCGGCCGACGATGCGGCCCTCGCGATCGACGAGCGCGGCCTTGATCATCGTGCCGCCCAGATCGATGCCCACGACGAGACGTTTCATGGAGCCCCCGCGCGACGAAGCGGACCTACCTGGCGACCTTCTTGATCTCGGCGACGAGCTCGGGCACGGCCTTGAAGAGGTCGGCCACGATGCCGTAGTCGGCCACCTGGAAGATGGGGGCCTCCTCGTCCTTGTTGATCGCCACGATGACCTTGGAGCTCTTCATGCCGGCCACGTGCTGCAGGGCGCCCGACAGGCCGATGGCGAAGTAGAGATCCGGGGCCACGATCTTGCCGGTCTGGCCGACCTGGAGGTCGTTGTTGATGAAGCCCGCGTCCACGGCCGCGCGCGTCGCGCCCACGGCGCCGTGCAGGAGATCCGCGAGATCCTCGATGATCTTGAAGCCCTCCTTGGACTTGAGGCCGCGGCCGCCCGAGGCCACCACGCGCGCCTCGGCGAGGTCGGGCCGAGCCGAGACGGCCTTCTCGAAGCCCAGGAACTCGATCCTGGACGCCGCATCGGACGGAACGGGCAAGGTGAGCTTCTCGACGGGGCTCGCCGCGGCGACCGGCTCGAACGCCGCGAACTCGGTCTGGCGGATGGTGAGGACCTCGATGTCCGTGGCGAGCTGCACCTTGCCGTTCACGTTGCCCGCGTACATGGGCCGCGTGTAGGTCAGCTTGCCGCCCTCGAACGCCACGGCGGTCACCTCGCTGGCCATGCCGGCCTTGAGGCGCTCGGCGAGCCGCGGGAGCACGTCCTTGCCCGTGCTCGACGAGGGCATGACCACCACCTTGTAGCCGCCGTCCTTGACCGCCTTCTCGATGATGGGGACCCACCGCTCGGGCAGGTTCTGGTCGAGATCCGCGGCCTCGGCGAGCATCACCTTGGCGGCGCCGAGCTTGGCAAGGACCGGCCCCGCCGCGCTCAGGTTCCCGCCGAGGGCCAGGATGCCGTACGAGCCGCCCGTGAAGGTGGCCGCCTGCTTGGCGAAGGTCACGGCCGAGTTGGTGGCCTTCTTGACCTCGCCGTCCATGATCTGGGCAATTACGAGTACGTTGGACATGGCGTGCCTCCTTCCTACAGGACCTTGGCTTCGTTCTTGAGCTTCTGGACCAGTTCCTCGATCGTGGCCACCTTGGAGCCGGCCTTGCGCGCCGGGGGCAGCGCGAAGCCGAGGGTGTTCACGCGCCTCGTCTTGTCCACGCCGAGCGAGTCGAGCGTGTGCTTGTCGATGGGCTTGGTCTTGGCCTTGCGGATGCCGATCAGCGACGCGTACCTGGGGCCCTCGGGGTAGGGCTTGTCGGCCGGGCT
>JAQTNF010000208.1 GCA_028713995.1 Deltaproteobacteria bacterium | reverse complement strand
CTGTACAGCGGCGACAAGCTGAAGGGATACGGCAACCTGGTGATCATCCGGCACGCGGGTGGAGTCATCACGGTCTACGCGCACAACGACGTGAACGAGGTGAAGGAAGGCGACAAGGTCACGCGCGGCCAGGAGGTGGCCAGGATGGGCGCCTCGGGCAACGCCACGACCGCGCACCTGCACTTCGAGGTCCGCATGAGCGAGCAGGCCATGGACCCACTCCTATACCTGCCGGCCAGGGAGGAAAAATGAGCAAGGACACCGCGAGGATTCGATCGCTCATCCGCGACGTGCCGGACTTCCCCAAGCCCGGCATCGTGTTCAAGGACATCACGCCCGTGCTCAAGGACGCGGCGGCCCTGCGCCAGGCGCTCGACCTGCTGGCCGAGCCGTTTCGTGCAAAGCGCGTGACGGCCGTGGCCGGCATGGAGTCGCGCGGCTTCATCTTCGGCGTGCCGGTGGCCGAGAGGCTGGGCGTGGGCTTCGTGCCGGTCCGCAAGCCCGGCAAGCTGCCATGGCGCGTCGTGGCCGAGGAGTACGCGCTCGAGTACGGCACCGACCGCCTCGAGATGCACGAGGACGCGCTCGGGAAGGGCGACCGGGTCCTCATCATCGACGATCTCCTCGCCACTGGCGGCACCGCGGCGGCCACGGCGCGCCTCGCCCGAAGGGTCGGGGCCGAGATCGTGGGCGCCGGGTTCGTAGTGGAGCTTTCGTTCCTGAACGGCAGATCCCGGCTCACGGGGCTCGATGTGCACAGCCTCGTGGTCTTCTGAGGAGGAACATGCGAGAGCGCAAGACGATTCTCTTCGGGGTCCTGAACCTGGTGCAGGGAACGGCCATCGGCGCGATTCCCGTCATCGTCCCGAGCCGCGACGTCGCGGTCAACTGGGCGCTCGGCGCCGTTGCCGCCGTGATGCTCGTCGCGGGCCCTGCGCTCGTCTTCGGCGGACGATATGGGCGCATCACGAGCGCGGCCGCGTGCTTTGTCCACCTGCTCGCCGGCCTCGTGGCGACAACGCTCATCGCGTCGTCGGCCGCCTACCTGTACGGTATCTACGGCGCCTACGGCCGCGATCTGGGGCGGATCGCGTTCGTTGTGGCCCTTTTCGCGCTGATCGTGTTCTGGCTCATCCCGGCGCACGAGCTTGTCTGGTTGGGAAACAGGAGGAAGGGCGCTTGAGGCTCCCGGCCCTCCACCACATGGTCCCGGCAGCGGCGCTCGTCATCGGCGCCGCGGTGATCGCCGCGCCGATCCCGTTCCGGCTCATTCCGGTCACGGACATCACGCCCGGCGAGGCCGCACGCATCCTCGTCGCCATTCGCTCGGGGCTCGCAACCGGAGCTCAGGTCGGGCTGCCGACGGATCTCGCCCGCGTCGCGAACGATCGTGTGCCCGCGCTCCTGTCCGTGTGGGAGCACGGCCGCCGCCGAATCGAGTGGCAGGTGGACGGCAAGCCCCTGTCGGAGTCGGTGCCGGAGCTGGCCGAAAAGGCCACCAGGTTCGCCGAGGACCGCGATCCGCGCGCGTTGCGGTTGCAGCTCAATCTGGCCGTGGCTGAGGGCTGGATCCCGCAGGATGGGGTGCTCGCCGGCCTCGCGTTCGTGCCCGGGCACGACGGCGTGAGCGGCCTCGTGGGAGAACTCCGCGTGTACGTTCCGCCGTCGGAGCTCATCCGGCAGGATCGCTACGAGGGCGTGGCCCCGCTGCCGGGCTATGAGCTCGGGATCAGGCTCGGTCTCGGCATGGACAAGGCCCGGCGCGCCCTGCTGCTGGAGGCGGAGCGCATGGGCGTGGAGGGTGACGAGGCTCGCTTCTTACGGCGCTTCAAGGCACTGACCGTGGTCGAAGGGGCCGATCTTACGCCGCGGCTCCTCATGCGGGGGACGGTGGAGCGACCGGCGCTCGACAGCGCTCGCATGAAGGCAGCGGTGCTCGCCGGCGCGTCTTACCTCTCGCGCGCACTCGGCCCGAACGGATTATACCGCTACCACTACAATCCCGTGAAGGACGAGGACGTGCACGACCCGTACAACTGGCCGCGGCACGCCGGGGTCTCATACAGCCTGGCCCTCGTGGGCCGCCTGCTCAAGAGGCAGGACTTCGTCGAGGCCGCCGGCAAGGCGCTCGACGGCTTCTCGCGCAGGCTCGCGCCCGGGCCAGGCGGATCGCGGTGCCTCATGGATCGAGGGAGGTGCTACGTGGGATCGTCCGCGCTCGGCCTCCTGGCGTTTTCCGAGTACCGCATCGCATCCGGCGACGGCCGGTTCGACGACGCGGCGCGCGGCCTGGCGGCGTTCCTGCTCGCCATGCAGAAGGACGACGGGCTCTTCTACCACGACTGGTCCCCGAAAAAGGGCATCGACCTCGACCTCATGAAGCTCTACGCCTCGCAGCAGGGCGTGCTGGCCATGGCGCGCCATGGCCGCGCCATGGGCGATAGTCGAGCGATAGCCGCCGCCGAGAAAGGGATGGACAACCTGGCCGGCCCTTACTGGAGCTTCTTCCTCGGCGGCTACTTCTTCGGTCAGGAGCACTGGACGTGCCTCGCAGCCGAGGAGCTCTACGAGACCATCCCCAAGCCCGAGTATGCGCGCATCTGCCTCGGCGTGGGCGATCACTACGTCCGCGTCACCCTCGGCGAGCGAGACACGCCGTTCGCCGAGGACGTGGGCGGCATGTCCGTGACGCACCTTTTTTCGCCGCACGAGGGCGGCACTGCGACCGCGGCCGAAGCCATGACCTCCGCGGTTGTCCTTGGGGAAAAGACTGGGCGCGATGTGTCGCGCATCAAACGCACGGTGGTTTCGACCTACGGATTCCTCTCAAGGTGCCAGGTCTCGGCCCACGACACCTTTTGGACGAAGAGACCGGAGATCGCGATCGGCGGGTTCTACGAGACGCAGGTCAAGCCGCAGGTTCGCATCGATAACGTGCAACACGCCATCAGCGCCATGGTACGTGGTCTCGCGTACGTCCCGTCGGGATCGGCGACGTCCGCGGCCGAAGCTCAGCGCGACTTCTCCCTGTCTCCTTAGACTGAAGTTCCCCGGCGATTTTCCCTGAAAGATGAGTGTGAACGAGGAGATGGGTGAATTGTGAGTGTAATATTGTAGCCATGTAATAAGCAATTATCATATTGACAATAAGCACGCAACACAG
>JAQTNF010000207.1 GCA_028713995.1 Deltaproteobacteria bacterium | reverse complement strand
CCCCCGAATCGCCCCAGCAAGCCGCTCCTCGCCCTCCGCTCAGGCGGCTTCGCCGACCCCTGTCTTGATCACGAAGCGATCGCGCTCAGCGCGATCGAAACGCCGCGCTTCCTGACGATCGCCTCCAGCCGAGGCCACGCCCGTGGTCATGAAGGCTTTGAGCAGGGACCCGGCCGAACGCTACCAGACCGCGCTCGAAATGCTGGAGTCCATCCGGCGGTTCTCGTGCTACGCGAAGCGGCAGGAGCGGCTCACCTGTTTCGCTGCGACCATCGGGAAGCCAAGCGTTGCGGGCGGCGATCTCGGTGCGCCGGAAAGCGAGCCGCACGATTCTTCGGCCGCGGCCAAGGTGTTTTCGGCGCTCCCCGCGGCGAGCGCTCCGCCGCCCGGGGTCACGCCTGCGGGATGGTCGCAGACCGGGAGCAAGACCACGAAGCGCCGTTCGCCATTGCCCGTTGTCCTGGCCGTTGCGGGTGTCGCCGTCCTCCTCGCCGGTGGCGGACTCTGGTTGGCCTTCGGTTCGCGCGAGCAGCCCGCGCCGCTTCCCGTGGCACCGGCGACCACCACATCGGCACCAATCGTCGAGAGGGCGGCGGAATCCAAGGGTAAGGCGTTCCTGTCCGGGTTACCGGATCCGTCGGGCCCGACGTTGGATGACCGGCAGGCACATGTCCATCTCAACAAGGGTCGGAAGTACGAGGCGGACCAGCACCACGACGACGCTATCGCCGAATACCGCGAGGCGCTCCGGTTGAACCCCTCGCTCAACAAGACCTGGGGCGAGATGGCGTACGCGCTCAAGAACGCGGGGCGTTACGAGGAGGCTGAAGCCGTAGGACTCAAGGCGGTCGACATCGGCGGCGACGCGAAGTTCATGAGCAACGTGCACTTCAACCTCGGGTGGATCATGCAGGACACGGGCCGCAAGCAGGAGGCCATCAAGTATTACGAGCAGGCCATCGCCGAGGGCCCTGCGAATTCGTACGTCTCGGTGAAGCTCAAGGAAGTGCGGGGGTATTAACGTCTCGAGTCTGGATCTGCCATGACCAAGTCCGACCTCGCAGATCGCCTCCTCGCATCCGGCGCCGTGTCCACGAAAGCCGAGGCTCACGACATCGTGGAGGCCGTGTTCGCCGCCATGAAGGACGCCCTGGCCTCCGGGGAGGACGTCAAGCTGTCGCGCTTCGGGAACTTCGTCGTGCGGGACAAGGTGGCGAGGCTGGGCCGGAACCCGCAGACCGGGGAGGAGATAACGCTCGATGGGCGGAGGGTGGTGAGGTTCAGGGGGAGTCAGGTGATGAAGACGTCGTTGGAAAAGGGGTAGAGCATGTTCGGCATCTCCAAGAAGCGCGAGCCCAAGCTGTCCGAGATTCTCACGCAGATGGCCGACAACCCACTTTTCTGGCGCGACCTCAAGAGCCGCAAGCCCGAGGTGCTCATCAAACAATTAGTGGAGTACAAGATCGCGAAACACCCCGACGACCGGCGCAACATCCTCGGCATTAGGTCCGGAGGCGGCAAGGTCCGGGTGGTGTGGGGAGAGCCGGTCGTGCGCAACTCGGCGCGCGGATCACCCGCGAGCGTTATGAGTCCTTTCCGTCCTAAGCCGCGGCCGGTTCCGAATGCCAGCCCTTGCGGCCGGCGGCGAGCCTGAGATGAGCCGGAGCGGCTTCGTCCGCCAGTTCGGCGAGGGTGTCGATGGCGTAGTCCCGGTCGGGGGACTTCGTTGCAATGAGCAGGCGAAGCAGCCGGTCGGCGACGGCACCCATGGGTTCGCGCCCGTTCTCCCAGCGCGAGACGGTCTCGGCCGCCACGCCCATGTGCCGCGCGAAGTCGGCCCCGGACCAGCCCAGGTGCTTGCGCAGGAACTTGACCTCGGCCGGCATCAGCCGGGACTTCTTCGCGACCACGGCCATGGCGATGACCTGATGCAGGTCCTCGATCCTGGGGATCACGACCTCGTGCTCCCCACAGATCCCGCAACGACGGACCTCCACGCCCTTGAGCGTGACATGGGGCAGGCCGCACGCCGAGTAGTTGTAGTTCTCCCTGGCCGTGGTCATCGCTTTTCCGCACGTCAGGCACTTCATGGCTTCATCCTCCACGCGGTCACGACCCGCAATTCGGTGGCTGACCTGAAAGCCACCACGACGCATATGCGCGCCGTCCTCACCCGGTGCCGCCACGAGCCGTTCTCGAACTCGGCAGGCTCGACGACCCCGCCTCGGAGCATGTTGATCACGTCCGTGGTGGCGAGGTCGTCCTTCGCCATTTCCGCGAACGCATGCCCCGTGAAGGCCACGCTGCCGTTACGGACAATCTCCCGGATCAGCCTTCCGGCCTCGCGGGTCTTGAGCGGCTCGACGAGCACGATGAGAATGTGCGTCCGGATTGATATAATGTCAAGTGATGATGTTACCGGGAATCAAATCGAAAACACCCCAGGATTTCGGTACAAGGATATGCAGCCCTAGCGGGACCGCCCTGGATCCCCGCCCCGGCAGGCGCTAACCCCGTCTGCCGGGGCACTTTCCCCCGTAGTCCACCCCCTCGGCCCGTTTTGCTCTGACCCTGACCACCGCGCGCACGTAGCGCGCGTCATCGATAGCGCCCAGGCGCCTCGCCACGCCCGTATCCCCACAAGCCCGAAAACCCCAACAAGGAGGAAACCATCATGGAAGAGTCCATCAGGAAAGCCCTGTCCGCCCCGTTCCCCGCCGACGCGGTCAAGAACCGCAGAGGCAACTTCGGCAAGCCCATCAACTACGTGGATGGCGCCGCGATCATCGCCAGGCTCAACGACTGCTTCGGCGGCGATTGGTCGTTCAGCATCGTCGAGCACCACGTGCTCGCCACGGGCGAGGTCCTCGTGCACGGCAAGCTCACCGTGCTCGATAAGATCTCCAAGGAGGCGTTCGGCCGCGGGATTCCCGCCATCTCGCGCGAAACCGGCGAGGTCCTGTCCGAGGCCGACGCCTACAAGGCCGCGGCGACGGACGCTCTGAAGAAGTGCGCCACCATGCTTGGCGTGGCCGCCTATCTCTACAGCGACGACGTTCCCGAGCAGCAGGCCGAGGAGAAGCCCCAACCGCGCAAGCAGGACAAGCCCACCAACGACGCCCGCGACCGCCTGACCCAGAAGCAGCTGTCGGCCCTGTGGTCGATGGGGCGCAGCTTGAAGCTCTCCGCCGAGGCCGTGCGCAAGCGCTCGGTAGAGATGTACGGCGTGCAGCCCGAGAACCTCACCAAGAACGACGCCTCCGCCTTCATCTCCATGCTCGGCGAGGAGATCGACAAGAGCAAGAGGAGGGCCGCATGACCGCCACAGCCCTCAAGATCCTGCGCGATGCCCCCCACGTGTCCGTGTCCGCGCTCCAGTGCTACCTGAAGTGCCCGCAGCAGCACGCCCACCGATACCTGCTCA
>JAQTNF010000206.1 GCA_028713995.1 Deltaproteobacteria bacterium | reverse complement strand
GGACGGCAGGCTGCCGAGGCAGCTCTCGACGCCCGCCACCCGGGCGAAGTGGGGGTTCGTGAGGCGGCTCGGGAGGGCCGTCAGGAAAAGACAGAGGCGATGGTTACATTGTCCCTGAGGGACAAGAAGAGAAACGACCATGGGCAAGCACTGGATCATCGCGGCGCTGTTCGCCATCGTTCTCGTGAGCACGTCGGCCGCGGCCAAGCCCATCAGCTCGCCCGACGTAAGGCCCCTCGTGGGCTGCACGACGGCGCAGGACTGCGGCCACGTCACGGGGCCCCTGTCCTTGAACGCCTTCAAGGGCGAGACCACGTCCTTCGTGGACTCGCTCTCCGCCGACGACAAAGTGGAGAAATGGTTCGACCCGTTCACCAACCAGCCTATCGATTCGTCTCGCCGATAGCCCCCGTCCGGGGGCGAACAACGCAACGACTTGGACGGGCGGCTCCGTTGTTGGGGCCGCCCGGCCCGGCCGTGAGGCTGGGTTTTGCCCGGAGTGTGGTAAGGGTCGAGCATGAAGCGAAAGATCCTGTTCCTGGTGTTCACCAATGAGCCCTGCCGCCGCAACCACGCGTTCCTCTACGCCATCGACCTCGCGCGGCACGGGCATGATGTTCGTCTGCTCCTTGAAGGCGAAGGCGTGCAGTGCCTCCGCGAGCGCGAGGAGCGGTTCGGCGAGCTGTTCGAGGAAGCGCGGGGGCTCGGACTGCTCGTCGGGGTCTGCAAGGCAGCTTCCGCGGGGTGCAGCGATGCGTCGCGGGACGTCACCCGCCTCGCAGAGGAGAGCGGCCTCGCGCTCGTCGCCACCCTGGACGGGCACGCGGGGATCGCGGAGTTCGTGGAGGAGGGGTACGAGGTCATCACGTTCTAGCGGGCCGCCCCGGGCGGCACGACTTTTGGGAGCCCCCCGGCGCCTGCGCGAGGTCTGGGCGATCATCAACATGGGGCAGCAGGGCGAGAGGGTGTTTGGGTAGGGAAAGATGATCACCCTGACCGCGAGAGCCGCGAAACGCTGGAAGGTCGCGCACGCGTCCCTCCCTCCGGTGGAGACCGGAGCCTGGGTCGTCGACCTCATGAAACTCGGCAAGGGACCGCTGCTCGTCCTCATCGTCCACCAGGAGACGCTCTTCTCGCTGCTGCGCCCGGCCGCCGTGGTGAAGACGCTCGACCAAGTGTCCGGCGAGATCACCCGCGTCTGCCCGGGACGGGCACCCGCCGTCACCCCGCTCTACAGGAACGGCAACCGCCGAGTCACGGGGACGATCACGGACATGAAGTACATGATCCGCGTCTGGGCCCTGCACTGGGCGCTACCCGTGGTCGAAGAGAAGATCAACGACACGCCGTTCTCGGCCATCGGTATGGACTTACCTCGGGAGCGGTTCGAGCGGTTCCTGAAAGGGGAAGGAGACGAGTTGGGCAGGAAGAATGTCGCGTTGAAGCTCATCCCGGGCGGGCGGATGACTTGACTAAAATGGCCAAGTTGACCCATGGGTCAAGCCGTCCGTTCCAGTCAATCCGCTCCCGGTGATTCGTCTTGAGGCAGTGGTCTCCCCAGCGAAAACTTGCCACTTTGAGTCGTTGTGGGTATATTTTGTACCCGTAACGATGAGAAACGACAACTATCATGAAGCCAACCTATTTCTTTGATACCCACCCGGTCTTCCGGGTCGAGGAGTTCCTGGCGGCGCATCGGGAGGATGGTTCTCGCAGCGCGGCGACGAGCCAGACAGTGCTCAAGCAGCACGTGCGAGCCGGGCGTCTTCTGCACGTGCGGCGTGGGGTGTACGCCGTCATTCCCCGAGGTCAGAAGCCGGAGGATGTCGTGCTCGATCCGTACGTCCTCGCGGCGAGCCTGGCTCCGGACGCGGTGGTGGCGTACCACGGCGCGTTGCAGCTCCACGGGCGCGCGCATTCGCTCTCGCGGCAGGTCCAGTTTCTCACGACCACGGGAACCAAGCCGTTCGGTTTTCGCGGAACCGAGTTCGTGCCGGTGAAAGTGCCGACGTCTCTGCGTGGTCTCTCCGATCTCGGTGGCGGGATCGTCGACAAGCTCCGGGGAAGCTCTGTCGTGCGCGTCACGACGTTGGAGCGCACGTTCGTCGACCTCCTCGATTCGCCTCGCTACAGCGGCGGCTGGGAGGAGATCTGGCGATCCCTCGAATCGGTGGAGTTCTTCGATGTCGACGCGGTGATCGACTACGCGTTCAAGCTCGGCTCGTCGGTAACGGTTGCGAAGGTGGGCTTCTACCTGGAGCAGCACCGCCAGGAGTTGATGGTGGAAGAGAAGCACCTCGACCTCCTCGAGACGCGCGTGCCGTCGCGACCCGCGTACCTGGAGCGCAGCAAGCGGGAGTCGGGAAAGCTGTTCTCCCGCTGGAACCTCGTGGTGCCCGAGCGCATCGTGTTGCGCGCCTGGGAGGAGACCGCATGAATCTCACGCCAGAGGTGATTGCCCGCGAGGCGACGGCGACCGGGTTCGGCGCCGGTCCGCTCGAAAAAGTTTTTCGCCTGATGTCGCTGCTCGACGGCTTGAACACCCATCCGTTTCTCAAGACACGGCTCGCGCTCAAAGGCGGTACCGCCCTGAACCTCTTCCACTTCGACATCCCGAGGCTGTCGGTAGACATCGACCTCAACTACATCGGCGCGGTCGAGCGCGAGGCGATGCTGGAAGAACGCCCGAAGGTGGAGCAGGCGATCCAGGATGTCTGCTCGCGCGAGGGCCTGAACGTGCGACGCATGCCGCCGGATCACGCCGGGGGGAAGTGGCAGCTTCGGTACACTGGCGCTCGGGGCGAATCGGGCAACCTCGCGCTCGACGTCAACTTCCTCCTGCGCGCGCCTCTCTGGCCGACGCGGGTGGCTACGTGCCGTCCGCTCGGCGCGTTTCGCGCGGCGCCGGTGCAGGTGCTCGACTTGCACGAGCTGACGGCCGGGAAGCTCGTGGCATTGCTGGCGCGCAGCGCGAGTCGCGACATCTTCGACAGCCACGCGCTGCTCGCGAGCGCGGAGATCTATCCGGAGAAACTGCGGATCGGATTCGTGGCGTACGGCGGCATGAGCCGCAAGGACTGGCGAATGGTCTCACCGGAGGACGTGCGCGCCGATGCGGGCGACGTGGAGCGGGAACTCGTGCCGATGCTGCGCACGGATCTCGCGCCGTCGCGGCGCACGCTGGCGAGCTGGGCGGAGACGCTCGTAGCGGAGACGCGCGAGCGGCTCTCGTTGGTGCTGCCGCTCCGCGAGAACGAGCGCGAATTCCTGCGGCGGCTCAACGACCTCGGAGAGATCGAACCGTCGCTCCTCACGGACGACCCGAGCTTGAGGGAGATCCTCTCGACGCACCCGGGCTTGGGGTGGAAGGCGCTGAACGTGCGGCAGCTTGTGGAGAAGCAGGGGCACAGGACTTGAGCGGCAAACGAAGGAACACATAATTCCTGTTGCCAAACGGTTGCCATGAAAATGCTTCCAACGAGGGTTTTCGAGGGTCACAGAGGGGCAAGGAGTACCACAGCGAGAGACAGGCAACTTATCGAAAACATTAGCAAGTTCGCGTTTCGACTCGTCTTCTTGGGTTTTGAAAACGTCGTTTCAAGTCCCGTCTCCCGCTCCGAGAGCCCTCGGTGAAAGCTGAGGGCTTTCGCGTATCTAAGCCTGAAAACCTCAGTTGATGCCAGCCATCGGCCATCTCCGGTCTGTTGAGGCGCGACGGCGACGGCGCTCACGCCAGGGAGATGGAGCGATAACCTCGCGTTCGGCATCGAAGATCTCCGACTGC
>JAQTNF010000205.1 GCA_028713995.1 Deltaproteobacteria bacterium | reverse complement strand
GTGGGCACAGACGAGGAGTTCCAGAAGGCCTGCGTGTACCGCTTCGGCGAATCGATCGGCGTGTTCAAATTCGTTTTTCAGGCCATGTCGCCGCTCGCTGTCTACAACAAGGCCATGGCACAGATGCCCCTGATCTCGAGGTACAGCCGCTTCGAGGTCGTTGCGTCGGGCCGCACGTTCCTGGAGTACAAATACTTCAGCACGAAAAAAGAAAGCCGCCTCACCTGCCTGTCCCGCCAAGCCCAGGGCGCGGTGCTGCCCACGTTGTGGGGCCTGCCCAGGGCCCGGGTCGTGGAGCGCAAGTGCCTCGCGTTCGGGGACGACTGCTGCGAGCTGACGTACCAGTGGTACGAGTACCGGCGCCTTCTGCCCATGCTCGCGGGCCTGGCCGCGGGCGGAGCCGCGGGCTTCGGCTTGAGCGTCCTGGGATTGTCCACCGTGCCGCTCTGGCTGGCCCTGCCGCTCATCGGCGGGCTCGTAGGGTATGTCCTGGAGCTGCGCCGCACGAACAAGGCCAACCTCGTGATCGGAGAGGACATGAACAAGGCCCTCGTGGGCCTCGCCGGGGAGGACGCGGACGCGCGGCGCGAGGTCATGGCCCTGCACCAGCGGCAAAAGGAATGGACCCGCATGCTCGAGGAGCAGGTCGCGGAGCGCACCGCGAACATGGAGGACGTCGTGCGCAAGCTCCAGAGCATGCGCGAGAGCTTCCAGACCAACGTGCGCGGCATGTCCCACGACCTGCAAAGCCCGCTCCTCGTGATCCACAAGATGAACGAATACATGCTGGACAACGCCGAGAGCCTCAGTCCGGAGTTCGTCGACTGCCTGAATGAGCAGCGCGAGTCCCTGGACAAGATGAGCGCGATGTTCAAGGACCTCATGAGCCTGTTGCGCGCCGGCGCGCCGCTCCTGCGGCTCGCCCCCCAGATGCTCGAGACCGAGCCCCTGCTCGACCAGCTCAGGCGCAGGATCCGGGCGCTCGTCATCGGCCGGGAGATCCGCGTGAGCACGCTCGCCACGCGCGAGACGCCGGCCAAGATAGAGACCGACCGGCTGCTCTTCGACCGGGTGATCGACAACCTGCTCACCAACGCGGCCAAGTACACCGAGCGCGGCAGCATCGTGATCGAGCTGGACGGCAAGCCGGGGTTCTTCACGATCAAGGTCTCGGACACCGGAAGGGGGATCGTGGAGGACGACATCCGCAAGATCTTCGAGCCCGGCGGCTCCGCGCAGGAGGCCCGGGCCAGGTACAGCCACGGCGTGGGCCTGTCGGTCATGGTGCGGCTCCTGGCCCAGATCGGCGGCAAGCTGGAGGTCATGTCCCGGCCCGACATGGGCACCACGTTCTGGGCCCACTTCCCGGTGGAGATTTCCAAGGCGGCCAAGGAGGTCGCGCCCAAGGACGGATCCGTCCGGGACGACGATCCCGACATCCTCAACAAGGTCGTGACGATACACAGATCCAAGGGACGCTGAGGCGATGAGCCAACCGATCACCAGGGTCGTCGAGGAACCGGAGAAGCGGAAGAACCGCGTGGTGGACGTGTTTTTGAGCTACCTCGAGGCCGAGGGCGCCACCGTGGTGTTCGGGATCCCGGGCGGGCTGCTCCACCCCATGTTCGAGGCCATCGAGAACGACGAACGGTTCCGCCTCGTGGTCACCAAGCACGAGGAGGCGGCCGCGTTCATGGCCGACGGGTTCGCCCGCGTCAGCGGCCGGATCGCGGTGTGCGCGGCCACCGCGGGCCCAGGCGCCACGAACCTGCTCACGGGCGTGGCCTGCGCGTTCGCCGACGGCGTGCCTGTCCTCGTGATCACGGGCCAGGCCGCGAGCGGCGCCATCGGCAAGGGCGCGGCCCAGGAGACCGGCCGGGAGGACATGGACATCGTGGCCATGTTCGAGCCCGTGACCAAGTACTCGGCCATGATCACCTCGGCCGCCACGTTCTCGGGCCATTTGCGACGGGCCCTGCGGCTGGCGCTCACGGGCCGCCACGGGCCCGTGCACCTGAACATGCCCGTGGACCTGTGGGAGCACGCGCTCGAGGAGGAGTGGTTCGAGCCGTGCTCATACCGGCCCGTGACCCAGACGTTCGACCGCCGCAACGTGGCCCTGGCCGGGGACGCGCTCATCCACGCGACGAGGCCCGTGCTGCTCGCAGGCTCGGGCCTGGCCGCGGCGCGGGCCGAGCGCCACCTGATGGCGCTCGCGGACATGCTGCCGGCCCGGGTCGCGACCACGCCGCGCGGCAAGGGGCTTCTGCCCGAGGACCATCCTTTGTCCCTGGGCGTGCTCGGGTTCGCCGGGCACAAGGAGGCGCGGGACACGGTCTTGAGCGACGAGGTCGACGTCCTCTTCACGGTGGGCGCGTCCCTGAACGAGACCACCACGCTCAACTGGCATCCCGGGCTCCGGCCAAGGGATGCGCTCATCCAGCTCGACATCGACGCGGACCGGATCGGCCGCAACTACCCGGTGAACATCGCGCTCGTGGGGGACGCGCACGCCATCCTCATGGAGATCGTCTATCACATCCATCGCGCGATCCGGGACGGCGCAAAGCCTTGCTCGGTCTGGGCCGAGGCTCCGGCGCTCGTCCGCGGGCACGAGCGCTACTCCGATCCCGGGCTGCGCGTCTCGGACGCGGTGCCGGTCACGCCGCAGCGCTGGCGCGCGGATCTCGAGGAGGTGCTGCCCTCGGACACCATCATCTTTTCGGACATCGGCGCGCACATGCTGTTCAACCTGCACCACCTGTGCATCCGCGGCTCCCAGCGGTTCGTGCTCAACCTGGGGTTCGGCTCCGTGGGCCACGGGACCGCGGCGCCGATCGGCGCGGCCCTGGCCGAGCCGCACGCGCCCGTGGTCGCGCTCGTGGGCGACGCGTGCTTCACCATGAACGGCATGGAGCTGCTCACGGCGCGGGAGTACGGCGTGCCCGTGGTGTGGATCGTGGAGAACAACAACATGCACGGGATCACCTGGTACGGCAGCAAGCTGGTCGGACGCCGAAGGCCTTTGGAGTCGATCCGATATCGACACCCGATCGACATCGCGGGGATCGCGCGGGCCATGGGGCTCTCGGCCTGGGTCGTGGACAGGCCGGGCCAGATGCAGGCGGTGTTTCCCGAGGCCCTGGGCCTCGGCGGCCCGGCGGTCATCGAGGTGCGCGTGGACCCGGAGGTCGAGCCTCCCATCGGAGATCGCGCCCGCTCGGTCGCGGGCTTCATCAGGAGCAGGGACCTGTGACGCGCGAAGACGAGAAGAGACCGGGAAGCCCGTTCGACGCCGTGGACTGGCCGCAAAAGCTCCTCGCCCGCGTGGTCACGCCCGGAGCCGCGCCCAGGATCCACGGGTACGACGTGGAGGGTGACCTGGCGCTCCGCTATCGCTTCTCAGATACCGTGCTGCTCGCGCTCACCGGGGAGCTGCCGGACGACAGGACCGGGCAGGCCTTTGAGGTGGCCATGCAGTTTCTCTCGCCCACGTCGGTCGCGGAGCCGCCGGCGCACTGCGGGGTCCTGGCCAGGCTCTGCGGCGCCCGGACGAGCGGGGTCCTGGGCGCAGCGGCCCTGGCCGCGGCCGAGCAGGCCCTGTTCCTTGTTGAAGGGCACGCGGAGCTCATCGAGTGGCTCGAGCGTCCGGAAAGGGAGCCTCCGGCGCGCCATCTTGCCGGCAACGAGGCGGAGCAAGCCTCGGTGTCGCGGCTCAGGGCCGCTCTCGCGCAAACGGGATTCGCGTGCCCGGCGCTCGATGTGGATTTGAGCCGCGAGGCCGC
>JAQTNF010000204.1 GCA_028713995.1 Deltaproteobacteria bacterium | reverse complement strand
CAGGAGCACCTGGACACTTCCAGAGAGCCCGCGGCCCTCATCTTCCGCGGGGACGAGCCCCGCGGCAACGATGCTCCTTCGCGCAAGGCGCTTCGGAGCAAGCCCTGTCGGGCTGCCTCGGCGATCTCGAGCCCGCGAGGGCTTGCCGATGGCTCAATCAGCTTGCTCAAGTCGTACAGGCATCGTTGCCGTGGCCCTCGTGGCCGCGGCGATCAGGACGGGCAAGGCACAAGGAACCCCAGCGCGATCCGGAAGAATCTTTTTCCCGCCCCCTTCACTTTTTACGCAACTCTCCCCCCCGAGCGGCCGATGAGAGGGACGAAACCCGGAGCAACGCGATCCAGGCGCGCTGTTCCCCCAACCCCTACTTCGCGCTGCGCGCTTCGTAGGGTGAGAAAAGGATCCCGTCATGCCAGAGATCAAGGAAGGAACCGTCACCATCGCCCTGCCCGACTTCGTCGCGATCCCGCCCGAGGCGGGACGCCTCTCGCACGCCCAGGTGCTGCGCCTGCCCAAAGCCCGCAAGGGCGTCAGCCCGGTCTGCACCATCGTGGCGGACGCCATGCGCAAGAACCCGGAGCGCCTGCGCCCGGCCAACGTCACGGCCGAAGACCTCGACGCCCTGGCGCGCGAGACCGAAGCCGTGAGCGGCATGAGCACCGACGTCAGGGCCGCGGCGCTGCGCGTGTCCCAGGTCGAGATCATCGTCAACGCCCGCGCCCACGACGCCCTGCGCCGCGTGCTCGCCTTCGTGCGCAGCGAGGAGAAGTTCGACCCGCGGCTCTCGGGTCTCGTGCCGGAGCTGATCGAATACTTCTCGCGCCGCGCGTCCCAGCCGCCCGAGACTGAAGCCGTCCCGTCGGCGTCCGCGTCCGTCTGATTCCCTCGACCGCCCCGGTCGGTACCTGGAACCGATCGGGTCGTATCCCTGTCTGCAACTCGTCCTGTCCGAAGACTCAACGACGCATTGCCCGAACCGATCAGGTCGTATCCCTGTCTGCACCCCTCCCTGTCCGGAGACTCAACGATGCATCTCCCGACAGGATCGGTTCCTGTCCGGGGATACAACCCATTCAGGCCGGAGACTCAGCACAACCGCATGGATGATTCCAGATCCAACGACTCCGTTCTTGCTCCGCGTCATCTGGAAATCTTCACACTCGCGTCCACGCCAGCGTCGGAATCTGTGTCGTGCTCGATCCCGTCCCGGGCGCAGCGGACGCCGACATACGCCCCGGTCGGACCAGATAAACTCATGCGATACGAAATGCGGATCATGAAGCCCCATGAACCAATCCCGCCGCCCTTGAGGATGGGCCAACCAACCTTGGGAGAATGCGGGTCCACACAACCATCCTTGCACCAGGAATAATCCCCGCTGAGCTGGTCCTGAACCCACTCCACCGCGTTGCCCACCATGCGTTTCGCGCCATACGGTGACAGGCACTCGAATCCTCCACCCGGATCCAGCGGCGCACATGTATTATAGTAGAGATCTCCGCACTCCGATTTCTCGCCGGCGCACAACCCCCAGTCCGCCATCCCGCACGTCCGCTCGCTCTCGCTGCACGGGTAGATGTTCAACGTGTTCCCGCGGGCCGCGTGCTCCCACTCCGCCTCGGTCGGAAGCCGCTTGCCCAGCGACGCGCAGTACAAGGCCGCGCCGAGTTGGCTCACGCCTCCCGCCGATGCCTCGGGCGTCAGCCACACGGCCCAATCCCCGGGACCGGAAACAGATCCGAATTCGTAATCTCCCTTGTCGTTGAGACCCACGATGAGGATGTGCTGGTTCTCCCAGATCGACTCTGGCTCGGCCCCGGCCGTGGTGACGTAGTTGTTCTCCCGCACGTACCCGTCGCGCAGAGTGTTCAGGAATGGCACGAACGTCTGCCACGTGGTCTCGTCCTCGTCGATGTAGAACGGGCTCAGCGTGACCTTGTGAAGCGGCTTCTCGTTGTCCTCGCACTCCTTGTCCTGCGGCGCGCACCCCATGAGGAACGTTCGGCCGGGTATGCAGATCTCTCCGGGCTTCGCGATCCCCTCGCACGGGACCTGCGGGCCGGCATCAAAGTCGTGCCAGGTGTCCGTCTCGCTGTCCGAGCCCGTTCCGGTGCCGCCGTCGGCCTTGGCCTTGTCGCCCGAGCAGGACGAGCAGCCGCACAGCGCCGCGGCAAGCGCAATCGTGAGCCTGACGACTCTTTTCGCGATCGGCTCCATGTCAGGGCTCCTCGTCGCCGCAGTTGTCCGGGATGCCTTTGATGCACAGCGCACCTGCTGCAACTTCAAGGTGAGCTCTTCACACCCGAGTCCACGCCAGCGTCGGAATCCGTGTCGTGCTCGATCCCGTCCCGGGCGCACCGAAGACCGACGTACACCCCTGTCGGGCCGACCAATGTCAAACGATACGAGATGCGGATTCCATTCCCCCAAGAGCCGATCCCGCCGCCCTTGGAGATGGGCAGACCGCCCTTGGCGGGAGGCGGATCCACGCACCCGTTCGCGCACCAGGAGTAGTCTCCGCTGAGCTGGTCCTGCACCCACTCAGCCGCGTTGCCCACCATGCGTTTCGCGCCATACGGTGACAGGCACTCGAAGCCTCCACCCGGATCCAGCGGCGCGCAAGCCCCAGAATAGAGGTCGCCGCACTCCGATTTCTCGCCGGCGCACAACCCCCAGTCCGCCATGCCGCACGTCCGCTCGCTCTCGCTGCACGGGTAGATGTTCAGCGTGTTCCCGCGAGCCGCGTGTTCCCACTCCGCCTCGGTCGGGAGCCGCTTGCCCAGCGACGCGCAGTACAGCTCCGCGCCGAGCTGGCTCACGCCTCCCACCGACGCCTCCGGCGTCAGCCAGACCGCCCAGTTCCCAGGACCGGAAACGGCACCGAGCTCGTAGTCCCCCTTGTCGTTCAAACCGACGATGAGGATGTTCTGATTGTCCCATACGAGACCAGCCCATTGCCCGGTCTTGGCATCGTATACGTAATTATCCTCCCGCACGTAGCCGTCGCGCAGAGTGTTCAGGAACGGCACAAACGTCTGCCACGTGGTCTCATCCTCGTCGATGTAGAACGGGCTCAGCGTGACCTTGTGAAGCGGCTTCTCGTTGTCCTCGCACTCCTTGTCCTGCGGCGCGCACCCCATGAGGAACGTGCCGCCCGGGATGCAGATCTCCCCGGGCTTCGCGGTTCCCTGGCACGGGACCTGCGGGCCCGCGTCGAAGTCGTGCCAGGTGTCCGTCTCGCTGTCCGAGCCCGTGCCCGTCCCGCCGTCGGCCTTGGCCTTGTCGCCCGAGCAGGACGAGCACCCGCACAGCGTCGCGGCGAGAGCGAGCGCCACGGTTCTTTTCGCGATCGGTTCCATGTCAGGGCTCCTCCCCGCCGCAGTTGTCCGGGATGCCCTGCTCGTCCTTGATGAGGCACGACCCGTTCGCGCAGGTCGCGCCGCCCGGACAGGACAGGCCGCAGCCTCCGCAGTTTCGGGGATCCGTCTTCAGGTTCTGGCAGCTCAGGCCGAGCTCGCCTCCGCAGTTCACGAGGCCGAACGGGCAGGGATCCACGACCGACAGCAAGGGCACGCAGCGCCCACCCACGCAGGTTTCACTGCACCCGCAGACGTGGCCATACGCCCCGCAGTTCCACCTGCTCTGTTGCGTCTCCACGCAGCGCGGGAAGCCGAAGAGGTCGTAGAAGCACGACCTCGAGGCTCCGCACGCCAGGGAGCAGAGCTCTCCTGTGCGCGGCGCGCAGCGCCCGGCCTTGCACCACGCGTTCTCGGAACAGGACCGTCCGCACCGGCCGCAGTTCTCCGGGTTCGCCCCGAGGCTGACGCACGACGGCGCG
>JAQTNF010000203.1:1511-3926 GCA_028713995.1 Deltaproteobacteria bacterium | reverse complement strand
TCGCATCTCCCTCGCAACCACTCCCTTATTTCAACAAAAACTGTCTCTCGCGTGCTCAAGACCTGTCAAGGCAAATACGGGATAAGAACGGACAAAAAAATGAGACCGAGAACAAATGTGACAAAAAGCTGGGAACATTTGTGACAGGCGTTACAGGAATGAAAGCCTCGCCTCATCCCGGAAACGCGAGCCGGATGGGCATGATCTCGAACGTGCCGGCCACGAGGAGCACGCCCACGATGGCTGACGCCTCGGTGTCGAACGGCGCGGTCTCGAGGGTGTCCACGTCCTTGATGAGCACGCCGTGGATCTCGCCCTTGAGGTACGCCACCGACAGCGCCACGAACCACGAACGCTGGTCCTCCTGGACGAGCCCCACGCCGAGCACGCCCCCTCCCCCTTGCAACCGGGGCGGCTCGCTGCCCTTGGGACGCTGCACGCCGTCGTTGCCGAAGAGCGGGGCGAGCGCCTTCTCGTCCGCGAGCGACACGGACGACGACCAGTTGGTGAAGCCGCCGATGCGCACCGGCACCTCGTCGGTGATCCAGTATTCGAACCCCAGGTTGAGCTGGGGCGTCATCACGCGCGTCACCTCGTCCTCGCCCGGGAGCCTGACCGTCTCCTCGGCAAAGGTCCGGTTGTCCGAGCGCGTGGCCTTGAACGCGGGGATGCGGTCGTAGGTCTTGACCGGGCCGTACACGCTCACGTCGAGCGCGACGGCGAACGTCTTGCGCACCTCGTAGCCCGCGCCCATGCGCAATCGCCACGGTTGCTTGTCCGCCACGTGGAACGAGCTGCTCTCGAAGCGCACCCACTCCATGCCCGTGGGCGTCGTCCGCTCGATCTCGGAATGGTATTCACCGAAGTGGCCGAGCTCCACCGACGGCGCGGCGAGCGAGGCGCCCAGGCGCCAGCGCGGCGTGGGCCGCACCTGGACCCCGACCTGCGGCGTGAAGGACAGGCTGTAGCTCCAGTAGTTGCGGTACGTGGACGTGAGGGCGCCCTGCGTGGCGAACGACTCCTTGGTCATCTGCTCGGCGATGAGAAGAGGGAAGAAGAGCGCGAGCCCGAACGACACCTTCTCGTAGCCAACGCCGTAAGCGAGCCCGAGCCAGTAGTTGCGCACGGTGGTGCGGTGCTCCATGTGCCAGCTGATCTTGGGGTCTGCGGACACGAGCGACGACGAGAACCGATAGTCCTCCAGGTCCGGCACGGTCATGAGCGCGGAGATGACGTGCCGCGCGCCGCCGCGCTCGGCAAACACGTTGGTGTATGACGTGGCGGTCGGGAACGCCTGGAGGGAGTACGACGCGCCCTCCCCCGACGTGGCCGTCCGGCCGCCTTCGGCGTCCGAGAGCTTGGCCATGTGCGGCACGTCGAGCTGCATCACGCCGTAGCCGGCCACGGACGCCGAGAAGCTCTCGGCCTCCAGGTAGCCGAGCCCGGCCGGATTGTAGAACGCGATCGCGGCGTCGCCGGACATGGCCACCGCGGCCCCGCCCATGCCGCCCGCCCGGTGCCCGACCGGGTAGTGGTGATCGTTGAGCATCTGGGCCCGCACGGGCACGGCGGCGAGCGTCGCGCACAGCACGAGCAGCCGGACAAGAGCGTTTCGGAAGGCGGCGCGCATGCGTGGTTGTCTACCACACGGCCACGGACGCGAGCCATCCCGCTTTCGTGCCGCCGGGAGTCCTGGTATACCCGGGGCCATGAAAAAGGTGCTCGCGCTGCTGCTCGTTGCCGTGACGCTGCCGTGCGCCGCGCTCGGGCAGACCAAGGACGCAAAACCCAGGGAGCCTCTCAGGCTCGGCCTGGCCGAGTGCGTGAGGCGCGCGCTCGCCAACAGCCGCACTCTCATGTCCGAGCGGCACAGGCTCGCGGCCCTCGACGCCCAGGTCGAGCAGGCTTTCTGGGCCCAGTTCTCCGATTTCTCGGCGGAAGGCTTCTTCTCCGTGGTGCCGGACAAGTGCATCGATGAGGACTATTACGATTCCATGGGCGTGGTGCGCAACTGCTCGGACGCCGGCGGGAAGGGCTACTCCGGCCTTTCCGAGGACTCCTACGACGCCACGAAATGGGGTCCCACCATCCAGCTCAAGGTCGAAGGCGGCGTGCCCATCTACACGTTCGGCAAGATCTCCAACGCCAGGGACGCGATTCAGGAGGCCTACAAGGCCAAGGAAGCCGAGATCCCCGCGTTCGAAGACAAGGTGCGCTTTCAGGTCGAGCAGGCCTACGAGGCGGTGAGCGGCGCGCGGGAAATGCTCTACTCCATCGGCGAGGGTCGCGCGCACCTCGTCAAGGCGCGCGAAAAGGTGGAGGCCGACCTGGCCGCCCAGGAGGGCACGGCCACCGAGGTGGATCTCCTCAAGCTCAAGGTGTTCGAGGGAGAGGTGGACGGCATCGAGGTGCAGG
>JAQTNF010000203.1:0-1501 GCA_028713995.1 Deltaproteobacteria bacterium | reverse complement strand
CCCTGCGCTTCCTTGTGGGCGGGGTCGACCGCGACCGCGTCGACATCCTGGACGTGCCGCAGGAGCGCGCCAAGGCCGAGCTCCGCCCGCTCGAGGAATACAAGAAATCGGCCCTCCACAACCGGCCCGAGCTGAAGGCCCTCGAACACGCGGTCAAGGCCATGGAGGCCAAGGTCGAGATGCGCGAGTCGGGCTTCTTCCCGGATCTCGCCCTGGCCGGCGAGTTCCGGTACGGCTGGACGCCCGGCCGCCCGGACATCGACAACTGGACGCTCAAGGACGACTACAACTACGGGCCGTCCTGGGGCGCCGGCCTCGTGCTCTCCTACGACCTCGACTTCGGCCTGGACATCTACAAGCTCGACCAGGCCAAGGCCGAGCTCGCCGCGCTCTCCACGGACCAGCAGGCCGCGCTCGACGGCATCATGCTCGAGGTCGAGAAGACGTTCCTCGCGACCGCGGCCGCCCGCGACGGGCTCGCGGCCCTCGAAAAGTCGCGGCGCTCGCTCAAGGGGTGGATCGCCGCGGTCATCCAGGGACACGCGGCGGGCCTGAACTCGGCCAAGGACGTGAGGGATGCGCTCAAGGAGTATTTCGCGATCATGGGATCCATCTACAAGATGACGCACGACTACAACGTAGGCCTCGCGGAGCTGCGCAAGGTGACCGGCGCGCGTGAGGCCGGGGATGAATACAAGGCCCCTTCCGGGAGTCAGAATCCATGAGAGGAGCGAAGCAAGGGTCGAAGGGAGAACGAGCCATGTTGAAAGCGAGACACATCATCGCCCTGACCGTCACCTTGTTCGTGGTATCGAGCGGCGTCGCTGCGGCCCAGGCCAGCCCCACCGCGTTCGTGAAAGCCATGGACGGGCGCTTGAAGCCGCTCCTCGCCGACACCAAGGCCAACGAATCGAAGATCCTGTCGGTCGTCGACGACCTGCTCGATTTCGAGACCCTGTGCAGGGACTCTCTCGGCAAGCATTGGGGCACACGCTCCGAGGCCGAGCGCAAGGAGTTCGTCGGCACGCTGCAGGCGCTCATCGAAAAGAGCGTGGTCACGCGGCTCAAGGACACGCGCAACCACATGGTCACGTACACGTCGGAGGAGTTGAACGGGAACGACGCGACAGTGGTGACGGTGGTCGCCGCCGGCTCGGGCCCGCGCGACTCCAAGACAGAGATCGCGTACAGGCTGCGCAAGCACGGTCGCGAGTGGATCGTGGTCGACATGGTCACGGACGGCGTGAGCCTGGTCTCGAACTACCGCTCCCAGTTCAACAAGATCATCGTGGAGCAGGGCTGGACCGCGCTCATGCAGAAGATGAAGGACAAGCTCGCGCAGTAGCCGCACCTCCCCTTTCGATTCCCGAACAACGGTAATGAGCCAGGACATCGTGACCCACCTTGAGGGAGGGCAAGTGTGGGCCGAGGGTTTGAGGCAGGGGTCCGACTTTGTCGAGGAGGAGCGGGGGGAAGAGGAAGACGTCGCGCTTGAGTGTGG
>JAQTNF010000202.1 GCA_028713995.1 Deltaproteobacteria bacterium | reverse complement strand
GAGCGGGATCATGCGCGACTGCTCCTCGCGTACCTGGTGGACGTACTTCTTCTGCGCGTCGAGCACGATCGCGAGGATCTCCTTGGTGATGAAGCCGAGCCGGACCGCGATCTCGCCGAAATGCATGGACCCGTCGGACCTGGCCTGCGCGGCCAGGCATTGCTGCCTCTGCTCGTCCGTGAGCAGGTTGTTCTCGACGAGGATGGCCCCGATCATTCCGCCGCGCTCGACGCGAAGCCGCTCGGGCATCACAACCGGCTTGGGCGCGACCGGGGGCGGGGGCGGCGGGACCGGGGGCGCGAAACCCGTCATGGTCCGCCCGGGCACGCGCTGCACGCCGGTCTGATCCGCGTCCGGACGCGGGATGCGCTTCGTGTCGGGCCGCTTGGGCACGATGGGAGGCGGCGGCATCTTGGGGTCGTTGGACATGAGGGATTCCTTATGGCTCCTCGTCGCCCTCGCCGCGTAGCCAGCGCAGGCGCTTTGCAATCTTGGCCTCCACGCCCGACTCCCGGGGCACGTAATAGCGCCTGCCCGCGAGGTCGTCCGGCAGGTAGGTCTCGCCGCGCGCGTAGCCGCCCTCGGAGTGCGGGTAGCGGTACCCGTCGCCGTAGCCCCACTCCTTCATGAGCTTGGTGGGCGCATTGCGAAAGCGGAACGGCACGGGCAAGGGACCACGCTCGGAAATGTCGCGGCGAGGGCCTGAGATGGCCTCGACCTGGGCGTTCGACTTCGCGGCGCAGGCGAGGTACGTGCAAGCCTGCGCGAGCGGGAAGCGGCCTTCGGGAAGCCCGATGCGCTGGAACGCGGCGTCCGCGGCCATCACCACCTGAAGCGCGTGCGGATCCGCGTTGCCCACGTCCTCGGAGGCGAAGATGATCATGCGCCGCAGCACGAAGAGCGGGTCCTCGCCCGCCTCGATCATGCGGAACATCCAGTAGAGCGCCGCGTCCGGATCCGAGCCGCGCAGGCTCTTGATGAACGCGGAGACCACGTTGTAGTGCTCCTCGCCGGCCTTGTCGTAGAGCAGGGCCTTGGCTTGCGCCGCCTCCTCCACGCACGCCACGTCCACCCGCGCCGGAGCGCCCCTGTCGAGCGCGTGGCGGGCCGCGATATCGAGGGCCGTGAGCGCGTAGCGTGCGTCGCCGCGCGCCCACCGCGCGATGAACCCCAGCGCGTCGTCGTCGAAAGCCACGTCGAGGGTGCCGAGCCCGCGTTCCTTGTCCGCGAGCGCACGCGACACAATGCGCAGGATCTCATCGCTCGAGAGCGGCTCGAGCACCAGCACCTTGCAGCGCGAGAGCAGCGCCGGGATGACCGAGAACGACGGGTTCTCGGTGGTGGCGCCCACGAGCGTCACCACGCCCGCCTCCACGCTCGGAAGGAGCGAGTCCTGCTGCGCCTTGTTGAAGCGGTGGATCTCGTCGATGAAGAGGATCGTGCGCTGCCTCCCCATGCGGCGCGCCTCGTCCGCCGCGGCGACCACCTCGCGCACCTCCTTGATGCTGGCCGCCACGGCCGAGAGCGGCGCGAAGCGCGCCTTCGTGTGGTGCGCGAGCAGGCGCGCGAGCGTGGTCTTGCCCGTTCCGGGCGGGCCCGAGAGCACGAGCGACGGCACCCGGTCCGAGGCGATGGCCTGGGCGAGGAAGCGCCCGGGGCCGAGGATGTGCGCCTGTCCCTCGAGCTCGTCGAGGGAGCAAGGGCGCATGCGCTCCGCGAGCGGCGTCAGCGCCGGGTCGCCTCTTGCCGCGCGTGAGAAGAGATCCTCGTCCATGGACGTGTGGTAGCACGACCGGCTCGACTGTGTCATCGGCCTGCCTTGGAGGGTCTTTGGGGAACTCTTAAGGAGCGGGAATCGGGGAGATCAGACGAGGCCCTGGTCGAGCATCGACGTGGCCACCTTGAGGAAGCCCGCGATGTTCGCGCCGGCCACGTAATTGCCCGGCATGCCGTACTTCTCGGCGGCCTCCAGGCAGTTCTTGTGGATCGACTTCATGATGCCGTGGAGCTTCTGGTCGACCTCCTCGCGGGTCCAGGAGTAACGAATGCTGTTCTGCGACATCTCGAGGCCGGAGGTGGCCACGCCGCCGGCGTTCGCCGCCTTGCCGGGTCCGTACAGGACCTTGTTCTCGAGGAAGACCTTCGCGCCCTCGGGCGTGGTCGGCATGTTCGAGCCCTCGGACACGCAGAAGACGCCGTTCTTCACCAGGTTCTGGGCGTCCTTGCCGTTGACCTCGTTCTGCGTCGCCGCGGGCAGGGCCACGTCGGCCTTCACCGCCCACAGCGGGTTGTGGTCGAGCGAGGGGTCGATGGCCTGGTACTTGGCCTTGGTGTACTTCTTCACGTACTCGCTGATACGGCCGCGCTTCACGTTCTTGAGATCCATCACGTAGGCCAGCTTCTCGGCGTTGATGCCTTCCTCATCCATGATGAACCCGTTGGAGTCGGACATGGTGATGACCTTGCCGCCGAGCGCGTTGACCTTCTCCACCGCGTACTGGGCCACGTTGCCGGACCCGGACACGAGAGCCTTCAAGCCCTTGAACTCCTTCTTGCGCGTGGCGAGCATCTCGGCCGCGAAGTAGACCTGACCGTAGCCGGTGGCCTCGGGCCGGATCAGGCTGCCGCCCCAGTTGCGGCCCTTGCCCGTGAGCACGCCCGTGAACTCGTTGCGCAGCCTCTTGTACATGCCGAACAGGAAGCCGATCTCGCGGCCGCCCACGCCGATGTCGCCCGCCGGCACGTCCGTGTCCGGGCCGATGTGGCGGAAGAGCTCGCACATGAAGCTCTGGCAGAAGCGCATGACCTCGCTGTCCGACTTGCCCTTGGGATCGAAGTCGGAGCCGCCCTTGCCGCCGCCCATGGGCAGGGTCGTGAGGCTGTTCTTGAAGACCTGCTCGAAGGCCAGGAACTTGAGGATGCTCAGGTTGACCGTGGGGTGGAAGCGCAGGCCGCCTTTGTACGGGCCGATCGCGCTGTTCATCTCGATGCGGTAGCCGCGGTTGATGTGGACCTCGCCGCGATCATCCTGCCAGGGCACACGGAACATGATGAGCCGCTCGGGCTCCGCGATCCGCTCCAGGATCTTGGCGGCGCGGAACTCGGGGTGCTTGTCGAGCACCGGTCCGAGGGTCTCGAAAACCTCCTTCACCGCCTGGTGGAACTCCGGCTCGTTCGGGTTTCTCTGGATGACCTTCTCGCACATCGCGTCAGTGTTCATGTCCGTCTCCTGGTTGGTGAAACTCCCGGCTTATTGGGCCGTTTTTTGCGGGCCTTGAGCGGCCTGCCGAGGGTTGAATAGGTCGTTCTTCGGGCAGTGTCAACCTCTTTGGAGCCAGTGAAAACGGCCCGTGGTTTCTCGGTCCAAAGAGAATTCATGTGTCGCAAAAAAACACTCCAGGGCCGCCGCTGTGGTTCAGTTCTTCACCAGGTGCACGTTGTCCACGAACGGGCCGCGGAAACGGTTCTGGCTGTTGGAGTAGAACACCCAGCGCATGCGGAACTGATCGTTCAGATACGCGGCCGGCAGGGTGTACGTGTGCTCGAGCCACCCCGAATTCAGCAGGCACCAGTTGCCGTACGCGTCCGTGAACGGCACGGACGTGGGCACCGCGGTCCAGGTGTACCCGCCGTCGGTCGAGATCTCCCACCACACGCCGTCCGGACACCCGGCCGCGTTCGGCTCGATGTCGGTCCACATGTAGAAGTGCACGCTCACGTTCTGGCCCGAGCATTGGGAGATCTTGAAGCCCTCCCAGACGCTCGTGCGGGGACCTTCGGCCCAGTTCGTGGTGTACGACAGGCTGTTCGAATACACGGTCGTACGCGGGCATCCGAGGAGTTGCGAGCCGGACTGCGCCGTGGACGGAGCAGAGGCGTTGGCCGTGGGAGCGCCCACGCTCCAGCAGCTCGGAGAGCCGTACAAGGTCGTGGCCGGCTCGCCGTTCTCGAAGCTGTACACAAATGACGAGGCGGCCGACTGGCAGGCCGCTGCCGC
>JAQTNF010000201.1 GCA_028713995.1 Deltaproteobacteria bacterium | reverse complement strand
AACAAGACGCCGGACTGAGATTCGTATCCTTCGCGCCGCACACCACCGACGCTCGCTTCATGCTCGGCCTCGTGTTCCGGTGGCCGTAGCGCAGGCTCACCAGGGAGAGACCTCGTCGAGATCGCGCTCATCCTTGCCCCGTTTGGCGGGCGAGGGGGGCGGCTTATCGGACTCGGAAGAGGGCTTGGCGGCAGGAACCTTGATCGCGGTCGGCTCGTGCGCGGTCTTCCGCCCCTTCCCGACCGGGGCTTTCGGATCCGCGGTCTGCGCGGGAGCGGGAATCGGCGCGGGAGCGGGCGTTACGATCGGCGGCGCGGGAACGACGGGCGGCGCGGCCACAGAAGCCAACGGAGCGGGTGCGGCCGGAGCGGGCGCGGACTGGCCGTTCGGGCGCGAGAAAGCCAGGTAGGCCACGAACCCGACCAGCAGGATCGCCGTTGCGGAAAGGATCCCCGCGACGACCCGCATTTTCCCACGCTTTCGGGCGGGCGAGGTCCGCACGAGATCGAGCGGGGTCGTGGCGAGCCGCGCCGGTGTCTTGCGCACCGGGCTGCGTGCGCCTCTCGGCGGCATGTCAGGGATAACGTTCTTGACCATGCTCCCGGCCGGCATGTTCTCCTTCGAGAACGGCGCAAGGGCCGTCCGGAACGACGCGACGTCCGGAAATCGGTCGGCCGGATCCTTGGACATGGCGACCCGGATCGCGTCGGCCAGCGCGGGCGGGAGATCGGGCTTGAGCGTCAGCGGGTCGGCGGCCTCCTCGGTGAGGATCTTGATGAGCAGCGCGGGGAACGACGGCCCCTCGTACGGCAGCACCCCGGTCAGGATCTCGTACAAAATGACGCCGGCCGAGTAGATGTCGGTCGACGCGGTGACGTTGGTCTCGCCGCGCGCCTGCTCGGGCGACATGTACGAGGGTGTGCCGAGGATCTGCCCCGTGCGCGTGAGCCCCTTGGTCATGCCATCGTCGGATGTTTTGACCTTGGAGATGCCGAAGTCGAGGAGCTTCACGTAGTCCGCGTCCGGGCCGCGGTGCGTCAGGAAGACGTTGTCGGGCTTGAGATCCCTGTGGATGATGCCCTTCCCATGGGCCGCCTCCAGGGCCGAGAGCATCTGCGCCATGACGTGGCACGCCCGGCCCGGCGCGAGCGCGCCCTCGTCCTCCATCACCTGCCCGAGGCTCCTGCCCTCCAGGTACTCCATCACGATGAAGAGCTCGCCCGTGTCCGCGACTCCCATGTCCGTGATGTCGATGATGTGCTCGTGGCCGATGGCCGTGGACGCCTTGGCCTCGCGCTGGAAGCGCCGCACCACGTCCTCCTCGCCGGCGTACTCCGGGTGCAGCAGCTTGACCGCGAGCCTGCGGTCGATGAGCGCGTGGTGGGCCTCGTACACTTCCCCCATCCCGCCCGCTCCGAGGAGGCGGATGAGCCGGTACTTCCCCTCCAGGACCCGGCCGATATACGTGCTCACTGCGACCTCTTGAATCCCGCCGGCGGACAAAGGCGATACGTGTCAGGTTCCGACGCAGAAGCACGAGGCCGAGGCCGTCCCCAATCCCTCACACGCCACGGTGTTGCTGCCCCAGCTCCCGTTCGCCCAGGTGCAGCTGCACATGCTGCCCTTGATCGTGCATGAGGCGCCCGGATTGGCCGTAAACCCACAACAGTTCTGCGTGCTGCAAGCGGCATTGGCGTCGCTCGTGGTCGGGACACAGTGCAACGTGTCGCTGTCCGAATCCGAATCACTGTCCGAGTCGGAGTCACCGTCGGCGTCCGCGTCGGCGTCCGTGTCGGAATCACTGTCGGCGTCCGCGTCGGCGTCCGTGTCACTGTCCGTATCCGCGTCGCCGTCCGTATCCGTGTCGCCGTCCGTGTCGGTATCGCCATCGGTATCGGCGTCCGTATCGGTATCGGTATCGGTATCCGAATCCGAGCTCGCGTCCGCGCCGCCGTCAGAGCCGCAATTGAGCTCGTCTTCTCCACCCGCGCAGTCATCCTGCCCGTCGCAGACATACGATTCGTCGATGCACTCCCCTGTCACACATGCCCACTTCCCGGCGCCGCACGTCCCGCCCGCGTCCGCGCCTCCGCCGTTGCTGCTGCTGCAACCGAATGCCGCGCCCGCGGGAACGAAGAGAAACGCGATAAGTAGCGACTTACACATGGCTTCCTCCTGTTCACTGTTCGAACGAGAGTATCCGAAAGCGGGTCGGGCGGCAATTTCCTCCGGCCGGGAACCTATCGCCCCACGCGGACGGACTGCAGGGCTTTTGCACGGGCCTTCATGGAATCGATCATGACTTGCACCGCGGCGTCGTCGAGGCCGAGATCCTTGCCCACGCCCCGCAGGAGCTTGTCCTCGCGGGAGTCGATGCGGCCGTCGACGAGCGCGGCGGCGACGAGGCCGGCCAGGAACCCGGACGGGTTCGAGGGTTTCATGGTGTCCGACACGTCGGCAGGCACCGCGCCGGTCAGGATGGGCTCCACCACCTCAAGGGGCACGCTCCAGCGCTTGGCGCACGCGGAGAGCAGCTTGCGCTCGGCGCGCGTGATCTGGCCGTCCGCCACGACCACCGCGGCCATGCGCATGAGCAGGAGGTTGCGCTCGCGCCGGCTGCCCATGTCCGGGATCCAGCGGCTCGCCATCTCCTCGGCGCCGTCCGCCGCGTCGCCAGCGGAGCGCGCGACCCGGATCTCCTCGGGACGCTTCACGTCGTCGAGCACGAAGTCCGCGTCCCCGGCCGAGAGGTTCTCGCCGCAGTAGTCGCACTTGGGAGAGTCGTTCTCGGTGAGCGGTCCGTGGCACGACGGGCAGCGCGCGTGTGAGAGCCCGCCGTCGTCCTTGGCTCCGGCGCGGCGCCCGAGCACGAGCACGTGCGCCGACGGGAAGGCCGCGTCCTTGTTCGATCTCGCGCTGCTCCACAGGATCTTCGCGTACACGAGGTCGCGGCCGCCCTCCTCTCCGGCGGCCACGGCCATGAGATCCACCGCGCCCACCGCGACCTTGTGCAGCGCCGCGGGGCCGGCCTTGACCTGCTCTGCGATGCGGGCGCGCAGCTCGGGCGTGGCGCACTTGGCGAGGGGCTTCGCGTCCGCGCCCACGAGCGCCTCGATCCACCGCCAGAACAGGTACGAAGCCCGATCCTCGGCCGCCTGCCGGTTGAAGCCGGGATCGCGCGCGGACAGCTCATCGAGGCCCGGGACCTGCCCGGTCGAGCCTGGGCGCCACTCCTCGGGCTGCGTGATCTCGGCCGCGACCCAGTCGTAGTCGCCCGAGTTGACGAGCGCCTTGCAGTGCTCGCACCGCGTGGATTGGCTGGCCGGCAGGGCTCCGCCGCAGTTCGGGCACTGCGCCCCGAACGCTCCTTCGCTCTGCAAGGTCTTGACCCCGGGACGTCGCAGGACCGACCAGATCTCGGCGTAGGGACGCAACGGCGCTTTGCGGGCCGTGGCCGTGGCCTCGTCGAAGGAGAACGACGCGGCCACTTCGGTGTCGCGCGCCTCTGCCCGCACGGCAACGTGGATCGTGTCGAAATGGGAGTCGGTCTCGACCGCGTGGATGCGACTTTCAAGGATGCGATGGTCGGCGAGCGCGTCGCGCACGCCCTGACGTCTCATGATGGCGAGCTGGGTCTCGAACCTGCGCGTGAGCCCGTCGCTGAGCAGGGGGCGCGTCCGTGCCATATCGCCGCGCGCCCAGGCCTCCTGCACCGCGGTCTCCAACCTGCCGAACCTGGCGAGAAACGCACCCTCGTCGAAGCCGGGATCGCGCTCCTTGATCCCGGCCAGGGCCGACGTGTCCGGGCGGTCCATCTCCTCGAGCCGCCCGACCGCACGTCGTGTGGTGCGCTCCGGGTTGCGCGCGCGCTGCACGATGGCCGCGACGATGACGATGATGACGACCGGTACCCCCACCTGCGGGTAGGCCACGAGCAGGTAGACGAGCGCCGCGATGTCTCCCAGATCGCCGCCGCCACCCCCGCCTCCTCCGCCGATTCC
>JAQTNF010000200.1 GCA_028713995.1 Deltaproteobacteria bacterium | reverse complement strand
ATCTGCCTGCCGCGCAGCACGAAGATGCCGAGCGTCCACACGAGCGCGATGCCCACCACGCCCAGGCTGAGGAGCACGCCGAGCGGCTTTGGAAAGAGCAAAAGCGTGATCAGCGTCACCACGACGACCACGACCGGCGTGAGCCGCGCCAGATCGGCCTTGGTCCCGCCCACCACGTGCAGGCGGATGAACGGCGCGCCGGCATAATAGATCGACTCGCCGGTCCAGCGCTTGCCCGAGACCTCCTTGATATCCGCGGCGATGTTCACCGCGGCTCGCTTACCGCCCAGGAAGCACAGGATCATGGCGGCCTCGCCGTCCTTGGAGATCAGGTTGCCGACCGCGTTGTCGTTGGCGAGAACCTTCTTCTTGAGCGCCGCGAGCTCGGCCTTGTCCGTGGGCACGTGGTCCACGAGCGGCTCGACCGCGAGGCCGATGGGGCCGGGGCGCGGGTCAGGGACCTCGGTGAACGACAGCACGTCGTGGACGCCGTCGACCTCGGCCAGTCGCCGCGTCAGGGAACGCACCTCGTTCAGGCGGACGGGCGTGAACATGTCGCGCGCCTCGAGGCCCACGATGGCCACGTCGAGCCCGCCGAACTTCTCGTTGACCCGGTTGAAGAGCTTGATCTGCGGATCCTCGGCCGGGAGGAACTGCATCACGTCGTCGTCCGCCTTGAGGCGCGGGAGCAGGGTCCCGAAGGCGATGGTGATGGCGCCCGTCACGATCAGGATCGGCCAGCGGAATCGAATCACGGCCTCGGCGAAACGCGTTTTCATGTTCTCCTCTCAAGTCGTCGATCCGCAGTAACTTACGCGACGCGACCGCCCGTGTCTGTAGTTTTTCGCCCGGTCGGCGCTCGATGGAATGGACCGGTTCGGACGGTCTTCGGCCGTCGGTCGGCCGGTTGCCGCGACGTGGCATCCGTGCGATATAGGAGGCGCCCAATTTGAGAGGGAGCATCCGCCATGGACATTCGCGTGGAAGGAGCATGTGCGCTCGCGTTCGCGGGTTTCCTGCTTTGCGGCCTCGCCGCGGCGCAGGAGACGACCGGAGACGATGGCAAGGCCAAGGCCGCGTTCGAGGAGGGCAAGAGCCTGTACCATGAGGGAAAGTACAGGGAGGCGGGCGAAAAGTTCCGCGAGGCCTACGCGCGCAAGCCCTCCTGGAAGCTTGAGTACAACATCGGACAGTGCGAGGCCATGGCCAAGGACTACGGGCGCGCGCTCGAGGCGTTCGAGCTGTACCTGGCCGACGGCGGGGACGAGGTTCCGGCGGATCGGCGCGAGGAGGTGCTCTCCGAGCTGCGGCGCCTGCGCGACATGGTGGGCGATCTCAAGGTGAAGGGGCGCGACGGGCTCGACGTTGAGGTCGACGGCGCGATGCGCGGCCGCACGCCCCTTCCCGGGCCGGTGCCCATCTCCGCCGGGCTCACGCACGACGTGCGGCTGTTGTCCGGCGGCAAGGCGATCCTGTCCACGCGCGTCCTGGTGCGCGGCGGCGCCTCCACCGAGATCGAGGCCCCGGTGGGAGGGCTGGCCGCACCCGAGATCGCAAGGGCCCCTGCGAAGCCCGCTCGCCCTTCGAAGCCCGCGAGCTCGGAACCGGCCCAAGCCGGAGCACAAGCGGGCGAAGGAGGGCTCTCCCCCACGTACTTCTGGGTTGCGCTCGGCGCCACGGCTGCGCTCGGCGCCGGGACCGTGGGCCTGGGCGTGGCCACGGACTCCAAGGTGAGCGACGTCAAGAAGTCGCCGGACGACCAGGGTCTGCGGGACGACGCCAAGGCCATGCAGGCCGGCGCCTATGCCCTGCTCGGGCTGACCGGGGCCGCGGCCGTGACCACGGTCGTGCTGGTCCTGTTCACGGACTTCGGCGGAAGCGGGAAAGGCGGCGAGGCGTCGTTAAGCATCGCACCGGCCCCGGGCGGTCTGGTCCTCGAGGGGAGGTTCTAGCCATGAAGACCATGATGACCTTCGCGCTTGCAACGGCGCTCGCGGCGCTCGCCTGCGGCTGCGGCATGTTCGAGGACATCGACGCCATTCCCGAGGGCGATGCCGGAGACACGGCCTCCGACGCCGACGGCGACACCGACGCGGACACGGACGCCGATTCCGACGCTGATACCGACACCGATTCCGACGCTGATACCGACGGCGATACCGACAGCGACACCGATAGTGACACCGACGGCGACACCGATAGTGACACCGATTCGGACACGGACGCCGATTCCGACGCCGATTCCGATGCCGATTCCGACGCGGACACCGATAGTGACACCGACTCCGACACATGCTCTCCGACCTGCACCGGCCCGTGTCGAACATGCGACATGCCCGGTCACGAGGGCGAGTGCATGCTTTACAACGACGAGGACACCGAGACCGGCAACGACGCGCCTCCCGCCGCCTGCCCGACCTGCAGGGGTTGCGACGGCGTGGGCTCGGACTGCAACGACGTGACCACGGACGAGGACTGGAACGACGATTGCGGCACGGACACGGATCCGTGCGGTCCAACAGGCGACTGCGACGGCCTGGGCGCGTGCAAGTACAAGAAGCTCAACAACACGAGTTGCGGCACGAGCTGCTTCGAAGGCGTCCTCACGTTCCTGAAGTGCACCGATCACTCGTGTCAGACCGACAACACCGAGCCATGCCCCGTGTCCGGCGGCAGCGTCTGCGCGGACACCGAGGAGTGCGAGACCACCTGCGCCGGGGACACGGATTGCGGGGACGCGTTCTACTGCTGCCTGCCTGCCGACTCCTTCTGCGACGTGGGCGACAACTTCAGCTGCGTGCTCAGGACGGACCGCGGCGTGGGCTGCCAGGATGATCGGGAGTGCCAGAAGAGCGACTACTGCACCGACAACACCTGCTGCGAGTCGGCCTCATGCGGGGGCCCGTGCGCCACCTGCGCCATGGCCTCGAGCCCGGGCGGGTGCACCGCGTACAACGATCAGAATGTATCCTCGGCCGACGACGCACCTGTGGCCGCCTGCTCGACCTGCCAGGGATGCAACGGCGTGGACGCCACGTGCAAGCAGGTGACCGACGGCCAGGATTGGAACGACGATTGCGCTGTCGAGACCGGTCCCTGCGGCTTCACCGGCAACTGCAAGGCCGGCGGATGCGCGCTCAAGCTTTCCTGGCAGGACGTGTGCGACACCGTCTGCGACTCCGGCACCCTGTCCACTTTCAAATGCGACAATCTCAGAACCTGCGTCGAGGACTCGCAGCTCGCCTGCGACAACCACTTCGGGTGCGCGAGCGGCTCGGCCTGCGCCACGGACTGCGCGGGAAGCGACGCAAAGTGCGCGTCGACCTACTTCTGTTGCCAGGCCGGGGATCCCGGCTGCACGACCACCGGCGCGTGCATGGCCAAGCGGGCGAACGGCGGCGCGTGCGACGAGCTGCGCCAGTGCTCGACCGCGGTGAGCTGCGTGGACGGCGTGTGCTGCAACGGCCCGTGCGACGGCGAGTGCCAGATCTGCGACGGGACCAGGGGCACGGCTGGGGAGTGCGCGACCTTGAGCCAGACCAACGGCTGGGCCGATCCCGACCATTGCGTGACGAACGACGATTCGGCGTGCAAGGAGTCGTGCAACAACGGCAGTTGCTCCGGCCCCGGGACGTCCACGCTGTGCGGCGCGCAGGCGTGCTTCGCGTGCAACGGAAACGGCTATTGCAGCGCGGTCCCCACGGTGGTGGACACCGGCTGCGCGGTGCACGACTGCACGGGCCAGTACGTGTACCAGCTCAAGAGCGCGGACGGCTGGGACAAGATCACCGTGTGCCAGCGGGCGCCCGCGTCCGCGACCGGCGTCAACTGCGGGGCCACGGGCGACGCCGGGTGCAAGACCGCGGCACAGTGGTGCACGACCGCAGGGACCTGGGCGGACTACCAGACCGCGACCCTGTGCGAGGAGTTCGGGACCACCACGTGCACGGGCGCCACGGCCCCGTCGAAGAGCTACGCGACGTCCGGCCAGTCGTGCAACACGACGCCGTCCGCCACGTGCCAGGACATCGACACCGACACCTACGGCGAGTGCATGCTCGCCGACGCGCCGAAACCG
>JAQTNF010000199.1 GCA_028713995.1 Deltaproteobacteria bacterium | reverse complement strand
GGGCCGAGCTCGAGGCGCGCCATGGCCCGTACCTCGTGGACGTGGGGGGCTTCCGCACGGATGACAAGCGCCGCCTCGTCGAAGGCTGCGCCGCGCTCACGCGCCAGCACTTCGCGATCTTCCGTGGTCTCGTCGAGCGCGAGGAGCCGCACTTCGCCATGCTCGTGGACATGGGCCCGGATCGCCTGCACCACGGGCTGCTCGCGTCCATCCTGCCTTCGCACCCGCGCCACGATCCGTCGAATCCCTTTTGCGGCGCGGGACGCGACTATTACGCGCTCCTCGACCGGGAGATCGCGGCGACCGTGGAGGCCGCGGGCGAGGGCGCGCTCGTCATGGTCGTCTCGGACCACGGCGTGCGGCCGCTCGAGGGCGGCTTCTGTGTGAACGAGTGGCTCGCGCGCGAGGACTACCTGGTCCTCGAGGAGACGCCGGACGTCCCGACACCCCTCGACAAGTGCCGCGTGGACTGGTCGCGCACGCGCGCCTGGGGCGAGGGCGGATACCATGGTCGCATCTTCCTCAATGTGGAGGGCCGCGAGCCGCGAGGGATCGTGCCGCCTTCGGACGTACGCGGGCTCGAGGACGAGATCCGCGTGAAGCTCCTCGCGCTTCACGGGCCCGACGGGAATCCCATGCGCAACGAGGTGCACGTTGCGCGCGAGCTCTATCCGGACGCGACCGGGCTCCCGCCGGATCTCACCGCGTACTTCGACGGCCTTTCGCGCAGGTCCATCGGCGGCGTGGGCCACGGCCGCCTCTTCACCGAGACGAACGACACCGGTCCCGACGACGCCAACCACGATCCGTTCGGCATCTTCGTCATATCGGGCTGCGGTGCGCCGCGCCTCGGCCGCGTGGAGGGGCTGCACGTGACGGACGTGTTCCAGACCGCGTGCTTCGCGCTCGGGATCGCGCCACCCGCTGGCACGGGCGGGCGATCGATCCTCGGGTGAGAGCGACTGCCGGAAATCCATTGTCAATAATCATCAAAAATGATTATTATCGAGCATGACTTTCGACAGCTTGGTCGAAAGGGTCGGGGTCCTCCCGTGGTTCGACCTCGCCACGGTCTTGCAGCTCTCGGGCGAACCGAGGGCGACGGCCCTGAACCAGCTCTCCCGTTTCGCGAGGGCAGGGAAGATCGTTCCGCTCCGGCGCGGCATGTACGTCCTCGCAGAGAGATACCGGCGGACCGCCGTGCAACCGGCCGCGCTCGCCAACGCCCTCTATCGGCCGTCGTACCTGAGCGGGGCGTGGGCGCTCTCCTTCTACGGGCTCATCCCAGAGGGCGCGCCCGTCTTCACCAGCGTGACGACGAGGTCTCCCAAGCGGTTCGAGAACGCCTTCGGCGAGTTCGAGTACCGCAACGTGAAGCGCCCGTTGTTTTTCGGCAGCACCTTCGTGCGGATCGGGGGCGAGCAGGCGCTCGTGGCGGCGCCCGAGAAGGCGCTTGTCGACCTGTGGCACCTCTCCCGCGGCGAATGGACAGAGGCGCGGATGCGGGAGATGCGGCCTGCGCAGAACGAGCGCCTCGATCCCGCCAAGCTTGAGTCCCTGGTCCTGCGGCTCGGCAGCCCGAGGATATCGCGCGCGTTCGCGATGTGGTCGCGCGTCGTCGCGGAGGACGGGGAGGGAGAGGTGACTCTGTGAGAGATGCGGCGCTCGCGCTCGTCGCCGGGATCGACGATCCGTCGCGCAGGCTGAACCTGCTGCGGGAGTACGTGCAGGCGTTCGCGTTGCGGTCGCTGCACGAGAGCGAGGCGTTCGCGGCCGTCGCCTTCGTCGGAGGCACGGCGCTGCGGTTCCTCGAGAACATCCCGCGGTTCTCCGAGAATCTCGACCTTTCGGTCATCGACGAGGGGCGATATGCGCCCGAGCGCTGGCTCGGGAAGCTGCGCCGCGATCTCGAGCTCGCGGGCTTCGACTGCGGCGTGACGCTCAACCGGAGGAGAACGGTCCACGTCGGCTGGCTCCGCGTCGCCGGGTTGCTCGCGGCAGCGGGGCTCGCGCAGAGGGAGGAGCACAAGCTCGCGGTCAAGATCGAGATCGACACGCGCCCTCCGGCGGGCGCCGATGTGGTGCGGACGGTCGTGCACCGGCACCTGACGTTCGCCCTCGCGCACTACGCGCCGTCGTCCCTCATGGCGGGAAAGGTGCATGCGCTCATCACTCGCCCCTATCCGAAGGGGAGGGATTGGTACGATCTGCTCTGGTTCCTGGCGCACCGACCTCCCCTGTCCCCCAAGCTCGACCTCTTGCAGAACGCGCTCGACCAGACGCGGGGGGAGGGTCGCCTCGACGCAGCCCGATGGCGCGACCACCTCCTCGACAAGCTCGAAGATCTCGACGTCGCCGCGCTGGCGAGGGAGCTTCGGGTCTTTCTCGAGCGTCCTGCCGACAGTGACCTGTTGACGCGGGAGAACCTCAGGGCCGTCCTCCTCGGGTCGCGAAAGGAAAACGGCGAGAGGAATCCGGGTCAGAGAGGATTACTGGATTGATGGACTTTTCTACTGCTGGTGGCGCTCGACCTCGTTGGTCGGGCCCTCATCGGTCCAGCCGCCGACGACGTAGATGTACGACATGAGCCGCAGGAGCGGGTAGTAGCCGCGCAGCACGGCGAAGTTGTTGTTGGCCGACTGGGCGCCGCTCACGATGTCGTTGTCCACGACGACATCCGGATCGAGGAGCTCGAACCTGTGGATGGCGTTCGCGCTCACCAGCGTGCGCGAGCTGCCGCCCGCGGTGACGGTCTCGCTGTCCACGCCGTTGAAGCCGAAGATGAAGCTGTAATAGAGGAGCGCGTCCATGGCGTACGTCGCATGGGGTGCGTTTTTCGACTGCACCACCCACTTGGCGCCGCAGGCGAGGCGACCGGTCGTCGCGTCCACGAGGCACGCCTCGAGGTCGTCGCGCCCGGTGTTTCCGGCGAGATCGAGCGCATCATCGCCGTAGACCGCGAGCACGTACACGGGCTCGTCGCCGATGAGGTCGTGCGGGACGCGGTTCACGGGAGGCGCGGGCGGGGAGCAGAGCGGGTCGAACCCGTCGCAGTTCTCGTCGATGCCGTTGCCGCAATGGTCGAACTCGTCCGGGTTGATGCCGGGCGCGGTCGTGTCGTTGCAGCCCAAGGACGTGTCGGTGCCCACGTCGCAGCAGTCGTCGCCGCCGCACTCGATGGAGATGTGGCCGTCGCCGTCGAGGTCGTCCGCGCACGTGCACGCCGGGTCGATCCCGTCGCAGTTCTCGTCGATGCCGTTGTCGCAGATGTCGACTGCGCCGGGGTGGATGTCCGGGGCGGTGGTCGCGTCGCAGCCCATGGACGCCTCGGTGCCGTCGTCGCAGCAGTCGTCGCCGCCGCACTCGACGGAGATGTGCCCGTCGTTGTCCAGGTCGTCTGTGCAGGCGCACGGCAGGTCCGTACCGGTGCAGCCCTGGTCGCAGTCCTGGTCGATGCCGTCGCCGCAGATCTCGGTCGCGCCGGGGTGGATGTCCGGGTTGGAGTCGTCGCAGTCCAGGTTCGGCGTCCCGGGCGGCGCGCAGGCGCAGTCGATGTACCCATCGCCGTCGAAGTCCGAGCACGGCGGCTCGTCCGGCTCGTCCGGGAACGGGGTGGTGTTGCGGTCCTGCGTGGTGACGAGCGCGTAGAACGCCCGTGCGTGCGTGAACACGGGCGTCTCGTCCTTCCACTTCGGCTCGAGGCCGCCGTCCGCGAGCACGCCCAGGGATTCGGCCGTGGGCAGGTACGAGCCCGCGCCGGCCGTGTTGTCCGTGCGGCCCCCGGCGACCAGGATGCGCGCCACGAAGTCGCCGGCGCCACCGTCCGGGGCCACGCCGCCGTCCGTCTCGCTGGGGTCGAGCGCGATCACCACGCTGTCCGCGCCCTCGCGAGGGGTGCCGAGGAAGCGCCCGGTATCGAGCTCGGTCCAGACCGACAAGCTGCCCGAGGGCAGAGGCGCGATCTCCTCGCGCGGGTTCGAGGCCGGGGCGGCGAACGGCACACCGTCGTCGACGAACGGCGGTCCGGCGAGCGTGCCGCCCGTGTCGAGCAGCTCGAACGCTTCGGTCGCGTCGTTCCACTTGTACACGCTGTAGACCGCGTCCGGCAGCGTGTCCCAGTTGAGCTCGATGGCCGTGTCGCCGTTCGCCACGTCGTCCGCGGTCAGCTCCACCGCG
>JAQTNF010000198.1 GCA_028713995.1 Deltaproteobacteria bacterium | reverse complement strand
GCGACGTGGTGTGGGACGTGACCGTGTCGCTCACGATCATGAGCCATCCGAGCAAGGCCCTTCGCGCCATGGTGACCGGCAAGGCGTCGGTGTCGCGGGCTGCGAAGGGACACACTCCCGACGAGGATCGCGACATGCAGGACCGCGCCCTCGAGGACGCCATCCGCAGCGCGGTCGAGAGCCTCGCCGCCAAGATCCGGGAAATCTGACTTGCCCCCAATCTCGACGGGGCTCGCGTCATCTCACCCCCTCCCCGCCGCCTTCCACTTGCGCCCATCCTTGCTCTCGTAGGCGGCGAGCACGCCGATGGCGGCCAGGCTGTCGAGCACGGGTTCGACCGACCCCGCGCGGGCGAACTTGAACGAGCGGGCCACGGCCTCGGCGGTCCAGGCCGCGCCGGAGCCGAGGACGAGATCGCGCACGGCGGCGATCTGCTCGGGCATGGTCTTGGGCCAGGGGGGCTTGTTCTCGGGCGGCGCCGGGGGCTCCACGCTCTGGCGCACCTCCTCGACGGCCTCGGCCTTGGGCTTGCGCCCGCGCTTCTTGGGCTTCGCCTCGGCCACCAGCTCGGCGGGCTCCTCTATCTCCATCTCGGTCTGCACCGCCGCCTTGGCGCCCTTCACGACCCTCATCTGGTATTCGGGCCGCAGCCAGCGGATGAGGCCGCGCCTCTCCTCCTCGGCACGCTCGGCGTTGAGCGCCACGAGGCGCTCCAGGATCTGCTCGTCCGTGAGGTCGGGCGGCCAGCCGTAGGCGGCGAACACGGCGGCGTCGAGATCGTCGTGGATCTTCTTGAGGACCGAGACGAGGCCCTTCTCGTGGATGACCTTTTCCTTGGCGTTCAGCGCCTCGCCCGAGCGCAGCTTCGTGAGCACGTTGTACATGCCGGTGATCGTCAGGTCCGGGTGCTCGGCCTGCCGCGCCTTGCGGTGCGCGTCGAGTGCCTCGCCTAGGTCGCGGATGCGCTGCTTCTGTTCGTCCGCGCAGACCGGGAACGGGAACGGTTCGAAGCACACAGAATTGTTGTATCGAGGGTCATTCCCGACCCCGAGCCGCGTACCGGCCTGAGTCGCCCAAAGAACGTGGATGCGGCTTGATAGGGTTCCGAGGGCGAACGCGTCATCCACAGCAATGGCAATAACAGTGCTCTCAACGACTGCATCCCCAGGCACGAACTGGAATACTCGATGACTCGCAGTACGGCAGGTGGCGATGTAGCGGGCTAATCCCCCAGTCGCCTTACGAAGTCCCGTTCTCTGTTCGGCGAAGAGCCACCATTTGTCACGATATCCCTGCCGCGAATTCTGCTCTCTTTCAGGTTTTACGCGATCAACGACCCTCTGGAAGTGGGCTGGGAATTTCGACTGTGCTTCCTCCGCCGACATCCCGAAAAAATCGATCACGTATTTTGCCTCAGGAAATTGATTGAGGTCCCTTCCGATGAAGAACGGACTTGCGGGGCCGCCTGGGGCAACAAGCGCGTCACCCGGTTCCACAATGAATCCCTTCCCGACGAGGGTTACGCCCATGAACGACGTCGATTGATTCGCGAGAAGCCCGTACTTGACGGCGTCCGCGACGTTGGCTCCAACCGTTAGGTCCGAATGCACACGTCCGCGAGAAGTAGAGAAAGACACCTCAATGATCCCATCGTCGGATTCGCGCTCGTTCGTGACCTTCATAAGGGTGCCCGGCAAAGAGCCCGCCGAGGCGGCGGTCATTGCGACGCGAACAGCGGCCCCTTCGGTCGAGTCCACCCATGGGTGATTAGGGATCGCGAACACCAGCGACAGCGGGTTCTCCGCGTTCATGTGCGCTTGCAGTACCTTGCGGCTGAACGTCTGCGTGATGCTGTTCGTCGTGATGAGCCCGAAACGGCGCATTTGCCCAGCGCGGACCAATTCAGCAGCCTTGTGCCACCAGTACATCACATAGTCGACGGTGTCCGACACGTCGTCGTAGGCGTGGCGCAACGCCTCCACATAGCCATCGCCGAGCGCATCGCGCATCCGCTTGTTCCCAATGAACGGCGGATTCCCGACGATGAAGTCCGCCTTGGGCCACTCGGCCTTGCGCGGGTTCACGTAGCGGTACACCGGAATCGTCCTCGTCTCGTCGGGCACGTCCTCGCCGGTCACGGGATGCTTCTTGGTCGATTCGCCGTCCCAGCGGGTCACGGGCTTGCCGTGCTCGTCGAGCAGCAGCTCCTCGCTGTCGTAGGCCAGCACCGCGTCGCGGCACTCGATGTTCCCGTAGTCGCGCAGCACGGGCTCGGGGATCGCCGCCTTCTTGTCGCCCTCGCCGCGCCCGTACGTGCGGAAATGCCACTGGAGGTAGCCGATCCACAGCACCAGCTCCGCGATCTCCTTGGCCCACGGCTTCACCTCGATGCCCAGGAACTGCGACGGGTTCACCGTCACGGTCGAGAGATCGAGCTTGGTCTGCGTCTCGCCCAGCCCCTGGAGCAGGGCCAGCGCCTCGCCCTCCAGCCGCTTGAACAGATCGAGCGTCACGTACAGGAAGTTGCCCGACCCGCACGCCGGATCGAGCACGCGCACCGCGCACAGCTTGGCGTGGAACTCGTGCACCACGCCGCGCGCCTGCGCGATCAGCTCCTTGCGGCGCTTCCCGTCCTCCTCCTCGGCCTGCGCCACGAGCTGCCGCACGTGCGCCTGCACCACGTCCCAGTCCGCGCGCAGCGGCTCCTCGATGGTGGGCCGCACCAACCGCTCCACGTACGCCTTGGGCGTGAAGTGCGCGCCGAGCGCGTGGCGCTCCTCCTTGTCGAGGGCGCGCTCCAGCAGCGTGCCGAAGATCGCGGGCTCCACGTCGGCCCAGTCGCAGTTCGCGGCTTCGAGCAGGAGCGCGAGCTGCTCTTTTTTGAGCGGCAGCGCGTCCTGGCGCGCGAACAGCCCGCCGTTGAACCTGAGCAGCCTGCCCACGAACCCGAAGTCCGTGCCCTCGTTCATCGACTTCCACAGGCTGCGGATGCCGTTCGGGAACGACGGCGGGCTCGGCAGCCACAGGTCCTTCACCGCGTTCGTGAAAAGCCGCGCGGGCAGGAGCCCCACGTCCTCGGCGAACATGGTGAAGATGCAGCGCATCAGGAACTTGGCGATGGCCTGGGCGTCGTGGCCGTCGTCCTCCAGCGCCTTGGCCAGGCCCGCGAGATGCGCGGCCACCTCGCGCGTCACCCGCTGCGACTGCCGCGCCGGGTCGAGCGACAGGGGATCGGTCCACACGCGGCGCAAGAGGTCCGCGTTCTTCTCGATGGACGTGAGGAAGATGCGCGACGTCTGCGCGTTGGGGAACGGGCGGTAGCTCCACGTTCCGTCGAACGCGGCGTACAGGTCGAAGCAGTACCCGATGTCCGCCACCACGATGAACGGCGGCGGCGTGTCGAACCCCTTGGCGTAGTTGAGCGCCTGGCCGAACGCGTCGCGCATGGCCATGGTCCAGCCCTCGGTGCCGCGCTTGGCCGAGCCGAGCTTGCGGCTGCCCTGCTCCGAGCCCTGCTTGGCCTCCAGGATGAAGCAGCACGCCTTGTACAGGTCGATGGACTTGACGTGCAGGCCGTCCTCTTCGAGGAGCTGCACCTTGCGCTCGAACACGTACTCGTCGCGCGCCGGGTCGCCGGTGCTCGGCTCGGGCTTGGGCACGCCGAGCACCTCGCACAGCTCGTTCAGGAAGGAGTCCTTGTTGGCGCGCTCGGCCGCCGCCGAGGCGGACCAGCGGGTGATGAAGGCGTCGAATGTGCCGGGCATGTTTCGACACTACCGCCGCCTCGACCGGGTGTCGATAGGTGCGACCTGCCGGTCGTCGCGCCGACGACGCCGAGCACACGGCCCGACAAGTCGAGGTTATCGACGCGAGATCCTCCGACCATCGCGACGATGCCGGCGGGCTATCGCTCCGACAACTCGAGGTCATCGGAGGGATGGCCCGAGGTCATCCGGCCGATAACCGGGAGGTATCGGCGCGACGTCCTCGGGGTATCGGCTCGATAACCCAACGACCTCGGTCCGATGTCCTCGAGGTATCCCGCCGATACCCCATTGGCATAGCCAACATACCGTGATCAATGATGATCCAGGCTATTCCACCCTGGCTGGACATTCCTGTTGCTTCCACCAACCTGCTCACGGACGCCGCGGCGTTCGAGATGCTGCGCAAGGTCAACAATCAGGTGAAGGCGCAGGCGCCGTTCGAGCCCAAGCTCAAGGAGTGTCATTTCTCACGAGCATGACCCACCCGTTCTCACGAGGATGACCCACCCCGTCGGGTGAGATTCTCACGAGGATGACCCACCCCCCGTGGGGCGGAATTCTCACGAGCATGACCCACCCCGAGGC
>JAQTNF010000197.1 GCA_028713995.1 Deltaproteobacteria bacterium | reverse complement strand
GCGTGCAGCACTTCGACCACGGGTTGCTACGCCATGTTCGACTCAACGACGCGCGGGATGGCCGGGATCTGGACGCAGAGCGTGGCCAGCTCCTCGAACGGTGGCAAAGCCAACCTGAGCACGGGCGTTGTTTCGAGCGTGGCCAGGACCGGGACCAACCCGGTGCTCTGTTTGCGTGACATGGACGCGGCAGCGGCCTGCCAGTCGGCTGCCTCGGCGTTCGTGTACAGCTTCGAGAACAACGAGCCGGCCACGACCTTGTACGGCTCTCCGAGCTGCTGGAGCGTGGGCGCTCCCACGGCCAACGCCTCTGCTCCGTCCACGGCGCAGTCCGGCTCGCAGCTCCTCGGATGCCCGCGTACGACCGTGTATTCGAACAGCCTCTCGTACACCACGAACTGGGCCGAGGGACCGAGAACGAGCGTCTGGGAAGGCTTCAAGATCTCCCAGTGCTCGGGCCAGAACGTGAGCGTGCACTTCTACATGTGGACCGACATCGAGCCGAACGCGGCCGGATGCCCTGACGGCGTGTGGTGGGAGATCTCGACCGACGGCGGGTACACCTGGACCGCGGTGCCCACGTCCGTGCCGTTCACGGACGCGTACGGCAACTGGTGTCTGCTGAATTCGGGCTGGCTGGAGCACATGTACACCCTGCCGGCGTCGTATCTGAACGATCAGTTCCGGATGCGGTGGGTCTTCTACTCCAACGCCCAGAACCGCTTCCGCGGACCGTTCGTGGACAACGTGCACCTGGTCAGGAACTGAATACAGAAGAGCCGCTGTTCCCAATTTGACATAACGGAAAAGGATCGGCTATTAACCGGACGTTTCATTCGGGAGGCGCGAGATTATGGGAATGGTACCCCGGTTCAAGGTTGGGCTCGCGGTCGCGGCGCTCGCGCTGTCGCTCGCGTCCTGCAATCAGTCGGTCGACAAGGGGAGCGACTCGGGCAAGGCGGAGGTCGCGGTGACGTACAACGGCGAGAGCCGCACGGTCTCGCTGGACGGCCTGCCCACCGCCAGTCTCGCAAACGCCACCGTGGTCACGCTCGACGTGATCGTGGCCAAGGCGGGCTATGACGTCCCCCTCGAGGATCTGTGGATCGATTTCGTGGCCGACGACGGGTTCAGCCCGTCCCAGGGCGCCTACTGCCCGCCCAGCATCGTTCCGGTAAAAGGCACGCTCGCGAAGAAGGGCGGTCTCGAGCTCCCGAAGCGCAATCTGCTGTGGGACACGTCGCTCGAGTTCCCGGGCTGCATGCACGTCGACGGAGTCGCAACCATCAAGCTCCAGGGCTCGGGCAACGACACGGACACGGGCACGGACTCGGATGGCGGCACGGACTCGGACAGCGGCACGGACTCGGATTCGGACAGCGACACGGACGCGGTCGTCGTGGCGGTCGACTACCGCGGCGATCGGGTCGACGTGGACCTTTCGAACCTCGGCACCGTGGGCATCGGCGGCGCGGATGCGGTGCGGCTCGACGACGTGCTCGACGCCGCGGGCATCACGACCGGTCTCGACGCGCTCGTGTTCGACGACTTCGAGGCGGGCGACGGGTTCAAGGCGTCGAGCAGCGAAAACTGCGCCGGGATCACGCTGCCGGCGCCCGGGGAGAATGCCAAGGAGGGCGGACTCGAGCCGGCCTCGCGCGACCTCGTGTGGGACGCTTCTCTCGCCTATCCGGGCTGCATGTCCGTCAAGGAAGTGACTGTCATATACGTTTCCGATCTCTAGTGATCGGAGCCAAAAAGAAAGGAAAGGGAAAATGACGAAGAAGCTGTTGCTCGTGATGATGGTGCTGGCCCTGGGATTCGGCGTGTTCGGGTGCGGGGACGACGACGACAACGACAACGCGGACGCGGCCGCGGACAGCGGCAACGACGCCGGCGACGCGAGCGGTGACACGGACAGCGACACCGACTCGGACACCGACAGCGACACCGACAGCGACACCGACACGGACACGGACACGGACACGGGTGACGCCGGAGTCGACGGCGGCGACGCGGGGACCAAGTCCATCGATGTCGTTTACGATGGCATCACCTACCCGGTGGATCTGGAGGGGCTCGCCACCACGGCCATCAACGGAACCCAGGTCGTCCCCTTGGACACGATCGTCGACGAAGCCGGCCTGCCGTCGGGCGCGGGGGCGCTCCAGTTCGACGACTTCGAGGCGGGCGACGGGTTCAAGGCCTCGAACTCCCCGAACTGCGCGGCTTCCCTGCCTGCACCTTACGCCAATGCGCCCCTGGGCGGTGTGGAGCCCGCGACCGGCGACCTCAAGTGGGACGACTCGCTCGGCTACAAGGGCTGCATGAAGGTCAAGGAGCTGGCGAAGATCCACATGTCCGACGCGGTCGACGGCGGCGTGGACGGCGGCGCGGACGCGTCCCTGGACGCTGGTGACGCCGGCTGATAGCGTTTTCCCGTGCGCCTCTTTCCCCTCTCCATCCTCGGGCTGCTGACACTTGCGACCTTGTCCATGTCCGCCGTCGCGCAGGATCAAATTGACGCGGGCGTCGACGCCGGTCTCGACATGCTCCCCATGTACGAGACGGTCGTGACGGGCACGCCGCCCGACGACGACGGGCTCAGCCGATCGCGCATCGATGCGGACGACATGCGGAGCCACGGGGACGCCACCGTGGCCTCGGCCCTGGAGCGGGAGCCCTCGGCGCACGCCGGCACAGGCAGAAGGGGCGAACGGATCATCACGGTGCGCGGCTTCGACCAGCGCGGGCTCGCAATCACTCTGGACGGCGTCCCGCTCGCCATCCCCTACGACGGCCAGCTCGATCTCGGCAAGCTGCCCACGGCGCTCATTGATCACGTGACCGTCGTCAAGGGGCCAGCCTCCATCCTGCACGGACCGGGCGGCCTGGGCGGCACCGTGGACATCGAGACGCGGGATCCGTCGCGGGGCCCCATCCTGGACGCAACCGTCGAAGGAGGAGAGAACGGGGCGCTGCGCGTGGACGCCTACCACTCGGCGTCGCGTGACGGCGCGGCCTACGGGCTCGGGGCCGGGGTCTTAAGGCGCGACGGGTTTCCCTTGTCGTCGTCGTTCGAGCCCACCGCCACCGAGGACGGCCGCCTTCGGGAGAACAGCGACCGGTCCATGCGTTACGCCGGCGGGAAGCTCACGCTCGACCTCACGCCCGAGAACCGCATCACGGCCGCTCCGTTCGTGGTGGACGGCGAGTTCGGCATCCCGCCGAGCACGGTGGACTCGTACCCGCGCTACTGGCGCTTCAACGTGTGGCGCGCGGCGGTGGGACAGGTGAGCCACGCGTACGAGGGGAAGGCGTTCGAGATCGAGGAGGCCGTGTACGCCGGCGTGTTCGACAACCGGCTCGACAGCTTCGACGACGCCACGTACTCGAGCATGGACTCGCCCCGCGGCTTTCTGTCCTGGTACCACGACCGGACCGTGGGCGGCCGCGTCAAGGCCGAGGTCCCGGCCGAGCTGCTGCCCTGGGGCAGGACATACTTGCGCCTGTGGCTCGGCGCCGAGCACGACATCCATGGGTCGCAGCTCGATCTCGGGGAGCGCGCGAAGAGCTACGACCGCACGGTCCTCACCGTGGTGCCCGAGATCGAGGAGCCGCTTCCGCGGGGGCTCACGGCACTGGTCTCCTCCCAGGTCGACGTGGAGTTCGTGAGCGCCTCGGACTTGCAGCCCGCCACGCAGCAGCCCGAGGCCGGCCCGCTCGCGAGCCTGCGGTGGGATCCGTCGGACGCGTTCATGATGCGCCTCACGGGCGCGAGGCGCTATCGCATCCCCACCCTGCGCGAGCGGTACTCGAGCGCCATGGGCGCGAACGAGCCCAACCCGGACCTGAGGCCCGAGACCGCCTGGCACGCCGGGCTCGACGTCAGCATCCGCCCCGCGCGCTCCGTGTCCGTCGACCTGTCCGGCTTCGACGCCGAGATCACGGACATGATCGAGCAGGTCGCGATCGGCGGCGGCCTCGAACAACAGGAGAACGTGGGGCGCGGCCGCAGAGCCGGAGCCGAGGCGGCGCTCGTGCTCACGTGGGACGAGCTCCTGGAGGCCCGGCTCGGGTACGCGTTCCTGCACGCGCGCAGGCTCGACGCTCGCCCTCCGGACGACCAGGTGGAGTACGCGCCCGCGCACCAGGCGCTCTTCGAGATCGTCGCGACGCCGATCCCGGTGTTCGAGATCGGCACGTCGCTTCGGGTGGTGGGCCCGCAGGCGTTCCAGGATCGGCAGATCTTGAGCTGGGGCGAGCTCGGAGCGTACGCGGTGTGGGACGCCCGCATGGCCGTGAGGCCCACGGAGAGCACCACGGCCTGGGTGCGCGGGACCAACCTCTTGGATGCGAACTACCAGACCGAATATGGATTTCCGGATCCGGGGCGCGAGCTGTGGATGGGGTTCGGAGTCGTTCTCGACAAGGTACCATGACGGGA
>JAQTNF010000196.1 GCA_028713995.1 Deltaproteobacteria bacterium | reverse complement strand
CGAGGACTATCGCTCGGATATCGTCTTCTCGCAGGACATCATCAAGAGCCTCGTCGAGTCGTACCGCAAGATCCGCAACACGTTCCGGTTCATGCTGGGCAATCTGCACGGCTTTGCGCCCGAGCGCGACGAGCTGCCGCGCTCCGAGCTGACGGAGCTCGACCGCTGGATGCTCTCGCGGTTTGGGAAGTACCTCGCGCGCATCGACCGGGCGTACGACGAGTACGACTTCCATCACGTCTTCCACCACACCATTGAGCTCGCCACGGTCGACCTGTCGGCGTTCTACTTCGACATCCTCAAGGACCGGCTCTACTGCGAACCGGCGCGCGGGATCGTGCGCCGCTCGGCCCAGACCGTCCTGCACATCCTGGCCCGCGACATGGCGCGGGTGCTGTCGCCGGTGCTGAGCTTCACGGCCGAGGAGGTGTGGCGGCACCTGCCGTCGTGGTCCGGCAAGGCCGAGTCGGTCTTCCTGGCCGGATTCGCGAAGGCTTCGGACGGCTGGGCCGACGACGCGCTCACCGAGAAGTGGGAAAGTCTGCGCGACGTACGCCGCGCGGTCACCAAGGTGCTCGAGGGCATGCGCAAGGACGGAATCATCGGCAACTCGCTCGACGCGGTCGTGGGGCTCAAGGCCGGCGGCGCGATCCTCGCGCTGCTGAAGAGCGTGGGCGAGGAGGGTCTGGCCGACATCTTCCTCACGTCCGGGGCGAAGGTCGTAAAAGGCGACGGTGAGCTCGTTGTCGCGGCTTCGAAGAGCGAAGAGGGGAAGTGCCCGCGCTGCTGGCGCTTCGGGCACGGCGTCGGCTCCGACCCGACCCGTCCCGAGCTGTGCGCGCGCTGCGCCGGCGTGATCCGCGGGATGATCGCTGCCGGGGAGATCGCGGAAGGGATCTGACAGGTGAAGAACGTGACAACGGATCGCAAGAAGCCGCTCGTGAGCCTCATCGTGCTGTTCGTGCTGGCCCTGGCCGCGGACCAGGGGAGCAAGCAGTGGGCGCAGCACACGCTCCTCAACAGCGGGTTCGCCGCGGAAGAGGCCGACTACCCGGTGTGCCGCGGTCCCGCGGACGACATGCGGCGCGAGCGCTTCATCCAGCGGCACCGCGTGAGCATCACGGTCGTTGAGGGCTATTTCGATCTCAAATACGTGGAGAACTGCGCGAGCGCGTTCGGGCTCATGAGCCGCGTGCCCGAGCGGTTCCGGTTCCCGTTCTTCATGGCCATCTCGGTGCTGGCCATGCTGTTCATCCCCTACCTCTACCGCAGGACGCCCTCGGGCCAGCGCTTCATGTTGTACGCTCTCCCGTTCGTGCTGGCCGGCGCCGTGGGGAATCTCCTCGACCGCCTCATCTACCGCTATGTGATAGATTTCGTGGAGTGGTACGTGGTGTTTGGCGGAGAGCCTCGGCACTGGCCCACGTTCAACGTGGCCGACGCGGCCATCGTGGTGGGCATCGGGCTCATGATCCTGGAGATGATCCCGCGGCGGCGCGCAACGGCGAGCGGGAGCGGCGTCGAGGCGAAGCCCGAGGGATGAGCAAGGGGTAAGGCGCGACATGGACGAGACCAAAATCTGCCCGGCATGTCACAACGAAGTCCCGGTCCTGGCCGTACGGTGCAAGCACTGCGGGATCAAGCTGTCCCAGCAGGCGGGCCAGTACGCCGCCCCGCAGCCCCCGCGGACCTCGCCCCCCCCTCCTCCGCCTCCGATACGGGTCTCGGCACCCCCCCCTCCTCCGCCGCCTCCGGCGCGGATCTCGGCGCCCCCCCCTCCTCCGCCGCCTCCGGTGAGGGTCTCGGCTTCGCCTCCTCCTCCGCCGCCTCAGCCATCCAATCGGGCCAAGACCATGCTTTTCGGGTCTGCTCCGCCGGTTCCGCGTCCCTCGGTTCCCGCGCAGGACGTGGCGCGGCCGGTGGTGGACGAGCCCGACGACGACCTGCCGGATCTGAGGCTCGAGGACGACTCGGCCGTGGTTCCGGTCGAGGAGATCCGGCGCAAGGAGGAGAGGAGACCGTCCGAGCCGGTCGAAGAGGAGCGCGAGGAAGATGAGCTCGACGAGGACGAGGACGAAGGCAAGGGGCTCCTGCCCGAGTTCCTGCACCGCCCGCTCTTCCCGTCGGCCGAGGACTTTCGCGCCAAGGTGACCGTGCTGCACGCCGCTGCGGCCGGTCTCGGCGTCGCCGTGATCCTCGTGGTGGTGCTCGTCGCCGCGTTGGGCGGCGAGACTCAGGCCCCGCCGGTGGCGACGACGGCCCGTGTGGCCTCGGTGAAGACCGTGACGACACCATCCGCTCCGGTCAAGGCCGCGACTCCTGCGCCGAACGGCGTGAAACCGGCAGCCACGGACGCCTGCCGCCCCTTGAGCGGCTACCCGGAGTTCCCGTGGAAGGACCGCGTCGCGACCCTCGTCGCGGCGGCATCGAAGCCAGGCGTGTGCGGCGTGTTCGGCATGTCGCCGCGGGCCGTGGCCGCGGCGCTCAAGGATCTGCCGCAGATCGCGCCGAACGGCTACGATCTGGTCGCGGGCGGCGGCCTCATGGAGGCGTTTCCGGGCGGCAAGCCCGACAGACGCGCGCCGTCGGCGGAGTTCCTGTTCGTGGGCAACGGCCTCTACGAGATCCGCCTCAACTACCTCGACACCGGGAAGGGCGCCCTCAATGAGGAGGAGATGAAGAAGATCCTCGGCGAACCGGCCGAGAGCCTGACCGACGAGCTCGGCCGCAAGGTGGTGAGGTTCAAGGACGGCGACGTGGTCGTGGAGCGCGTGGAGAAAAAATGGTACGGCCGCACGCACCTCAGCCTGGTCCTCGCGAGCGCGTCCGCGCGGCGGTCGCTCGCGGCCGAACGGGCGGGCAGCGTCAAGGCCGAGGCGAAGCTCGAGGAGGGCGAGACCGAGTTCGCCGCGCGCAGGTACGACAAGGCCCTCGCGGCATACAGGGAGGCCGAAAAGCTCGTGCCTTCATACGGCCTCGCGTACGTGAGGGAAGGGCTCGTGCTCGTGCGCACAGAGCGGTTCGAGGAGGGCGCCAAGGCGGGCGACAAAGCGCTCGGGGCGAGCCGCGAGAACCGCGTGCGGGCCCAGGCCGAGGGCCTGAAGGCGGTTGCGGCCCTGCGCGCCGGCGACAAGGCGACCGCGCTCGAGCGGTTCAAGTCCGCGGCAAGCCTCGACCCGGCCGAGGCCCTGTTCCCCATGTCCGCCGGGGAGCTCGAAACCGGCAAGTACGCGGTCGAGCGCGTGGCCGTCACCGCGGCGCGCATGAGCTGCATGGACACCAAGAAGAACGAGTGGACCGCGGATGGCCTGCTCGCGCGCGGCAACTTCGTGGACACCAAGAGCTATTTCGCCGCTCTCGTCGAAGCCAAGAAGAGCCCCAAGTACAAGTCGCTCTATAAGCTCTACGCCAAGATCGAGTGCCGCTGAGGGCCCGAACGGGCGCGTGCGTTTATGGGTTGTCCTCGTGCCTGGGAATCGGTGCCTGGCACTGCCTATTGCCTATTTCCCGGCGATGGGGGAAGTGTCATCCAGCCCATAGCCCCCGATACCTCAAAGTCGCCCCGGCGGTCAGGGGTTCCGCGCGTACGGTCGGACCGTCCTGAGCGCTCCGAGCGAGCGGTAGTGCTTCTCGTTGAAGGTCGCGAGCGGCGCCCCGCGACCGATGGACGTCTCCGCGATAAGGGAATCGAGCAGCCCGAGGCCACCCGCCAGGCGGTGTTCCACGAAATCGGCGAGGGCGCGGCGGCAGTCCGCTTCGGTGGGCCACAAGAGAGCGAAGCCCGCCACGAGACGCTCAACGCGCTTTTGCTCCTCGAGATCACGGCAACCCTGGATGATCTCCATGAGCACGAGCCCGGGAAGCCCCATCTCCTCGGCACGGACGCTCTCGAGCCACGCCACGGCCGGGGGATGCCCCCGGAGCACGTCGATCATCACGTCCGTATCAAGCAGGATCATCGTGCCCGTCCCGGCGCCGTTCGGCCTCGTGCCTGAGCGCGCGAGCAAGATCGGCGCCGGCCGGGAGATCGGCCCGATCGGCCCACAGGCCCACGAGACCGGAATCGAGGAGGTCGGATGCGGTCATGGTTCCCGCCGATCGAGTCCCCGTCTCGACATCCCCTTCCACTATCACGATGACCTCCGCAGGCGTCCCGGGGGCAAGATCCGGGGCGCAAACCTCTACCATGCCGCCCGACTTAACGGTCGTCATCTGTCGAACTGCGACCTGCATGATTCCGTCTCCTCGCGCGCCCGACGGCCTGCCGGACGCGATCCTCGATGGCATGATAGCACGGCCGGCCCCGGAACGCATCGCTGGAGGACGGTGCCAGGCGCTAAACTGAAGTTCCCCCGCGGTCCGGACACAGTTCGTCAGTGATCATCGGGAGATAGGCTGGAAATCGGGTGCACGCGCCTGTCTACACGGCGATCTCCTTGAGGAGGTCGAAGGCGCGCTGCTGGACGG
>JAQTNF010000195.1 GCA_028713995.1 Deltaproteobacteria bacterium | reverse complement strand
TGCTGACGAGCCCGCCGCCCGAGACGACGCTGTAGACGGTGCGGTTCGGGCTGGTGTCCGTGTCGGAATCGGTGTCGGCGTCGGAATCTGTATCGCCGTCCGTGTCCGAGTCGGTGTCGGAGTCCGCATCTGCATCGGAGTCTGCGTCGGAATCCGTGTCGGCATCTGTGTCGGAGTCCGTGTCCGTGTCGGAATCGGTGTCGCCGTCTGCGTCGGTGTCGCCGTCTGCGTCGGTGTCGGTGTCGCCGTCCGTGCTCGACGAGGTGTCATCGTCTGCGGAGTTCTTCTCCGGCACGAGCAGCGAGCATCCGCCCGAGGCGCCGACAACGAGGAGGGCGACTCCTGCGAAAAACCAAAATCGTGGCATATCCATAACCTCTCGAATGGAAAACCCGGTTCAGAGGACTGTACCGTCGGGCCGGGCTTCCCGCAACCGAGAAATATTCCGGAACCGGGACCTTCTACTTCAGGATCCCTTGGCGGCAATGGCCTCGTCGATGGTGCGATGGATCTTGCGCTTGCCGAAGATCCGCTCCCAGGCGGCGTCGAGGAAGGAGTAGACGACCGGAACGACGACGAGGGTGAGGAACGTCGACGTGAGCAGACCGCCGATCACGGCCACGGCCATCGGCGAACGGATCTCGCCGCCCTCGGAGGCGCCTATGGCGACCGGGATCATGCCGAAGACCATCGCCGCCGTGGTCATGAGGATCGGGCGCAGCCGCGTGGCGCCGGCCTGGATCAGCGCCTGGATGCGCTCCTCGCCGCGCTCGCGCAGGGTGTTGGCGTAGTCGACGAGGAGGATGGCGTTCTTGGTCACCAGCCCCATGAGCAGGATGATGCCGATCATCGCCATGATCCCGAGCGACTCGCGCGCGATGAGCAGCCCGCCGATGGCGCCGACCACCGAGAGCGGCAGCGAGATCATGATCGTCAGCGGGTGGACCCAGCTCTCGAACTGGGCGGCGAGGACCAGGTAGATGATCAGGATCGCGAGCACGAGCGCGGAGAAGAGGTTGGCGAACGACTCCTCCATGATCTGGGCCATGCCGCCCCACACGGCGCGGACGCCCTTCTGCAGCTTCCCGGCCGTGGCCGCGTCCACCTCGGCCATGGCCACGGACATCGGCTTGTTCTCCAGGCTTGCGAAGACGGTCACCTGGCGCATGCGGCTCTGGCGCTCGATCTTGGCCGGGCCGCTGCCCTCGTCGATTGAAACGACGCTGCCGAGCTGGACGAGCGCGCCGTTCGTCGAGCGCACCTTGAGGGCGAGCAGATCCTCGCGGCTGTTGCGGAAGTCCCCGTCGAGGCGCAGGCGGATGTCGTGGCGCTCGTTGTCGGCGAGCACCTCCCCAACCTTGTCGCCGGCGAGGAGGCTCCTGACCGTGGTCCCGAGGAGCGCCACGGGCACGCCCTGGTCGGCGGCGCGGTCGCGGTCGATGTTGATCGCGTACTCGGGCTTGCCGCCGCGGTAGCTGGTGTCGAGGTCGACGAACCCGCCCTTCCGGCGGAGGGCTGCGACGAGCTCCTGCGCGGCGCGGTTGAGCTGCTCGTAGTCGCTGCCCTGGAGGTTGTACTGGATGGGGGTTTGCTTCATCGCCGAGCCGGAGTTTACGATGGAGAGCTTCTCGACCGCGATCATGGCGTCCTTGCGGCCCCCGTACATGCGGCGGAAGTGCGCCATCGCCTCGCTCTGGCTGAAGCTCCGCTTGCTCTTGGGGACGAGATTGACCTGGACCTCGCCGCGGTTGGCCTCGGCCTGCGCGCCCTCGCCGCCGGCGGTGTACAGGACGCTGGTGACGCCCGGGACCTTGCGCGCCTCCTCGGCGATGCGGGCGACGTACTCCCTGGTGCGCTCGAAGGCGGTGCCGGCGGGCATCTCGATCTTGAGCATCAGCTGCCCGCGATCCTCGTCGGGCATGAACTCCATCGGGATGCTGCGGGCGAGGAAGACCGCGGCGACGAGGGCGACGACGCCGATGGCGAGGGTGACGATGCGGTGGCGCAGCGCGGCGCTCAAGGTTGCCCGGTACCCGCGCTCGACGGACTTGAGGACCGCCTCGATGCCGCGGGCCACGGGGTTCTTCGAGCCATGCTGCTTGAGCAGGCGCGCCGAGAGCATCGGGGTCAGGGTGAAGGCGACGAAGAGCGAGACCGTGACGGCGAAGGCGACGGTGAGTCCGAACTGCATCAGGATGCGGCCGATGATCCCCTTGGTCGTCGCCACCGGCACGAACACGGCGAGGATCGTCGCCGTGGTGGCCATGACGGCGAGGCCGATCTCGGCGGTGGCGTCCGCTGCGGCCTTCATCGCCGGCTTGCCCATCTCCATGTGGCGGTGGATGTTCTCGATCACCACGATGGCGTCGTCGATCAGGATGCCGATCGACAGCGACAGCGCCAGCATCGTCATCATGTTGAGGGTGAAGCCCATCGCCTGGATGAACGCGAAGGTGGCGATCACGGAGATCGGCAGGGCCAGCGCGCTGATGAACGTCGCCCGCCAGTCGTGGAGGAACAGGAGGATGATCACGACCGCGAGGATGGCGCCGAGCGCGAGCTCGAACTTGACGTCGTGGATCATGTTGCGGATGAACGTCGAGTTGTCGATCGGCACCGCGATGGAGACGCCCGCGGGAAGGCGGGCCTCGAGCCTGGCGGCGGCGGCGCGGACGGCGTCGGCGACGGCCACGGTGTTGGCGCCGCTCTGCTTGCGGACCATGAGCGCGATGGCGGTCTCGCCGTCGAGGTTGGAGTAGCTGCGCATCTCCTCCACGCCGTCCTCGACGCGCGCCACGGCGCCCACGCGCACCGGGACGCCGCTCGCGGCGGTGAGGATCATGTCCTCGAGCTCCGCGCGGCTTTGCACCTGGCCGCGGGTCTTGACCGTGAGCTCGCGGTCCCCGACGTCGACGCGGCCGCCCGGGAACTCGAGGTTCTGGGAGCCGAGCGCCTGGACGACGTCGGCCGCGGTCAGCCCGTTCTCCTCGAGCTTGCCCGGGTTCAGGTAGACGTGGAACTCGCGCTGCTGGCCGCCGACGATCTCGATGCCGCCGACGCCGTTGATGCTCTGCAGCTCCTGGCGGACGACCTTGTCGGCGATGCGGGTCAGCTCGCCGGTCGCGATCCCCTTGCCGCGCAGCGCGAGGATCAGGATCGGCGCGGCGTTGAAGTCGAAACGAACGACCTGCGGCGGCTCGAGATCCTTGGGCAGGTCGACGAGCGCGGTCTGGATCTTGTCGCGGACGTCCTGGGTCGCCTGGTCGGCGCTGCGCTCGAGCTCGAACTGGATGGTGACGAAGCCGACGCTCTCCATGCTCGTGGAGCGCAGGAGCTTGATGCTGTTGACGGTCGACACCGCCTCCTCGAGCTTCTCGACGACCTTGCTTTCGATCGTTTCCGGATCGGCGCCGGGGTACACGGCTGTGATCATGACGACCGGCATTTCGACGTCGGGCATCATGTCGAGGCCGAGCTTGGAGTAACCGGACACGCCGAAGACGACGAGCACCGCCACCATCACCGTCGCCAGCACCGGGCGGCGGATAGAGACATCGGCGAGCTTCATGGCTTTGCCTGGGCTGCCGCCGCTCTCTCGAAGCGCGTCGAGGCGAACAGGCCGGGCAGGAGCGCGCCCTCGGGGTTCGGGATCTCGACGATGACCGCGAAGTTGCGCGTGCGCGAGTCGATGGACGCCACAATCCTCGTCACGGTCGCCTGGATCGATTGCCCGAGGCTTGGGAAGCTGACGGTTACCGGGTCGCCCTCGTGAATCCTGGCCACCTCCGAGGAGGGCACGAGGACGCGCAGATCGAGGGTGCCCGTCTCCTCAATGACGATCAGCGACGTCGGCGGCATCGTGGTCGCGTAGTCGCCCTCGTTGACCATGCGGCGGACGATCACCCCGTCGTACGGGGCGCGGACGACCGAGTCGCGCACCGCCTTCTCGCTCATCTCCACTGCGATCTCGGCGCCAGCGACGCCGACCTCGGCGCCACGCTTCTTGAAGTCGACGCCATCGAACTGCGCACGGGACGCGGCCTGGCCGTCCACCAGGGTCTTCACGCGCTGCCACTCGTCTGCCGCTGCGTCGCGCTGGATCTTCGCGCCCTCGAGGGCGGCGCGGGCCTGCCGGAGCCGGAGGTTGACATCCCTGAGGTCGAACGTGACCAGGGGATCGCCTGCTCTGACGCGATCCCCCTCGCGCACGTGAACCAAGCTGACCGCCCCGGAGATCTTGGGCGACAGCGTCGAGCGGCGGTGCGCCTCGACCGTGCCGGAGTAGGGGACCCCGTCGGCCTGTGCGGACGCCGTCCCGGTCGCGGAGGGGCCCGCGTCCGGCTGCCCCTTGAGCGGCACGGCACCGGGCGCGGTTGCGGTCGGCGGGGGCAGCACGACGGCGTCGGCGTCCTTCACGGAGCAGCCGGCGAGGCAGACAGCCGCGAGGAGCGCGAGCAACGAAATTCTGAACATGATGGTCATCGTCCCCTTCCGCCCACCCTCTTGCCGCCGCTCTTCGGCCCCGGCTTCGCACGCAG
>JAQTNF010000194.1 GCA_028713995.1 Deltaproteobacteria bacterium | reverse complement strand
AGGCACATGGACAGGCTCGTGGGCCCGCAGTGCGACGTCTCCTGCATTTCGAACGGGGGAAAGAAGCTGTCGTCGTCCATGTTGTTACCTCCTCGGTGCCACGAGCCTTGTTGTGATCTTGCGTCCGGCCGCGGACAGAACCTGTCGCACGACCTCGCGCAGGAGGGCCTTGGTCACCGGGTGTGTGATGATTTTGATGAGGAATCCCATTGGTTACTTGTTCCTTTCCAGGTTGATGACCGGCACGACCAGGTCGCTGACGCTGTGACAGGTGCTCGTCGGTTCCCCGCAGATGTAGTCCACAGCCCGCTGCGCCTGGGCGGCGGCGACGACCACGAGCTTCTTGTCGTCCTTGAGCGACTTGAGCCAGCCCGCGATGTACGACGCGCTGTTCTCCAGCGTCCTGGTTTCGATGCCCGTGGTGCCGCAGAGGAAGGCCGCGCCGATCTCGGCGACGAGTTCCTCCTGGCAGTAGCTCTCACTGCCGAAGCCGCTGACCTGGGCGACGCCCTTCCTGGCGAGCCGCTTCGCGTTGCCGGTGCTGTGCACCAGTTCATGGAACAGCGTGCCGTAGTAGCCCTCGGCCGACTCGAACTTGGCCTGCGCGGGCAGATGGATGGAGTCGGACAGGGGCGAGTAGTACGCTCGGCTGCCGCCATCGAAGTCGATGCTCGGCTTGTCGGCCATGCCGGTCACGACCTCCTCGCACTTGGCTATCGGGGACACGGGCGCCTTTTGCTCCTCGGCGGGCGTCGAGATGCCGGACGTCTGCGCGAGGTTGAAGACGACGTAGCTCTTCAGGAACGGGATCTCCTTCTCCTCGCCGGTCTCCTTGTCCACGACCTCGAACCGGCTGGTGAAGACGACGAGTGTTCCGTGCTCGTCCTTGCGGACCGTGCCGCCCAGCTTGGCGACCTGGCGGAACGTCGCCCAGTAGGCCGACGCGTACCCCTGCATGCCGAGCATCAGGACGTTTATGCCCCTGTAGGGCTTACGGGAGACGAGGTTCTTCGGGAGCGAGGTGTGCCACGGCTTGCGCCACGGGACCGTGCCCTGCTCAAGCTGCTCCAGGATTTTCTCGGTGATCTTTTCGTACACGCTCATGGCGTGGGGCTCCCGGCGTTCTGCCACGTCCCGGCCAAGCCCATCGACTCCAGCGCCCTGACCGACGAAACCGCGCGCTCGTCGGACGAGACGAACAGTAACTCGGAGTCCGTGTCGCTGTCGGCCTTCGTGAACCTCGCCCCGGCGAAGGTCAGCACGTTCAGGGCAGGCGTCTCGGATGGCGTCTTGCTGCTCGCCGACGACACGCTCCTGTCCCTGTGCACGACCGTCTTTGTGCGCAGTTCGAGCATCTCCGACACCTTCCGCTCCAGCTCGTTGAGCACCTCGACGGTCCTCTCCACGCCCACGCCGAGGGCATCCCTGTACAGGATCGCTCGCTCGCGCAGGTGCTGGTACTCCTCCAGCCGCCTCGCGTACGTGCCGGGCTTCTGCGTGCCGTCGAACGCCTCGACTTCGAGCGCGAGCGCGTGGAGCTGGTCGGCCACGGACTCGCTGACGATCTCCGTGACCACGCCCGTGTTTTCGGCCTCGACCTCGGCCACGACGACGATCACGCCGACCTCGGCCAGGAATCTCTGCAAGCGCCGGACGGAATCGAGCGACTGCGGCGGACACCAGTACACGCGGCCGTCCTCGCGGAAGGGCACGGCGCCGAGGCGCTCCAGCTCCTTCGTGCAAGTCATCGTCCAATCGTCACTGACCAGCTTGCCGCGCAGGTCGCAGTAGTTCAGGCGCACGCGGTTGGCGATGGTGTGGTCGCCCTCGATGACGGCCGGGTCGGGCTCGGCCTTCCACGAGACGGTCGCCTCGTGGTTGTGGTCCAGGTGATCGTCCCCGGTCTTGTTCTCCCGGACGATGCCATAGATGACCTCCGAGCCGGTCCTGCGGATCGGCCGGAGCAGGTAGGTGTCGCCCGCGATCTTGGTGTCGGTCTTCGTGATGGCCCGGCCGATGGCTGCGCGGTCGCCTGCATACGGGGGCACGACTTCCGGGGAGAAGCCATGCTTGATCGCCAGCGGGAGGACGTCCTCAGGGTTTCTGGGGACGTACGCGCGGGTTCGTGTGAACACGAAGGCGCCCGTCGCGAACTTTTTGTTCGTCATGGGTTGGTTCTCCTGTTGTTGGGGCCGCGGCAAGACGAGGCGCGCGGCGTTGGGTAGTGCGTAACGTTTCAGAACACGGTAGAATCGGTCATTCGTTTAGGTCGGCACGGAGGGGAAGATGGTCAGTCTCAAGAATGTCGTGCTGCTGGCAGTGATGCTGTGCCTCGGTGCGGGGTGCGGTAACGGGAATGAAGGCAGCAACGACGCCGGGCCGGACGGGAGCGCGGACACCGACTGCGACTCCGACTCGGATTCCGACAGCGATTCCGATTCGGACACGGATGAAGGGACGGACGACGGCACGACGTGCACGGTCTATGTGCTCGGCTCCGTGGGAGACGACGCTGCGACCGGCAATTCGTGGAAGCAAGGGCTGGCCACCGTGGAGGCTGGGCTCGACAAAGCCGAGTCAGCCGACTGCGCGGTGTGGGTGAAAGCCGGGACATACACTCCGACCGAGGACCCGAACGGCTCCAGTTCCCCTGCCGATCCGCGGACCAGGACGTTTCGGCTGCGCAACGGTGTTCCGCTGTACGGCGGGTTCGCCGGGACGGAGTCCATGCGTGCGCAACGTGACGTGAAGGTCCACGAGACGATCCTCTCGGGCGACGTCGGTGTCGCTGGCGACAAATCGGACGACGCCTACCACGTGGTGACGGGCGCGGACGGCGCGAGGATCGACGGGTTCACGATCACGAGCGGCAATGCGGATTCCGAGGAATGGCCGAACTACCGGGGCGGAGGCATGCTGAACAACGAGACTTCGCCGACGGTGGCGAACTGCACGTTCTCGGGCAACAACGCCAAATACGACGGCGGGATGTACACGTACGGTGCCTCGCCGATCGTGACAGGCTGCATGTTCTCGGACAACTCGGGGTGCGGGATGAGCAACGAGAGCGCCGGGACGATCGTGACGAACTGCGTTTTCTCCGGCAACACGGGAGCCGGAATGGACAGCTTCGGCGGCTCGGCGATGGTGACCGGCTGCGTCTTCTCGGGCAACTCTTGGAGCGGGATGGTCAACAACGCCTCCACGACCACCGTGATCAACTGCACCTTCATGGGCAACGAGGGTGATCTGTACGATGGGAAGCGGTACGGCGGCGGGATGTACAACCTCAACGCCTCCACGACCACCGTGATTAACTGCACCTTCTCGGGCAACACGGCGACCCTCGGCGGCGGGATGTACAACGAAGGCTCGGACGCGATCGTGAAGAACAGCATACTGTGGGGCGACACCGGCATGGACGAGATCGGCAACGACGAATGGTCGTCCCTGACGCTGACGTACAGCGACGTGGCGGGTGGCTACTCCGGCACCGGCAACATCGACGCCGACCCGCTGTTCGTCTCGGCAACTGACCTGCGCTTGCGGGTCGGCTCGCCGGGCATCGACACCGGCTCGAACGTGGGGGTGCCGGTGGATGCCACCATAGATCTCGACGGCAAGCCGCGCATCGTGGACGGCAACGCGGACTGTACTGCCCGCGTGGACATGGGTGCGTACGAGTACCGGCCGTAGCGCGCATCAGATCCTCACAGGCATCACCACCGCCGTTTTCCCCTCGAAGTCGATCCTCATGGGATCGAGCACGCCGCCGAGGTGGATCTCCGCGGTCTCGGAACTGCCGTTGACGGCCTCGGCCAAGTAGACCGCGTTGAAGCCGGTGATCAGGTCGGTCCCGACATGCGTGTTCGACACCGTCGGCAGCACGAACTCCGTCGAGCCCTCGTCCGAGTCGGCCGAGAGGGTCACGACGCCGTTGACGACCATCTTGAAGCACCCGCGCCTGGTGATCTTGCCGATGCGGGACATGGCCCTGCGCACGGCCTGGGGCTCCACCGTGAGCCGCGTAGCCATCGTCTTCACGGACGGCACGGCCTGGTCCACGTCCGGGAACGTCTCGGTCTTGAGCTTGGCGTCCAGGGTCCATGCGCCGCAGCGGGCGCGCAGGGTGCTCTCGGTGCGGGCCAGGACGACCTGGCCGTCGCCGGAGAGGATGTGCACGAGCGTGTTCGCCGCGTCCGTGGACAGGAACATCCCTTCCGGGATCGCGGTGGGCAGCGTGGCGATGTGCAGCCGGTGGCCGTCCGTTGCCTTGGCGCGGTTGTCCGAGAGGTTCACGCCGCAGAGGTGCGGGCGGGTAACGTCGTCGTTCGCAGCCGGGAGCACGTAGGCGAGCGCGTCGTGCAGGTCCTTCGCGGGCCACAGGGCGACGAGGGAGAGGCCGTCGGCGGACATGACCTCCGGGAAGTCCTCCGCCGGGAGGGCGGGCAGCTTCGAGGTCACGCCGTCCACGAGAATAGTGGCGGTCAGATCTGCGACGTCGATGGATACGAGGCCGGTGTCCTTCCTGGACTCCGGCTTGGCCAGGGCGAGCAGCGGCTTGAGGGGCAGGCAGA
>JAQTNF010000193.1 GCA_028713995.1 Deltaproteobacteria bacterium | reverse complement strand
AGGAATCGGAGGCCCCGCGCCAGAAGGCGGGGTCCGTCATGTCAATTTGGGAGAACTTTTCAGCGACTCGGCGGGAATGCCCGGAGGCCATGGCCCCGGCCCGGGTTTTTAGTTGACATAATATATCTTATGCGATCCACGATGACAGCTGCCTTTCTGGGGTCGTTTATTTGACTCCGCCTTGGTCGGTACATATTCTTTCATGTAAGACAAGGTAGGAGAACAACCCAATGGCCAAAGAAACCACAGCCCATCCCGCAACCGGAGAGATCGAGGTCCCCGGCAAGCTGCGCAAGACCACTGCGGCTCCGTCGCGACGGCACGAGGCGCTTGGGGTCGCAACGACGGTGATCGCCCTGTTCCTGCTGTTGAGCTTGGCGTCGTATGACGGACTCGACCCGGATGGGATCCCAATGGCGGGCGGCAACCTGATCGGCATGGCCGGGACATGGACCGCCTACTTCGCATTCTCGTTGTTCGGCGTGGCCTCCTACCTCATCGACGTGTTCCTGTGGATCCTGGCGACGGCCATGTTCCTTGGCCGCACAAGCCGCCTGGGGCCGACCTCGGTGCTCGGAACGTTCGCCATCGGATTCCTGTCGTCCATCGCCCTGCACACCATGCTGCACGGACACACCCTGCTCGGCGGCCACGTGCCCGGCGGGTTCCTGGGCGAGCTGTTCGGCGAGCTCATGATCTCCCTCGTCTCGGTGACCGGCACGTACCTCGTCACCCTGGGCGGCATCGTGCTCGTGCTCCTGCTCGTGACCGACCTGTCCGTGGTCGGCGTGGCGCGCTTCTCTGCCTCGGCAGCGGCAATCGCGGCCCGCAAGTCCTGGAGCCTCGGCTCGCGCGTGGCGACCGCTTGGAAGAACACCCCCGAGACATCCGAGCCCCCGGGAAAAGAGCGACCGCCCATCCGCATCGCGCCAAAGGCCAAGAGCGAAGATGAATCGCCCAGCGAAGAGGCGACGCCACCGCAAGCCGGCAAGACCGTGGAACCGAGGATCGTGACCAACAAGGCGCCCGCCGCGGCGAAGAAGAAGGACGTGAAGAGCGGCGAAGACAAGCTCGTCTTGGCCGCGAGCCCGCCCCAGGGATCGTACCAGCTTCCGCCGGTCTCCCTGCTCGCCTCGCCGCCGCCGGACGCCCCGGGCTCGGAGGTCGACGAGGAGCACCTCAAACGGCAGGCGGACCGTCTGGTCACCATCCTGAACGACTTCGGCGTGTCCGGCGAGGTGCGCGAGATCCATCCCGGTCCGGTGGTGACCATGTTCGAGTTCCAGCCCCGCTCCGGCACCAAGCTCTCCAAGATCGAGGGCCTCTCGAACGAGCTCGCCATGGCGCTCGAGGTCATGCGCGTGCGCGTGGTCGCCCCCATCCCGGGCAAGAACGCCGTCGGGTTCGAGCTGCCCAACAAGACCCGCGAGACCGTGTACCTGCGCGAGATGCTGACGAACGACTCGTTCGTCCATGGCAAGCGCAAGCTGCCGCTCGCCATGGGCAAGGACACCATCGGCAACCCGTACTACGTGGACCTGGCGAGCATGCCGCACCTGCTCATCGCCGGCACCACCGGCTCGGGCAAGAGCGTCTCGCTCAACGCCATGCTGATGAGCCTGCTCTACAAGTACACGCCCGAGGACCTGCGCATGCTCCTCGTGGATCCCAAACAGATCGAGCTCGGCGTGTACCAGGGCATCGGCCACCTGCTCCTTCCCGTGGTCACGGACATGAGCAAGGCGTGCCTCGCGCTCAAGTGGGCGGTCGACGAGATGGAGCGCAGGTACCAGCTCTTCCACGATCTCGGGGTGCGCCACCTCCAGGCCTACAACACGAAGGTGGAGAAGGCCCGGCTGGCCGACGAGGTCTCGGCCGCGCAGGCGCACAAGGCGGAGCCGGAGATCCTTGAGGCGTGCGTCGTGGTCGAGGACGACGGCGGCGACCCGGCCGACCCCGCCCCCAAGCCCGCGCAGAAGCTCGAGAAGCTGCCCTTCATCGTGGTGGTCATCGACGAGCTGGCGGATCTCATGATGATGGCCGCGCGCGACGTGGAGACCTCCATCGCCCGTCTGGCGCAGAAGGCGCGCGCCGCGGGCATCCACCTCATGATCGCCACTCAGCGGCCGTCGGTCGACGTCATCACCGGCCTCATCAAGGCCAACTTCCCCTCGCGCATCAGCTTCCGCGTGTCGTCGGTGCACGACTCGCGCACCATCCTGAACGCGGGCGGCGCAGAGAACCTGCTCGGCCAGGGCGACATGCTCATCATTCCGCCCGGCACCTCGGACCTCACCCGCGTGCACGGCGCGTTCGTGGACGACGACGAGATCAAGGCCGTGGTGGAGTTCCTGAAGGCACAGGGCGCGCCGCGGTACAAGGACGAGATCCTGAAGCCGCGCGACGACGAGAACGGCTCGGGCGTGGGCGATGACGAGAAGGACGAGGTCTACGACCAAGCCGTGGCGCTCGTGGCCGAGAAAGGAGAGTGCTCGATCTCCATGATCCAGCGCCACCTGCGCATCGGCTACAACCGCTCCGCGCGCCTCGTGGAGATCATGGAGAAGGAAGGCATCGTCGGTCCCCCGAACGGCGTCAACCGCCGCGAGGTTCTGGTCAGCCCGCAGTAGGGGGCGGGGTCCCATCCCCGCCCTCCTTGGGTCAAGCGCCCTTCCCCGCCGCCCAGTCTTCGACTCTGATCCCCGGAACCCGCGACAGCTCACGCGCGTTGTGCGTGACGAGCACGAGACGGTTCGAAAGGGCCGTGCTGGCGATGACGAGATCGCGCTCGCCGACCGGTCTTTTCCTCAGGGCGAAGCGGGCCTCGGCGTGGAACAGGGCCGCGTTCGAGTCGAAAGGCAGGCGCGCGATGGGCGCGAGGAACGCGAGGACCGAAGCGCGGGAGCGATCGGGTTCCCGGCTCTTGCAAGCCCCGTAGAGCAGCTCGGCCTCGGTCATGGACGCGACGGCCACGTCGTCGGGTCCGAGGGCGGCGAGACGTTCGAGAACGACCTTGTGATGCCTGAGAGCGAACACGCAGATGTCGGTGTCGAGCAGGAATGACATGGCAGACTACAGATCGTCGAGCGCCGCGTCGCGGTGCGGCGTTTCGGGCAACGGCTCGGGCGCCTCGAAGTCGTCTCCGAGCGGACCAAAGCTGGAAAAGTAGCCCGTCGGCCACGGACGCGCATCGACGGGCTCAAGCACCACGGCCCGTCCGTCTCGGCGGATGGAAACCTCGGTGACCTCGAAGCGGTACTCGCGCGGCAGGCGCACGGCCTGGCTCCGCCCGGTCCAGAACACCTTGGCCTTGTCGTGTTTTTCCATCTCGGCCCTTCTGGTATATATCATATATACCATCAACCCCAAACGTCAAGCCCACAACGCAACATTCAAGGTGTCAGAGACATTGAAAGTGGCCTGATCGGCGTGGCTCTGCTCCTCTACGGCGTCAGCCAGACCCAAAAGGCCGTGGCCGTCGAGCCATATGCGGCGTTGCATCTCCCTGTCGACACGACGATGCCCGCCGCCGTGGACGGCGCGGTGCTGGGGCTCACGGGGACGTTCTGATGGGAAGGAAGGACGAGATGAGACTCACCGCGATCACGACCGCCCTGCTCTGCCTGTTCGCCGCGGCTCCGGTCATGGCCCAGGAACCGCAGGCCGCGGAGATCGTCATGAACGAGCAGGCCAACGAAGGGCTGTGGAACACCGGGCTCGCGCTCACGATCGGCGGAGCCGTCCCGATCCTGGCCGGGGTCCTGGTTCTCGGCATCGGGTTCAAGGATGGGTGCAGTGACGGCGCAGATTGCGGCATGAGCGGCGGAGTCATGAGCATTGCCGGAGGGGCACTGATCGGGCTCGGGCTCGCTGGCTCGATCACCGGGCTCGTGCTCCTCAAGTTCGCGAAGCCTGGGAAGGACGACTCGGCGCAAAGGAACGATGACAACATCGCCTTGTCGCCGTGGATCGCGCCGCGCGTGTCCTCGGACGGGGACAGGACCGGCGCGCTCCTGGGCGTGACCGGGACGTTCTGAGAAAGACCCACCCCTCGGTCCCCTCCCGATGCGGGAGGGGAAGAACGACTCATCGAGATGATGTTCTCCCTCCCCGCTTCGGGGAGGGTCCGGGAGGGGTTCAAGGACATGACTGCGCGTGCCGCACAGGACCAGTGTGTTCCGCGCGCCACAGGCTCGGGCGTGTTTCGCCCAGTGTTCATGCGGGTTCCGCGCATGGCACGCGCCTTGCTCATTCCCGACCCATGAGACTCGCAACAACGATGGGCGCCCTGCTCGTCTCGCTCGCGGCCGTGCCGGCTCTCGCGGATGAACCCGAACCCCCTTTCCCGTCCGGGCCGGACACGTCCCCGGCTGGCTTCCTCGACGGCATTCCCGGAAGGCAGATGCACGTCGAGAAGGCCTCGTGGCTCGACAATCCGGCCCACCAGTGGCGCATGCGCAAGGGCGGCGGGATCACCATGGCGGCGGGTCTCGCTCCGCTCGCGCTCGGTGCGTGGCTCGTCGGAGACGCGAGCGTGAACGAGGAGGCGATGGAGAGGGACTACGAGGAGTGTGAGGAGACGAGCGACGAAGGGGGCTTCATGATGGGTTGCTCGAACAGCCACGACTCCATGATGACCTTCGGCACCATCTTCCTCGTCATCGGCGGCGGCGTCGAAGTGGCCGGGATCACGGTGCTCTCGGTCTCGTTCGCCGGGGCGCAGAGCCCC
>JAQTNF010000192.1 GCA_028713995.1 Deltaproteobacteria bacterium | reverse complement strand
CGATGTCCAGACGCGGACGCCGGGGCTCGATTTCGACGAGGCGTTCGCGAGGCGCAACACGGTCGAGGTCCATGGCGTTCCCGTCAACCTGGTGAGTCTCGTGGATCTCATCGCGAGCAAGCGCGCTTCGGGCAGGATCCGGGACCTGGAAGACGTGCGGCTCCTAGAGGGACGTGTCGAGGACGAAAAGTAGAGCTGGATCCCGTGCCATGGACGCATTTGTCACTGGCGCATCCCTTTGTCCTCGGGGAACACGCGGGCCACGATGCGCTGCAAGAACTCCACGTCGACGTCGCCGAACGAGTCGAAATCCGCGCTGTCCACATCCAGCACGCCGATGACCTCCCCGTCGCGGTTTCGGAGCGGCACGACGATCTCGGAGTTCGCCCGGCCGTCGCACACGATGTGTCCGGGAAATTCATGCACGTTCGCAACGACCACGGGCTGCCGGCGATCCACCCCCGCCCAACACACCCCGGTGTGCGCTTCCAATACCAAACATGCGGGCGACCCCTGGTACGGCCCCACGGTCAGCCGGCCGTCGATCAGCGTGTAGAATCCCGTCCAAAAGAAGTGATCAAAGGACGTGTGAAGAATCGCGACGATCGTCGCCATCCGTGCCACCGGATCGGACGACCCGCACAGATATTGATCGAGCTGGTGCAACACCAGCTCGTACAGCTCCTGCTTGTCCTTTGTCATCTTCGCTCCATCTGTTGAGATCGTATTGCCGCCGCCGGCGTGGCTCAAGAAAGCGGTCAATGTGCCGCCGCTCCGTGCCGAAGCGTCTCCAGAGCAAGGATGACGCTTGCGTTGGGATCGAACGCGAGGGCGACGAGCTTCTCGTACGTCAGCTCGACCTCGGGACGCAGCATCTCTCCACGGACCGGATCATCAGGGAACATGAGGCTCTGCTTGTAGGAGATGTCCCCCTCGAGTCCGGAGTTCGTGAGATGAAACGGGAGACCATCGATGAAGCAGTTGCCCGCTTGAGCGGAGGGAACTCCGATCACCGTAGCGCCATTCTTCGCGAGCATCGCAACGAGATCGAAGCCGGCGCTGTAGGTATGTGCCGACGTGAGCACGATGACCTTGCCTGACCACGCGGCGCTCGCCTCTCGCGTACGGAACTCCACATCGAAGGTCGGCATCCTCGCGGCATCCTGGGCGAACTCCTTGCACCGTCGTTCACGGGCGGCCGTATCGACGCCGTCCTTTTTCACGTCTCGCCAAGCCTTCTCCTCACTGAAGTCCAGGTCCCCGATCTCAAGCAAGCCCCAGCGTTGTGAACGGAGTCTTTGGAGGGAGGCTGTTCGGTAGTTGTGGAAGTAGAGCTTCGAGAACCGAGGAATCTGGAAGCCCCCGTCGGCGTCGAGCAGCCGAGCAAGAGGATAGAGGAAGTACCCGAGGATCATGTTCATCGAGGAGTTGCCGCCACTATTGCGTCGAAGGTCGACAATCATGGCCTGCGTATGGGCATCGCGCATCGCCGAGAACAGTCTGCTGAACGTCTCGGTGGCTGAGGGAACAAGTGCGATGCGAGCGTCAACTCCTTCGGGCGGGCTTTGACCAGTGGCGCGCTGAACCACCTCGCTCAGGTGGTCGGTTAGGTTCGCGGTAAACCCGTTCGAGCGCCAAACCTCAAACGCCTCGCGGTAGCGCATCATCGAGTCGATTCGGAGAACCGCGACCGAGCGGTCATCTGCGAGGAAGCCCCAGGCAAGGTCAGCCGCGTTGGGGACCGGCAACGTCACGCGACTCTCGGGCCGAATTGCTTCGCTTGACGGTGGCGGGCCTATTGGGAAAGCAGCCGGCGCATTGGAACCGCCGCCCGGCTCGAACTCGAACTGCACCTCCGTGAGAGGTTCATCGCGGCCTAGGAGATCCTCGAGCACGTCGGGCTGAAGGATTGCTTGCGAAAGATGGTCGAGGTTGTTGTAGAGGTTGTCTGGCCCTCGGAAGGCAGCCATGCGACTGACCAACTCGGGCCAAGGAACGCCCTGGATTGCGGCGATTCGTTGACCAAGAGCGAGGCGGTCCTGGCTGCGATAGACCCCGCTGACAAAGAGCCGTTCGCCGACCGCATCAAGCTCGACCCAGGTTCGCCGCAAAGTGTGCTGCTGCCAGTTGCCTCTGACCTGGGTGTGTCCGTCATGCACCGACGCGACCAATGGGCGGAGACGTCGCAAGAACTGTCGAACAGTCAGACCTTCTGCGGGGATACCATCGAGCACCTCATGAACTCGTCGATGGAAGGCTACCCGCCCGCCGCCTCTGGTATAGGGGTCGGGATGCGCTGTCTCGAGAAGATCCGCAAGCTCGCGGGCATCCGCTACGAGCGCTGCGCGTGGCAGGAGGGCGTCTGGTGCAGGTGCCGCAGCCGCCTGGATTCCTGCCAGGCTGATGGGCTTCGTCTCTGGGGCTCGGACGCAGGAGGCTGCGAGGATCCCCAGCGCCAACAACATGAGAAAGCGCCTGGTCGCCATGGGGCAGGACTGTACAACCATCATAGTCTTGCGTGAAGGTTGCAATTTCGTCCACGATCTGAGCACTGCGCGCGCGCACCCTCAACACCCTTTCACGCCCGAAATCTGATTATTCCCGCGCGAGGGTCTGATCGTCGCGACCAGGACGATGCTCGCCGTCGCCATCGCGATCGAGATCGAAATGGGAATCCACACCCAGGCGCCTCCCGGACCGACGCGGACGCCCAGCCACAACGAGGCGGCGATCACCGCCCCGCTTGTGAACACCGAGATCGGCAGGTTCCTTCCGTGCGGCGTGATCGGAAGGGCCCGCGCCGCTTGTCCGATGGCGGACTCGAGCAGGGGCCGGCGCACGGCTTTGCGCAAAGACCATAGATGAATGACATACCAAAGCAGCATCATGGCCAGCAGCATGGGGCCGACCAAGGCCACATACCGCTCGCGAACCTTGAACCCCACGATCTCCACGGACTCTTCGCCCTTGCGCAACGTCGCGTCGAGTACGGCTGCCGCGTCCTGGGGCGTCAGATCGCGAAGCGTCGCCCATTGTTCTATGATTTGAGACGTCGGCAGGACCGGCGTTGGGGCCGCTCCCGAAATCCCCGGAATCCCGACCAACGGCGCGGGCTCGCACCACACGGGAACCTGGACCGACGTCAGCCGGTTGCCATCGAGATCCTCCATGTCGTCAACATCCAGCGTCGCGATCGTGTATCGGATCGGCCCGGCCCCAGGGCAGGCGCGCATCGCGACCAGACGCTCCAGAAGCAGCATCTTGTCGAGCAGAGCCGAAGCCGCCCTCCGCGACTCTCCTTCGCGTTGCTCCAGGATCTCCTGATCCTTTTCGGCCTGGGCCTTTGCGCGGGCGACCTGCTCGCGCTTCGAATTCCAGTCGGACCAGGCCGGGTTCGGCTCGTTACGACCTGCGACGAGGATGACCTTGCGGGGCTCCGGCGGCGAAACGACCGGAATGACATCCGGTTTTTCGGGAGGCTCCTTCCGCTTGGCGGCGGCCTTGAGCGCGGCATCCTGCAATGATGTGACCGCCGCGACGCATTCCCCGTCGCGTGCGGGATGCAGCTGTGCTCTCGTCACCCGGATCGGCTTCGTCTTCGCCCCATACGGCGGCACGCTCATTTGCAGCGTCGCGATCCCTCGCAGGACGTTTTCGTCGACGCGCGGCTTGCAGTATCGAACGTCCCCGCTCAGCACACGCACGAGGTCACCGAGCGTGGCCGGCGCCACGAAGCCGAGCGCGTTCCTGGTCTCCTCGTTCGCAGCCACGGATGTGGATGAAACGTCGAACAGACCTTCTTTTTTGATCTCCGCAAGCAGCCCGGCGACGGCCTTCTCGGTGACGCCGTCACTCCTCACCGCGGCTCCGATCTTCTCGATCACCCGGGTGTCGCGAACGCCCACGATCTCCTTTTGGGCGGCGCGCTGCAACGGATCGGAATACGGGGCCAGCAGGAACAGCATCAGCGTCGCGGCGGCGACGACAAGGCCCTTCTGCATCGTCCCGATTGACGAGACGAGCTCCTTCACCGGCTCAGGGATCTCCAGAGCGGCTCCGCTCTTTTTTTTCGTCATAACCACACCTGAAGCCCGGCATCGAGAAAGCCCCAGGTCAGCAACTCGGTCGATGCGCGGGGGCTGCCCTTGAAGTCGTTGGAAGACTCGTATCGGTAGAACCGATCGGGAGTCAGAGCCCGGGCCGTGACGACGATCGACACGCGTTGGCTCAGATCGTAGCGGACGCGGATCGACGGAAGAGCGAACGCCCTCCATCGGCCGACCCGCTCGTAGTCCCCCTCGAGCAGGGCGTACCCGACCCCTCCCCCGACCCCGAGCCCGACGGAAACGGCATCGAGAACCGGATACAGCCCGTACGCACTGAGCGCGAATCGATTGTACAGCACGGACGAGAGCGTCTGATCCTCGCTGTTGTCCGCGGTGTGCAAAGGTCGGTACGGCTCGGTCCCGAAGAAATACGCGAGGGCAACCTCGTAGTCGAGTCGCCGCAGGAACGTCGGCCAATCCGATTCCCCCCATCTCTTGGGACGGAGCCTCACCGAGACCTCGGCGTGTGCGTACGGACGGCCCGTCCCGCTGTCGAGGTCGATCATGACCCCGCCGCCCGCCTGGACCCCGAGCGTGGCCACCACGGCCGTGTCGCCCGCCGACGGCAGGGTCACGGTTCCGTTTTCGATCCGCACCGTGCCCCACTCGAATTCGCGATCGCCGTGCAGGCGGTAGCTGAGATCCGACTGGCACGTCGCGAAGGGAAGCCCCACGAAGGCCGTCTTCTGCGGCTTGATGACATGGCGGGTCCCCGATGGGCCCAGGAGCTCGATGTATTCGATCTTGTCGGCCCTCTTGTCGGCCTCGTTCGCCCAATTCGTGCTCAGCCTGAACTGGCGGTTTTCGGGAGACAGGTAGTCGTCGAGCGTCTGCTCCGGGCGCGTGAGCTTCGCATGCCAGGTTGGAAGA
>JAQTNF010000191.1 GCA_028713995.1 Deltaproteobacteria bacterium | reverse complement strand
CGAGCTCGTGGGCGTAGTTGAAGCTTCCGCCCTCCACGAGCAGGATCGGCTTGCCCGTGGCCGCGATCGCCGCAAGGCCGTCCGCGGAGACGTTCGGCGCGTCCTCCGTGAGCACGAACAGATCGTATCCGCTCAGGTTCGCGCCGCAGGATATATCCGTGTCCTTGATCACACTCACATTATAGATCCCAAGCTCGTTGAGGTGCTTCTCTATCTCGCTCTCCTGCGGGGACGCGTTGTTCGACACGAACAGCACGTTCGGTCCCTTCTTCGGAAGCTCCCAGTCGTCACCGCCGCACGCGGACGGAGGCGTGGCAAAGGCGTGCACCGAGTACGGCTCGCTCCCGAGCCAGCTCATGAGCTCGGGGTCGTACGTGAGCACCCAGCCGTGCTCCGCGACATTTCCGCACGCGCTCGCCACGGCGTCTTCTCGTTCCACGTCCGCGGTCACCACGCGCTCCAAAGACGCGCCGCCGCTGTGCCGGGTGAAGAAGACGTGCACCTTCAACGCTTCGTTGGTGTTCCCGGCGTGGCACGCCCAACCGCTCGCCTGGCCGAACGAAAGCGTCTCCACCTCGCCAGCTCCGGGACCGCTGTTCACGAAGAGCCGCACGTCGTCCACGTCGTAACCCTGCGCCGTCACATACGCGTCGCTCTTGAAGTCGAACGACATCCTGAAGTTGGACGTCATGCACCCGGCAGGCAGGGCCCACACCTGCTCGGTCCACGCGGTCTTCGGCCCGGACGTCTCGCCGGCCGAAAGCCACTGACTTCCGCCGTTGCCGCTGCACTGCGCGTACAGCTTGTCGTACCCGGCCTCGGTCTCGCCTCGCGCCCAGAACCCCACGTTCACGTTGCACGCCGCGCACGCCGACAGGTTGGCCGAGCTCGTGAGCTGGGCGCGCCAGTCCGCGTTGTTGGAATACCCGCCGCACGTGGTGAACCCCGCGGAGTTGCCGTCTGTCCGGCCCGTGCTCTTGCGCGTCCACTTCCCGGACGGCGTGGACTGCGAGCCCAGGCCCCAGCCCTCGTTGCCCGTGGACCAGCTCCAAACATTCCCCGGAGCGCCCATGGCCGCGTACATCGCAGCAATCGCCGCGCCGCAGCCCGTGGGTGCGCCCAGGCACGAGCCCATCCCCGCCCCGTCGACCGTGCAGCCGTTCGCGCAGTGCGTCGTGGTCGTCTCGAACGCGCACACGCCCGCCTCGCACGCCGCCGGTCCCGTGTACGTCGTGATGTCGTCCCCGTCGCACGCGTCGGACGTCGGCATCGTGAGCGTCGCGCAGTCCGTGTCCGCGTGAGAGTACGAGCAGGCCCCGGCCGAGCACCGACCCGTGTAGACCCTCGACACGCCTCCCACGCACTCGGCCGCAGGAGCCTCGCAGTCCGCGTCGGCACAGCATTCGTTCGGACAAGAGCTGAAAGCCGGCGTGATCAGGAACTGCACCACGTTGTGGGTGCTGTCCCAGTTGTGGAACACCGTGGGATAGAAGTACTCCGACTCGCCCGTCACCCAGTTCACCGAACTCTGGTCCCCGGCCCCGTCACGCACCAGCCATCCGCCCGGCAGCCCGGGATAGGTGACCGTGTCGAAATTTTCGAACAAGCGATCGCAGCTTGAGGGATCCGGATAGCCGCTTCCGCCGGCATGCAGCGCGCACAGCTCGTAGAGCCACCACGCGTCCGCGTTGTACCCCTTGTACCGGAACGCGAGCCGCACCTCGGAGCCAAGGCTCGTGGGAATCGAGATGGGACCGCGCGACAGGATGGAATCGTTGGTCGCGTTGATGTCGACCTCGCCCGTTGCCGGGGTGTTGCTCGCGACCCGGAGCCAAGTCCCGTCCTCGGGATTTGTCGAAGACGCCGGGCCGGCCCAGATCTCGTGGCCGTGCGCCTCCATCCAGGCGGAGTAGTCAGTGTGATCCTTGTAATAGAAAACCGACTGCGCCTCGGCTCCGGCGTTGAAAGACGGCGTGAGCAGGAACTGCACCACGTTGTGGGTGCTGTCCCAGTCGTGGAACACCGTGGGATAGAAATACTCCGACTCGTCCGTCTCCCAGTTCACCGAGCTCTGGTCCCCGGCCCCGTCCTGCACCCGCCAGCCGCTCGGCAGCCCGGGATACGTGACCGCGTCGAAGCTCTCGTAGAAGCTGTTGCAGTCCGCGGGGTCCGGATAGCTTGTCTCGTCGGTCTCGAGCGCGCACAGCTCGTAAATCCACCAGGCGTCCGCGTTGTACCCCTTGTACCGGAACGCGAGCCGCACCTCGGCGCCGAGGCTCGCTGGAATCGTCATGGGTCCGCGCGACATGATGGAATCATTGGTCGCGTTGATGTCGACCTCGCCCGTTGCGGGAGTGTTGCTGGCAATGCGGATCCAGGTCCCGTCCTCGGGATTGGTCGACGACGCAGGCCCCGCCCAGATCTCGTGCCCGTTCGTCTCCATCCAGGCCGAGAAATCAGTGTGATCCTTGTAAAAGAGCACCGCCCGCGCCTCGGCGCTCGTCGCGAAGGCGACGACGAGAAGCGCGCTCACGACAGCCGCAACCAAGGTTCCGCTACAAGAAGCCCCAAGAACCTCCGCCCGTGTGCCTGAACGCCAAAACGTCGTGTGGCCCATCGCTTCCCTCCAGGTTTGTCGAGTCTGTTCATTCCAGGGTACCAAGCACGAAACTTCGGCCACAAGCATAAAAACGCTGGCGAAGGACGAATTATTGTCACATTTGTTGCTGTCCGGATGTCCAGTGTTTTCGTCCAGTCGGCGTCCGCGTCCGTCTGATTCCCCGGACCGACCCGGTCGGGTTCTGGAACCGGATCGGGTCCGGTCACACTCTGCAAGCCATCCCGTCCGGAGACCCAACCGATCCAGACCGCTGACCCGGCGATGCATCCGCCCACAGGATCGGTTCCTGTCCCGGTCTGGACCCTTCCCTGTCTTGAGGGATCGGGATCTTTACACCACTCGCGTCCACGGCCGTCTGGTATCATCTCGCGGTCGACAGGAGGAAGATCCATGAAGCGCGCCATCTTCACAATCGCGATCCTCGCGCTCGCGGCGTGCGGACAGCCCGAGCCGAAGAGCACCCCGAAGCCCGCGCCGCAGGCATCGCAGGCGAAACCCGCCGCGCCAATTCCCAAGCCCCAGACCGAGGCGAAGAAGCCCACGGACGATCGTCTGGCCCGCGTGGAGGCCGAGTACGCGAGATACGCGGACACGCCCGTCACGCACTTTGCAGCCGGCCTGACGCCGCCCGAGAAGGAGATGATCCAATACTTGAGGCGCGCCGCGGATCTCGTGGAGCGGCTCTACATGCTGCAGCTCAACCCGAAGAACCTCGAGTGGCGTGAGGAGATCGAGGCGCACGGCACGGACATCGAGCGTGCACTCTTCTTCCGCTATCAGGTGCCGTTCTGTCTCGACGACGACTCGCCCGACTGCTCGGCGCTGCCGTCGAAGCCCAGGCAGGAGATCGGCCTCACGAGCTGGCCCGAGGGCATGACCGAGGACGAGTTCGAGGGCCTTACGCGCCAGATCAACGGGAAGGAGCTCCTGTCGCCATTCACGGTCGTGCGACGCAACGGGCACGGCGGGTTCGACGCCCTCCCGTACGCCGGGACCGAGGAGTACGGGAACCTCGTGAGGAGCCTCGCGGGCATGCTCACGCGCGCGGCCGGTGTGGCGCCCGATCCCACGCTGCGCAAGTTCCTCGCGTCCCGGGCCAAGGCCCTCTTGAGCGACTCGGCGTTCCCCTACGACGAGTCCGACTACGACTGGATCGCGCTCAAGGGCGACTTCGAGGTGAACGTAGGCCCGTACGAAACGTACCGCGACCCGCGGGGCGTCAAGGCGTTCTTCCAGCTCTACGTGGGCCGCGAGGACAAGGAGCTGACCGCGGAGCTCGCGCGCCTGCGCGGCAGCCTGCAGGAGATGGAAACCGCGCTCTCGGGGCTGGTCGGCAAGGACCTCTACCGCGCACGCAGGCTCGACCCGCGGATCGCGATCCGGGCCGTGGACGTGTGGCTGGCAGCGGGCGAGGGCCGCAGGGACAGGGGTGCGATCGTGGCGTTCCACCTGCCGAACCGCGGGAAGGCCGTGGAGGAGGGGCTGTACAAGAAGGTGATCATGGTGAACCACTCCATGGCGTTCGCGGACGTGGCCAGGGCGCGCGCCGAGGCGATCCTGGCCCGCGACCAGATCGCGCTCGTGGACGCCCACGCGGACATCGTGAACGTGACCTTCCACGAGCTGGCTCACGGCTTCGGCGCATTCCAGGAGATGAAGGTGAAGACGCCCGCGGGCAAGACCGCGACCGTGCAGCAGGCCTTGAAGGAGCACGCCATGCTTCTCGAGGAGGCGAAGGCCGACGCGCTCGGCCTGTGGCTGCTCGCGTTTCAACGCAAGGGCGGCGTCGCGGACGAGGAGCAGGCCAAGCGGCGCTACGTCTCGGCGCTCGTGCACATGCTCGGGCTCCTGCAGTACCCGCTCGACGGCACGTATCCGCGGATGGTCGCGGTCGAGCTCGGCTCGCTCATGGACTCAGGCGGCGTGGTGTGGAATGCGGCCGAGGGCCGCTTCGGCGTCGACTTCGCGAAGATGCCGGCCGCGATCGAGGAGCTCGCGCGCAAGGTGGCCGCCATCCAGCTCACCGGCGACGAAACGGCGGCCAAGGGGCTCGTGGCGCGCTACGTGGAGACGAAGCCGGGCGGCGCGATCGGGCTGAAAGGGCCCCTCGCCGCGGCGCGGGCGGTCATGCTCGACCGGTTCAAGGCGGCCGGTCTCAAGAGCCCCTCCCTGCGCTACGAGGTGACCGGCTTCTGAAATCCGAGTGTTCCCGAATATTTGACACGGTAAACCGCTGTTCAGTAAGATACTTATGTTCACGCGCAACATTCTTCCAGCTTTGAAAGGGCGTCGCCCATGCAAGGACTGACCAAGAGACAGCAGATGGTGCTCGAGTTCATCAGCCAGTCGATCACCGACCGCGGGTATCCGCCCACCCTGCGCGAGATCGG
>JAQTNF010000190.1 GCA_028713995.1 Deltaproteobacteria bacterium | reverse complement strand
CGCAGGCCCCGTCCGCGGGCACTGCTACCCAGACCGGGCAGGATCCTCTCCCGCAGCAGGTCGAAGTGCGGCCGGTTCCGGAAGAAGTAGCTCTCGCCCACGGTGAGCGCGTTCAGGAGCAACTGCCGATCACCGGGCGAGCGCCTGATGCGCTCGAGGAGGGTCAGGCCGTCGGCCACGCCCAGCATCTGGCCTACCGCCGTGAGCTTCGACTCGAGCACGCGCTGTTTGTCGTCCGCGAAATAAAGACCGACGCTCTGCTCGAGCATGGAGCGGAAGCGCTCGAACTCGTAAGGCCTCAGGTGCATCTAGGCGCCCTCAGCCGTGTTGGCCAGCTCCGCCGCGAGAAGGATCGAGCCCACGTCCACGACGACGACCCGCTCCCCCGCGACCGGAACGACTCCGCTCGCCCGAATCGCGCCCGGCAGGATCTCATCCGCGACGACCATCGCCACGGAGGAAACCCGCACCACGTCGACCACGTCGTCGGCGACAACCGCGAAGCGCGTCCCGCCGAACCCGAGCAGCACGAGCACCTGCTCCGGACCGGGCCGGGCCGACGCCGCGCCGAGCAGCTCGGCCAGATCGATCACGGCGATCGTGGCGCCGTGATAATTGAGCAGCCCGAGCACGGCATGCGAGCCCACCGGGAGCTCGGTCAGCGTCGCCATCTGCACGACCTCGTCGACCATGCCCGCGGGCAGCGCGAGACGCTTGCCGCGCAGGGTGAACACGAGGAACGAGAGATCGCCGACCACGTCCTGGAAGATGCCCCCCTGCCCGGCCGCGGCCCCCATCACCTCGCGCTTGAGGCGCACGACCTTCTTCTCAAGCGCGTGGATCTCGGCGAGCCGGAGCGAAAGCATCTGCGGATCCACGGGAGTTGCGACCTCGCTCGGTGGCGGGTGCTGGGCCAATGGTGTCTCCTCGAAGCCTTTCGCGCGAAAAAGGTCTCAATGCCGCAGGATCTCCCGCAACTGGGAAAAGCGCAATAGCTCCTGCAATTTCGAGAGGAGCTCGTTCTTGTCGATGGGCTTTGTCACGTAGTCGTCGCACCCCGCGGCGAACGCCTCCTTGACCTTTTCGTACTCGCTCTTTGTTGTGACCATCACGATCTTCACGTCGCGCGTCGTGTCTTCGCCCTTGATCCTCTTGCAGCACTGGATGCCGTCCATGCGGGGCATCATGATGTCGAGCAGCACCACGTCCGGCCGGTTCCGCGATATCTTCTCCAGGGCGTCCAGCCCGTCGACGGCCACCTCCACCTCGTATCCCTGACCCACGAGCAGCAGCTGCTCGTACAGCCTCATTGTTTCCGTGTCGTCGACAATCAAAATACGATTTGTCATAGACCTCTCCCCAACGTGGCAACCGCAATTCCCATTCTCTATATTTTTTTAGCCTCTGTTGAATATGCGGTCAACATAAGGCATTTGAACCTTCCCATGAAAAGCTCGTCGTGTCGATTCTGCCATTCCTGGAATAATGGTTTTCGGCGCCCCCGCGTTGGACGCGCGGTGCCATCTGCTGGTATTATGATAACCCTGTCCCAGAGAGGGAGGAAACATGACCCGACAGATGTCGCTCAAGATGAAGCTCACCCTGCTCATCCTGGCCGTGATGCTTCCGGTCGTCGCCGGTTTCGGGATCCTCTTCCAGCTCCTCATGTCCAACACCTACCGGACCCTCACCGCCGCGCTCGAGGCACGCGCCGTGGCCAACGTGACCGCCGCCGCCTCCGACATCAGCTTCGAGATGGCGGCAAACCAGCGTGAGGAGGTGCTCGCCAAGCTGCGCGCCTTTGCCAACGCGCACCCGGAGATGGCGTCGCTGACCGTGCTCGACAAGGCGAAGATGCCCTTCGCCGAAATCGGCAAGACGCGCTCGGCACAGGAGCTTTACAAGGGTTTCGATGGGCTCGGCAGGCCCGATTCCCGTGTGCAGGACAACATGGTCGTGGCCGTGGCGCCGATCCTGACCGACGAGAACGCCGCCGTGGGCTACGTCGTCTATGCGGAATCGCTCCAGAGCTTCCTCAACCAGCGCAGCCGGATGGTCACGTGGGTCGTGAGCATCTTTCTCCTCGGCCTTCTTGTGGTGAGCACGAGCGTCTACTTCATCGGCCACCAGACCGCGGCGCCCATCAACCTGCTCGTGGAGGCGGCCCAGCGCATCGCCGACGGCGACCTGAAGGAGACCAGGCTCGAGGTCTCGGGATCGGCCGAGACCGCGCGCCTCGCCGCGTCGGTCAAGAGCATGGCCGAGGCGTTGCGCCGCCAGGTGAGCGCCATCAAGGAGCTGACGCTGGAGGTCTCCGCCGTGTCGGGCGAGGTCGCGTCGGCCATGACGCACCTCGCGTCGTCGGCGAGCGAGCAGGCCGCGGCCGTGGCCGAGACCGCGTCGACCGTCGAGGAGATGGAGAAGATCGGGAAGGTCGCCGCGCAGAACGCCAGCCAGATCGCCGAGGCCGCGGGGAAGACCACCGAGACCTCCATCCGCGGCCGCCAGGCCGTGGAGACGACCAACGGCATCATCCTCATGATCAAGGAAGACTCGCAGACGATCTCGTCGAAGAGCAAGAACCTCCTTTCCAACGTGGAGGAGGTCGGCAACATCATCAGCTCGGTCAACTCCATCGCGGAGCAGTCCAAGATCCTGGCCGTCAACGCATCCATCGAGGCGGCCAAGGCCGGCGAGTACGGAGCCGGGTTCGCGGTGGTGGCGCAGGAGGTCAAGGACATGGCCCAGCAGTCCAAGGAGGCCACGCTCCAGATCACGCGCACGCTCACCTCCATCCGACAGGCCATCGAGGACATGGTGAGCACGGCCGACAAGGGCCAGCGGCGCACCGAGGAGGGCGTGCAGATGGTGGCGGGCGCGGGCGCCATCGTCAACGATCTGTCCGAGGCCATCCGTGAGAACTCCGAGCTCGCCAACGTCATCTCGACCAACGTCAACCAGCAGACCCTGGGCCTCACGCAGATCGCGTCCGCGGTCGATCAGATCAACAACACGGCCTTCGAGAACCAGAAGATCAGCGGCAAGATCGAGGAGATCACGCGCCAGATGACCCAGGCCGTGCGCCACCTGCAGAACCTGGTCGACAGGTGGAAGCTCTGATCTCCTAGCCGTTGCGTGAGCGCGAAAAGACAGGGGTCGAGATGGCACCCGGCAACCCGCACACGGAAGAACCTCTACGCGGTCAAGGGCGCGGCGCGGTTCGACCACTGGCTCGCCGAGCAGCGCAACAAGGGCCGGAGCTTCAACGAAGAGCAGCTTTGGTGGCTCACGCAGATCCGCGACCACGTCGCGCAGAGCCTGGAGCTGGAGATGGAGGACTTCGACCTCACGCCGTTCGTCGAGAAGGGCGGCCTCGGCGGGGCAATGAGGTGCTGTCGGCATGAGCGGAAAGAGATCGAAATCCGAGATCGAGCATTTTTCAGGAGAGAGATACGGCGAATTCATCGGCGAGATCGGCGCACTGTTGGAAGCGGCGCGGCGTACGGCGGCCCGTGCGACCAACGCGGTCATGACCTGTACCTACTGGGAGGGAGGGCGCAGGATCGTCGAATTCGATCAGGTCGGGGAAGCGCGTGCCGGATATGGAGAAGCGCTGGTGAAGCGTCTTTCCGAAGATCTGACAGCGCGTTTCGGCAAGGGATTCGGCGCGGTCAACGTGAGCCAGATGAAGCGTTTCTACCTTCAATGGCCCCAAGAGCGCATTTTTCAGACGCTGTCTGAAAAATCGACCGCAGGGAATCTTCAGACACTGTCTGAAAAATCGGCGGCGCGTCGCGCGGCACCGGACTCGCGGCAGCTGGCCGCGGCCTTCGCATTGCCGTGGTCGCACTACGTTCAGCTCCTTGCCGTCAAGAATCCCGAGGCCCGGGCTTTCTACGAAACCGATTCGCGTTCGTAGGGCGGCAGCGGCGGCTGCGCATCGACGAGGAGTGGTATCGCGTGGATCTGCTGTTCTTCCACCGTCGGCTCAAGTGCCTCGTGATCATCGACCTCAAGCTGGGCAAGCTCACGCACGCGGACGTCGGGCAGATGCACCTCTACCTCAACTACGCCAAGGCGCACTGGACGCACGAGGACGAGAACCCGCCGGTGGGGTTGATCCTGTGCACGAGCAAGGGCGAGGCGCTCGTCCGCTACGCCACCGAGGGGTTGCCGAGCAAGATGCTCGTGCGCGAGTACCTCACGGCGCTGCCGGACGAGAAGCTCCTCGCCGCGGAGATCGACCGCACTCGCAAGGCGCTGGAACGGAGGCACGGATGAAAACGCGTTTCGACCTCACGCCGTTCGTCGAGAAGGGCGGCCTCGGCGGCGCGAGGAAGGTGTTCGGCGGAGAGCTGGGCTCGCTCGTGAAGGAGCTGAATGAGGTGCTGTCGGCATGAGTCCCGATGCTTTCATTCCGCCGAGTTGGCAGCAAGTCACACTGGAAGATGTCGCCCTGGTCGTTCAGGGCACCTGGGACGAGAAGAAGAACCCGGAGGGCCGCTGGCGTGCGTACAGTTACGACGAGATCACGGGCCGCGACAAGGCGAGCCTCGACATCTTCTGGCTTCGAGACGAGAGCCTTGAAGACTCGGCCAACCTGCCCGAACCCCGCGTCATCGCGGAGGAGATCGCCGAGGACCTTGGGGCCGCACTGGAACAGATCCAGGGGATCTTGGAGGATTTGGGGGAAAGGGAGATTCGACCTACCCGTGAACCTGCAAAATGGCCGCCACGTCCATGGAGAGCGCCACGCTCACGTGGATGAAGAACCCGCACCAGATCGACCGCGTGCGCAGGGCCAGCGTGCCGAGCACGATCCCGGCGATGATGGCGGCGAAGCACTCCACGAAAGGCTTGCCGAAGTGGATCATGCAGTACGGGACCATCATGGCGAAGATGGCCGAGGAGCCCATGGTGCGGCGCAAAGGCTGCAACATGAAGCCGCGGAAGAAGAGCTCGAGCGAGAAGAACTGCGCCACGTAGAACGACTCCCATACGGCGAAGTCGAAGACCGAGCGGTGGGCGTTCACGTAGAAGGGATAGTAGGTGGAGAACTCGCTCGTGAACGACACCGCGACGACCGCGATGAGCACGGGCACGAACAGCACCACGTAGATCCACGCGTGCCGCCCCATGCCCCGAAACGAGAGCCCCAGATCCTTGAAGCGCATGCGCGGATGGACGAGCACGGCCAGCGCCGGAATGACGAGGAACCCGGCCACGCGCCACAGGGCCCAGTAGCAGAGGTTCCACAGCTCCACGTAGTCGCCGCGCTCCATGAGCCCGAGGAGGGTCCCTCCCGAGGGTCTCAACCAGCCG
>JAQTNF010000189.1 GCA_028713995.1 Deltaproteobacteria bacterium | reverse complement strand
TCCGCCGCCCTGGCCCGCGGCGCTGTTGTTCTTGAAAGTCCCCCTCAGGATGTACGACCAACACCTGTTGAAGTAGGCTCCGCCGCCATAGCCGCCGTAACCGCTCGAAACGTTGTTCTCAAAGGAGCAATCGTCGCACCGCGTCCCTCCGTAGCTCACGAGAAGGCCGCCGCCGTATCCTGGCACTCCACCAATCATCGAGGCTTGGTTTGAAAGGAAGTGAACGTTCTTCAAATAAGGAGCGCTGACGTTGGTGTATAGTCCTGCTCCTCCTCCCATGGCGTTGTTGTACGCGAAGGTGACGTTCTCCAGCCGCGCCCAGTAATTGTACGAGGCGAGCTGCAGGTACATGCCGCCGCCCTGGTTGTCCGGTGCGGTCGAGCCGTTGGCGTTCCCGTACACGACCCAGACGCCGTCGAGGGTCCAGTTGTTGTGCATCGTGCCGCCGCTGTAGAGCTCCTTATTGCTGAGGACGTGGTAGACGCGCTGCTGCCCTCCCTGCTTGTAGCCTGAGATGTATGTGATGCCATCTCCCCTATCCCACAGAGAATGCTTTGTCGGATCAAAAGATCCATAAACATGGACGTTGTCCTTCAGGATCACCATGTTCTGCTGGCTGGTCGTGTAGGTGTAGTATGTCCCGGGAGCCACGATTGTGTTGCACGCTCCCTGGGTCGCGGCCGCCGCGGCCGCCGCGTTGATGCCGCCTTGTATGGTCGTGAACGCGGTCGCCCAGGTGGTCCCGTTTCCGGGCGTAGGGTTGTTGACGTTCACATAGCGGCAGCACACCGGGATTGTCACCTGATAGGGTTTCACGTCCCGCCCGGTGATCGTGAGCACCACGTCTCCGGAGCCTTCCACCGGGTATCTCAGATCGAACAACGCCTCGCCGCCGTCCGAGAAGACGCGCCCCAGCGGCTTGACGTTGGAGCCCGCGACCTCCTGGCTCACGCCGATGAGCGCGCCGTCCGGCGCTCCCAGGACCTTGAACTTGTCCTCTCCAGAGCAAACGGCCTTTGCGTAATACACGTCGGCCGAGATGTCGCGAGGTTTGACCGGACGGTATTCAAGCTCTGGATCTCCGAACGCGTGATAGAGATATGAATGTCTTTTGTCCCCCTCTTCTGGATCATTTTCCGAATGGCCATATGTATACATATATAATTTTGCGTAGTTCAACATCTCCGAAAGCCGAGAGCTCCCGTCGATATTGGTAATGTTATTTGTAGGATCGAAATTTAACCATATCGACGTGAATAACCCTAATGCGATTAATTCGTTAGGACCAGCCCAAGTTCCTTCACTGGGCCCAATTGCAGCGACTGCCCCGCGTGTCTGTGCAAGAACGAGCGCCTGGGAAAGAGATCGAGATGGCAACATCATGGGAGGCAGGGGAGGACCGGAATCATCGGGAGCGAACTTGCCCAGTTTGCAGGCTATTGAAAAAACAAATGGCGTTGCATTGTTGTTTTGATTCAGGATATCGACATCTGCTGGGAAAAAGTTGTTGCCAACATCGTTTCCCCATCCGAAGGTTGCTGTCCATTGTCCGTTGAACAACACGTCGTCTTCATATCCATGGCCCTTGTAATATGCCAATCCGATACCGCCGTTGAAAGCACCAACAATACGAGTTGGCCAGATGGCCGGAGAAACCATTTGATAGGGATCTGGATTGCCGTCGGCATACGGCAAGGGGCTTGGGACGTATCTTTGATGTGGATAGGTAGCGCCTTGAGCGGCTCTGGGGAAGTATTGGTCACAAGTCACATTGGCCGACAACGCTGTTGTAACATCATATCCAAGACCCTCCATAAAATCCTGTGGTGGCCAAAGCAGCTCGGCAAAAAACTTATCTTCTATGCACTGTCTAGGTGGAGGCAACGGTGGGGGAGGGTTGGAATCCAAGAACGCAGAAGACATCAGGGCCCTGTTGTACCAATCATCTGTGGGGATGTCGGGATTGGAGTCGTATTTGAGTGTTTTGGTTAACGAATTCTGGCAATCCGCAACTGTGCTCGCTGGAATCCGTGATATGAAGAGGTCTGACCAATAGTCAAATAGGCTTTGTTGCAGAGAATAGTAGTGGTCAGAGTACCATGAAGATGGCTCCAGAAAAACCAACGTTCCTACATCATAGGGCGGGACGGTATTGAAATCACCAACGAGAAGAACATAGGTCGGCGCAGGGCTCCAATTCACATAGGCATCGTGTATATAATCATATATATTGGATGGAGCCGACCCTCCTCCGAAGTTGTTGACTTCGGTCATTGTGGCAAGGCGGACAAGATACCCCTTCTTGGTCTTCCACTCAGCCAATTTGTCGAGGAGATTCGCACCATACTGATCGACACATCCCTGATACAACGCGTCATCCACGATGATGAGGTAGTCCGCTCCCGGCGACGGAGGGTCCCACAGCCCGTTGATGGCCATGAGCGGCCCGGCTCTGCCTGAAGGAGCGGTCGCCGCGGACTTCTCCGAAGCGACGGCTTCGGTAGGCTTGTAGTTGAGCACGGTCCGCTCGGCGGACTTCTCGAACGCGGGCGAGAGCAACCGAGCGCGTTCCTTGGCCTCGGTCTCCGTGTCGGCCTTGCCCGAGTACTCGAGGCCGAAGTTGATCTTGCTGAAAACGAACATCTCGCCCGACGCCGGGTTGTACTGCATCGGGTAGACCTTCACGAACGCAACCCGACGGCCGCGGATGAACCCCACCGTGTCGATCTCCACCGGGCTTGCCGGGAAGAGTGCGTTCTTCGCGTAGCTTTCGTCGCTCTTCTCAAAGGGCGGCTCCTTGTCCGAGGGGTTCGGCCGCGGCGGCTGCGCGGGCATCACGTCCGAGATCGCGGAGTAGGTCTCGTAATCGAGATCCTTAATGTAGGCGCTGACCTCCACGCCCCACGGGACTTCCAGCCACACGCCCTTGAACGGCATCTCCGGCTCGCCCACCTTGCCCGAGCTGCCGCACCCGGGAACCGAGAGCTGCGTGTACTCGGTCTGGTCCTTCTCCGCGAAGTCCTCCGAGAACCCGAACCCCTCGAACGACAGGTCGAGCGACGCGGCCGATTCCTTCTTCACCGCCACCTTGGGCGCGACGGGCTTGTCCGAGGTCGCGCTCTTGAGCGCGTTCCACGACTCGCTCCCGTCGTCGGCCTGGGGCCCCGCGAGCACGGCCTTGGAACCTGCCAAGGTCACAACGAGCGCGGCAAGCGCGGCACATCCACTTAGACTGCGCAAAGAGGAAAGACACATGGCTCTGCTCCCTTGTTGTTCGCGAGGACCGCGATGAACTGAGTGTAGGCACAATTCGGGGGACAGAGATCCGCCAATATTTTGCGACAATTCGCGTGGCGACTTATCAGGGCTTGAACATTCCGTTTCGGACCGCGTAGCGCACGAGCTCGACCGTGGAGCCGAGACCCAGCTTCTCAAGGAGTCCCTGCCTGGTTCGGTACACCGACCAGACGCTGACTCCCAGCTCGACCGCGATCTCCTTTGTCTCCTTGCCCTCGGCGACGAGCCGCAGCACCTCGCGCTCACGCGGCGAGAGGTTCGACCGTGGAGCGTCTTCCTCTTTCGCCTGAGCGGTCTCCGGCCGTGCGCCCTCACGCTTCTCGGCCACCAACACCGCGGACGCCTCGGGTCCGAGGTAGCATCCCCCTTGGGCCACGTGGCGGATCGCCGCCACGATCTCCTCGGAGGGGCTCAACTTGTCCAGGTACCCCACGGCGCCGGCCTCGAGCATCCCGTCCACAAGCTCCTCGTCGGAGAAGCCAGACATGGCGAGCACTTTGATCCAAGGCTGCCGCTCAAGGAGCTTTCGCGTCGCCTCGATGCCGTCCATGCGCGGCATCTTCACGTCCATCAGCACCACGTCGGGATTCCAACGCTCGGCCGCGTTGAGGGCCTCCACGCCGTCGGCGGCGGTGCCCACGACCCGGATCCCTTGTGAAGCTCCGAGAGTCCGCGTAAGCGCCCTTCGAATCCTCTCCTCATCATCGACGAGGAGCACGCGGATCGGCTCTGATGGCTCTTCTCCCCACCTGTTCCGGCTTGTCGCGTCCATTCGCCCCTCCCGCTCGCGAGCCTCGGTGACGCCGTCGATGCCCTGATTGTCGCGCCGCGATGCGCCCCGCGTCAACCTGCGCGAAATCAGAATCAGAGGATCGAGAAAAGAAGGAAAAGGCTCATGTCCCGTGCGCCCAACGCTGTGCTGCAGCCGCAGGCCGAGGAGTCCTTGCGGTTCCCGCCGTCGGTACCGCCGTCCGACTCAGTGGCCGAGCCGGTGTCGTTGCCGGCGTCGTTGTCCGAGTCGCCGTCCGAGTCGGAATCGCCATCGGAATCTGAGTCGGCGTCGGAATCGGAATCCGAGTCCGAGTCGCCGTCCGAGTCGGAATCGCCATCGGAATCTGAGTCGGCGTCGGAATCGGAATCCGAATCCGAGTCCGTGTCGCCGTCCGAGTCGGAATCTGCGTCGGCGTCGACGCCGGTGTCGGTGTCCGTGTCGACGATGTTCGCGCAATCGACCGCGGCGCCGCCGTCCGTGCGTGTCACGGTCCACGTCACGGTCTTCTTCATGAGGTTCGTGGGATCGAGCCGCACCTTGTCGGTCGTGTCATAGGCCGTGGCCTGGACCTCGTTCGCGCCCGGATCGAGGCACTCCACGGGCAGGGACAGGGCCTCGCCGAACGAGTCGACGAGCTTCGTCCCGTTCATGAACCACGCCACGGCCACCGTGTCCGGCGCGGGCGAGACCGCGGTGACCGAGAAGTCGAGCGTATCGCCCACCGCGCCAGAGACCGAGAGGCTCGTCGGGGAGTACTCGTCGATGGGCTCGACCGACTTGTAGAACGCGAGGACGAGCGCCTCGGAGCACACGGAGCACATGTGCGCACCGACGTTACGCATGAGGCAGTTGAACACCGGGCGGTACAGGCCGGTCGCCTGGTAGCACGCGCCCTCGAAAGCGCCCACGGGCGCAAGATCCGTGGTCTTGGCGGAGTCGGGCGTGGGCACGGGCGTGCCGCTCTCCACCCATTGCGCCCACTTGAGGAGATCCCAGTTCGTCAACTTGGGCGACACGTTGGGATAGACGTCGTCGAACACCCAGCCGGGGTACGGATCCTCGTACTCGTCAGCCAGATCCCCGAAGGTGTGCCCGAACTCGTGGGCGAGCACCTTCATGGAGTTGACCTCGCGGGAGATCACGGAGGTCGTGCCGCCGCTGCCGCCGTATTCCGAATCGTTGACGATGATGATCGCGTTGTCGAAGCCCGGGACCAGGTTGCCGGCCACCTGGAGGGCGGTCGCGTCGTCGCAACAGATGAGCCGGTCGATATTGTAACAGTCGTACCCGCAATCGAAGAAGGTGTTCTTGG
>JAQTNF010000188.1 GCA_028713995.1 Deltaproteobacteria bacterium | reverse complement strand
GGGATCGCGGACGTGACCGCCCTGGACGCGAACCCGGTCGACGGGCTTCCGGGCGGCGTGGCCACGGTCTTCGGTCCGGGCCACGACCACGACCTCGGCCGGTTCGCGACCGTGTTCCGCTCGCCCGTCATCCGCGACATGTACCGCGACCACGCCGTGTACGTGCGCGCCGCGGTGCACGAGCTCGCGCTGACGTGGCTCACGCGCGACACCTTCAGCGCGGAGATCACGACCGACGGCGTGCCCCACATGCTGCACGGGCTCACGGACGTGGTGGGGAGCGGCACGGCCCTGTACGCGGGCGAGTGGCTGATCGACCCGCGCAGCAGGCACGACGACGGCGTCTTCGAGATCGTCCCGTTCAAGGGCATGAGCGACTGGACCTCCAAGCTCATCACGCGCCACAAGAAGAGCCTCATCACCGAGGAGAAGCTCTCGCGCATCGGCGTGCCGCGCGACCCGGTGCTGCGCGGCAAGACCATCGAGATCGTGATCCTGCGCCCATTCAAGGACAAGCGCCTGCCGTCCCAGCTCGACGGCGAGGAGTTCACGCCGGCGGATCACTTCCGGATCGACGTGCACAGACGCATGCTGAACATCATCGTCCCGAGAAACTTCCACTGGATCTGACCCGAGGGCGGGTCCATACCCTCGGACACTGAGGATTCTTCGCGATGCAAGATCCGATCGAGACCGAAAAGAGAGTCAGGTTCAGGCGGCACTCGGATCGCCGGGTCGCGCTCCTGCTCGCGCTGCACGAGATCCTGTTCGACGTCTCGCCCGGACCGGCGAGGGACGCGCGCCTGCTCGAGGCCATCGTGCGCGACTTCGAGACCGACAGGGCCGTGCTTCTCGGGCCGCTCGTCGCGGGAGGCCAAGGGCTCGCGGTGCGTGCCAGTGCGGGGGTCCCCTCGGGCGAGGAGCCGGTGCCGAAAGGGGAGGGAGTGCGGCTCGTCACCGATCTCCACCTCGGCGCGCCGGGCGCGGTGACCTTGAACCGTGGCAAGAGGCCCGCGCTCTTCCCGCCCGAGGCGTGGGACGCCCTGTGGAGCCGCGAGCTCGGCTGCGAGAGCCAGGCCCTCATGGGCGTTGTCGTGAAGGGCGAGCGGGCGCCCGCGACCCTGCTTCTCGTCCTGCAGGTCACCTGCTCGCGCGAGTGGGGCATCCGGGACCGGGATCTCATCGAGGAGATCGGCGTGCTCCTCGGCCGGGCCGCCGATCGGGCGCTCGCGGTGTGATGCGCGCGATCCGGACCCGTTTTGTTCTTCTGTCCGTCGCGGCGCTCCTCGTCGTCGCCTGCGGCGGCTCGCCCGCCCCGGGTCCGGTCATCGTCCTCGATCCCATCCACGTCAAGGCGACGCGCGACGAGGAGCGCATCGTGGTCGATGCCTACGACGCCTCCGGGCTCTTCGATCGGGCCGCGCGGGAGCTGCGCGTCGGACGCTGCGAAGAGGCCATCCGGATCTACCGGCAGCTCGTGACCGAGTTCAAGGAGTCCCGGCTCGCCGCCGCGTCGCTCTACAACGCGGGCCTGTGCGAGGAGCAGCTCGGCCGCTTCGAGAAGGCGGCTGCGAGCTACGAGGATCTCGTCGCCTCGTACCCCGACTCGCGGGACGTGAACGACGCCCTGTTCCGCGCGGGCGGGGCCTACGAGCGGCTCCTGGCCTGGGACAAGGCGGCGGCTGCCTTCGACCGCCTGCTCGCCCTGCGAAAGGACCTCGCGGGGATCGATCGCGTGGAGGCGCTCGCCCGCAAGGGCTCGGCGCTCCTTGAGCTCGGCCGCAGGGCCGAGGCGCGCCTGGCGCTCGAGGACGCGGTCACGCTGTACCGGTCCGGTCGCGGCATCTCGGCCACGGCGCCGGTCTTCCACTTCGCCATGGCAGAGTTCAAGCTCGGTGAAGTTCTGCACGACGAGATGCGCGAGGTGCTTCTGCCCGCCGAGGAGGCCGCCATCGAGCCCGCGCTCAAGCACAAGTGCGATCTTCTGCTCGAGGCCCAGGCCGCGTACAGCAAGGCGATCGAGGCGGGCCACCCGCACTGGGCCGCGGCCGCGGCGTACCGCATCGGCGCGCTCTACCGCGATCTGTGGGAGGATCTCCTCGCCGCGCCCGTCCCGCCCGACCTCGACGCAGAGGCGCAGGACGTCTACCGCGAGGTCCTGCGCGGCCGCATCCGGGTGCTCCTGCGCAAGGCCGTGGCCCAGTGGGAGCGCACGCTCAAGATGGCCGTGCGGCTCGGCCTCGACAACGAGTGGGTCGATCGCACCACCCGCGATCTCGACGCCATCCGGGAGCTCTTGCGCCTCGACGAGGCCAGCGTCACCCTGCCGCAGAAGGACGGGAAGGAGACGAAGCCGTAGGTCGTTCCTCCGCGGCGCGACGGCCGGACCGATGCGTCAGAACTTGACCGGGAAGTTGGTCGAGATGACGAAGCTGAATGCGCTGCTCGAAATGCCGTCTGCGCGGAACGCCACCTGGCGCACACGCGATACGGTCATGGACTCATCCGTGGCGGTCAGGTGGTCGGGCAGCGCCGCCGTGATCTCGGCCGGCACCACGAAGATGCCGTCGTCGCGGGCGCGGCAGGCGAGCGACCAGGGCGCGCCCATGCCGGTCCACGTCAGGGTGATCATCGCCTCGTCTCCATACCCGCCGGGCTCCCAGGTGAGCTCGAGGCTCTTGCCGCGTTGCACGAACGGGGTCTGCTCGCCCGGCGCGAGGCCGTCGATCTTGAGGTCGGCCATGTCGTCCGGCGCCTCGAGCACCACCTCGAACGGCGCGACCGAATCCGAGCCCGTGCCGCGTACCGAATACGTCTCACCCGGGCGGTACACGATGTCCTGGGTCTCGTCCGCGGCGTAGATGACGCCCACGATCACCTTGAGCAGATCCGGGAACGTGCGCGTGGGCACGGGCTTCTTCATCTCACCGATGGACACCGAGAGGTCGCCCACGTCGAGGAGCTCGATGGCCGTGCCGCCCTCGAGCGCGTCCGCACCGCGCCCGTCGAGGACCGGCGCGGGCAGGGAGCACGTGTCCAGGCTCAGATCGGTCTCGGGCACGCGGGAGCCGAGCAGGGCGTCCGCGGTGGGGCCCTCCTCGGACGCGTGGCGCACGAACACCCCGGTGATCCCGAACTGCTCGTAGGGCTCGTCCGATCCGCTCTCGATGTAACGTTCGAGCGACGCGGTGATGATGCCGCGCGACACGTCGCGTTGGGACGGGGAGCCCTGGGGAGACAGGTCATGTCCGGTGCAAGAGCCCAGGGCCACGGCGCCAAGCAGCGCAGCGACGAGGGGCAATCTCTTTTTCGGCATCCGAACCGACATTTCGCCTCCAAGGCCCAAGGAGCGGTCCTGCCGCAGAGCGTTCATCAACTATAGGCTACGGTCCAATGGCGTGCAACACGTGGGGTCGGACCGCTCTTCCCGCAGCCTACTCGTGTTCCTTGACCTCCTCGCCCTCATCGAGGCTCATTTCGGACGTCTGGTCCGGCCCGGTCTGGGACGAGGACTCCACCGGCTCGATTCCTGCCGTGTCGTCCGCGTACGTCGGCAACGGCGGGGGCGCACCCTGGAAACCGGATGGCGCAGAGGCCTGTTCGCCGGTGGACAGGCCGCTCCGCTCCTTCCAACGCTGGATTCTCTGGACCAATTCTTCGAGTTCCATGGCGACCTCCTCGGTCGGGCCTTGCCGGACGTGCGGGCAGGGCTCCATGTGCAGGATCTTACCCCGCGGGCCGCCCATGTCACAAATTTTGTGCGATAAAGTACGAGAACAAACTACATCAGCCTCGGGCCAGGGCCTGGGCCAAGGCCCTGAAGCGTTCACCGCGGACCTTGTAATTGGGGAACAGGCCGAACGAGGCGCACGCCGGCGACAGGAGCACCACCCCGCCCCGGTCGAGCGCCGTCGCGGCCGCCTGAGCCGCTGTTGCGAGGTCCGGACAGCGCATCACCGGGAAATCGGGCGGGCCGGCCCGGGAGATATCGTCGAAGAGCCGCGCGGCCGTGTCGCCGATGAGGCTCACGTGGACGAGCCCGGGGTGTTTCGCCACGGCCCGGGCCAGGGGGCCGAAGTCCGCGTGCTTTTCCGAGCCGCCCAGGATCAGGCTCAAGGGACCGTCGAAGCACGCGAGGGCGGCCAGGGTCGCATCCGGCCTGGTGGCGTAGGAGTCGTTGTAGAACCGGATGCCGTGCCCCTCGGCGCAGAGCTCGAGCCGGTGGGGCAGGCCCTCGAACGCGGCCGCGGCCCCGCATGCGGTCTCGGGATCGACTCCGACGAGGTGCGCAGTGAGGAGCGCGGCGGCCACGTTCTCGAGATTGAAGCGGCCGGGCAGGCGCATGGCCCCGGGGTCGAGCGGCAGGACCTGGTCGCGGCCGTCCATGCGAAGGACCAGCCGTCCCTCCGCCAGGAACACGCCCTCCTCGACCTCGCGCTCGAGCGAGTACGCGAGCCTCCGGCCGCGGCCCGAGGCCGCGATGGACGCCGAGCCCGGGGAGTCGGCGTGGAACACGACCCGATCGTCCCCGGCCTGGCCCGCGAGCAAATGCGCCTTGGCCGCCAGGTACTCGTCCACGTCCTTGTGCCAGTCGAGGTGCTCGGACGTGGTCTTGAGCACGACCGCCACCTCGGGCGAGCGCGTGAGATCCATGCACTGGAAGCTCGACAGCTCGAGCACCACGAGGTGGCCGGGCGTGGCGCGTTCCAGGAACGAAAGCGGGCTTAAGCCGATGTTGCCGCCGAGCAGCGTGGGCAGGCCCGCGGCCTCGAGCATGGCCGCGCACAGGCTGGTCGCGGTGCCCTTGCCGAGCGTGCCCGTGACGCCGATGACCTTGGCCTCGCAGCGCTCGAGAAAGAGCGACGTGGCCGAGGTGACGCGCGTGCCTTTCGCGCGCGCCGCCGCGAGGCCCGGGTGGTCGGGCCGGATGCCGGGCGAGCGGAACACGGTCGCGAACCGGCCGAGGTCGTGGTCGTGGCCCGGACCGAAGACCGTGGCCACGCCGCCCGGAAGCCCGTCGACCGGGTTCGCGTCCAGGGCGGTCACGTCCGCGATCCCCTGGGCGAGCAGGAAGTCGATCGTGGCGCGGCCTTCCACGCCCACGCCGAGCACGCCCACGGGCGTCGCGATCGTCTTGACCGTGTCTATGGCGCGCGACATGGGCCGCAGTCTGTGCCGCGCCGTCCGCCGCGTCAAGAACGAGCGCGGCCGGGGCTCGGGACTGCTTGTACAAACCTATTTCAAGTCAGGCAGGTCGAACATGTAGATTTCCAATTGGCCGCTCCCCGCCTGGGTCTCCATCTGCACATAGACCTTGTCCCCCCAGATGCGGGAATAGACCTTCGAGCGTCCTGGCAGGTTGGTGATTTTGAATTCCTTCTGGCCGGCGAAATCGTAGCCCCAGACTTCGATGCAAGAGAAGCTGTTTC
>JAQTNF010000187.1 GCA_028713995.1 Deltaproteobacteria bacterium | reverse complement strand
CTCGCCGCCGGGCACCGTGTAATTGTTGTCGATGTCCGCGCCGTCCGTGACCGTGATCTCGGCCTCGTCGCTGCTGTCGTTCGCCACCGCGATGGCGTAGTGGAACGGCCCGTCGTTGTAGACGTTGTTCTCCGTGTCCCAGTTGAGCTCGATGTTGGCCAGCGTGGCGCCCCAGTAGTCGCACCCGATGTAGGAGCGCCCGTTGATGGCGTCCGCGCACTCCCGGCTCACGTCGTCGCACTTGCCGGCCGCGCACACGAGCCCCTGCTGCCCGCAGTCCTTGGATTTCTTCCAGCGGTTCCCATCCTCATTGCACTCCGCGACCCAGCCCCGGTAGCACCAGATCTCGCCCGGCTCACAGGTGACATCGGCGCTCGTATCGGTGCTCTCGTCGGTGTCGGTGCCGCCGTCCACGTCCGTGTCGCCGTTGCCGTGCGTTTCCGTTCCGGTGTCCTCGGTGGCCAGCGTGTTCACGGGCGCGCACCCCGCCAAACCGGCGAGGGCCGCCATCCACACCATCGCCGTCGCCGCAGGCCGCAGGAACGGCGCACCTTCCCGACCTCGTTTCATCCGCGCTTCTCCCTTGGAATCCGTCGACAATTATATCATGCATCGTTCAGTCCTTCGATCGATGGGAAAAAAATGGGGAAACCGGCTCGCGACAAGAGGTGGGCCGCCGACCACTTGTCTCGGGATCTCTCCCCTCACGTCCCGCCGCGAACGCAACGAACGGAGAACACGCCGCCACTGTTGAGGCCGAACAACCTTCCGAGACCGAAGTGGATGCCCCACGCGAAGGACCCGCCCTTCACGACGACATATGACGACAACGACCAATACCAATCCGAATTGAGATTGCACGTCCCCTCGATCTCGACCGGCCAATAGCACCCGTTGTCCGGGCCTCCGCCGGAAGAACAACCGTCGCATGCCGAGTCGCTGCAAGAGATTTCCGGACAACTGTCGGTCACGCCGCAGGTCCCGCCCGTCTCGGTGGCGGCGCAACCGCGGAGGAGCGATCGAAGCTCGCTCACCGTGGGCAGGCGCCAGTCGTCGTGGCCGCACAGGGTGAGCCCGTCGCAGTGGTCGACGCCTGATTGCCAGGTCATCTGACCGCCGGACGGTGTCACCTGCCAGGAAAGCGTGCTTTGGGAGTCGTACCACTCCTCGGCGCAATCCGAGTCGCCGTCCGTATCGGCATCGGTGTCCGTGTCTGCGTCCGTGTCGGTGTCCCCGTCCGTATCCGTGTCCCCGTCCGTATCCGTGTCCCCGTCCGTATCCGTGTCCCCGTCCGTATCCGTGTCCCCGTCCGTATCCGTGTCCCCGTCCGTATCCGTGTCCGTGTCTGTGCCCGCGTCCGGGCTCGTGTCCCACGTGCTCGTGTCGTCGTCGGGATTGCCCGTGGCGCCGCCGCTGCCGCAGCCCAACGACGTGCTCGCGAGACCGAAGAGAAACGCGATGACCAGCGACTTGAACATGGCTTCCTCCTCTTTGCGCTCCAGCCGTGGCCACAAGAACCGCGGCGATGACGCTCCTTTGTCTAGGCAGGGATGATGCAGAAGCACGAGCCCTTGCCGGTCCCGATCCCCGTGCATTCCACCATGTACACGCCTGTGTCCGCGGCGCCCCACCGGCAGACGCATGTGTTGCCGCTTACAGTGCACTGAGGGGGAGTACTGCCGAGCGGGAAGCCGCAGCAGTTCTGTTCGTAGCAGGCGACCGAGGGCTCGGCCGCGTTGTTCGGGGAACAGTTCGACGTGTCGCTGTCCGAATCCGAGTCAGTGTCGGCATCCGAGTCGGAATCGCTGTCCGTGTCGCCGTCAGCGTCCGTGTCACCATCCGAGTCGGAATCGCCGTCCGTGTCGCCGTCGGCATCCGTGTCGCTGTCCGTATCCATGTCGGCGTCCGTGTCGGAATCGCCATCCGTATCCCCGTCCGCGTCGGTATCGGCATCCGAATCGGAGCTCCCGTCCGCGCCCGCGTCCGAGCCGCACCCGAGCTCGTCCTCGCCGGCCGGGCAATCGTTCTCCCAGTCGCAGAGGTACGATTCCGAGATGCATCCTCCGCTCTCGCATTTCCACTCGCCGGCGCCGCACGACGTCCCGCCCGCGTCCGCGTCATCGCCGCGACTGCTCGCGCAGCCCAACGACGTGCCCGCGAGACCGAAAAGAAACACGATAAGTAGCGATTTAAACATGGCTTCCTCCTCTTTGCGCCGGTTGGAACCGGTCGGATATTGGAACGTGTCCGATTTCCAAGACACCTTTCCCATTACGTGCTGGTGCATCGGCCAAGCTTGACGGGCGGAAGTTTCTTTCTGGTTCTTCCGGATTTCGCCGGGGCGCATGCAGATCTCTCCGGCCGCGGCAACAAGTACCGCGGCAACGATACTCCGTCGCGCTCTCGCGCTTCGGAGCAAGCCATGGCGGGCTGGGCCCCGTGAGAGCTTGACCATTGCCCTTGCGGCGGGCATCTACGGCCCATGAAGCAGCGCCACTCGTTCCACCGGTTGTTCTCCCACTTCGCTTTCACCACCAAGCGCAGGGAGCATCTGATCGCCTCGCCCGAGGACGGCGAGGCTCTTCTCGGGTTCTTCCGCGTCAAGGCCGCTGAGCTCGACGCGTACGTCGAGGAGTTCGGCTGCCACCGCGACCACGTGCATCTCCTCGTGCGGAGCGGGCCGACCGTGGCGCTCAGCGATCTCCACGGACAGCTCAAGGGCTTTGCGGCGTGGAAGTATCGGGAGCATTTTGCAGATCGACCGTTCGGGTGGCAGGACGGGGTCTGGAGCGCAACCGTGGATCCGGACGACAACCACGGGCTGCGCGAGTACATCCGCGGGCAATGGCGACAGCACGAGGAGCGGTCGTTCGTCGCTGCGTGGGAGCCCAAGCCGGACAGCCCGTAGGGCGTGCTCCGCAGCGCGAGCCGCGACGGAGCATCCTTGCTGCGGCCCCTGTGGCCGCGGCGATAGGGTCGCATGTTGACTCTCATTCCACGGGGGGAAATTCGTCGCAGGTCAACGTGGTGATGTCGAGGGCCGCCTTCAGGCTCTCCCAGAGATCGCCGGAGCACACGTCGCCGAACACGCCGTGCTCGCCGAACAGGTCGACGAACTCCTTGAGGCGCTTGGCGTGGATCGCCTCGCCGAAGGCCGAGGTGCAGCCGCCCTGCTTGGCGCCGCCGATGCCCACGACCACGTAGCGGCCCTCGCCGCCGGCCAGGTCGTCTATGAAGCCCGCCGTCCCGGCCGGGTCGTACAGGCCCTTGCTGGCTGCCCCGTCGCAGTCCGAGCTGCCCTGCAGGCCGACCGACATGGTGCCGCCGTTCTCGATGGAGCAGTCGTCCTCGTCCGTGATGATCACGATGACGAGGAGCGATTTGCCGTCCTTGCGGTAGAAGCCCTCGTTCGGGCCTCCGTCCTGGCTCTGCTCTCCGAGCCCCAGCTCGATGGCCGCGAGCGGCATCTCATTGCCCGAGCCGGCCGTCCCCTGCCCCGCCATGCACGAGAACTTGTCGGACACTTCAGGATCGTTCCCCTGCACCCACGGGTATGCGCCGAGATTGCACGCGGCCTTCCCTTGCAGCTTGCCGTTCGGGCCGGTGCTCGACATCGTGAACAAGGGGAAGCCAGGCACCTTCTCCTTGAAGGTGCGGGTCACGCCGCAGGTCGTCACGCCGACGCGGTAGTCGATCTTGGTGTGCTGCGGCGTCTCGTAGGCGTCGAGGACGTCGATGAACTTGGGGAAGTTCTTCGCCAGGTTCGCCTGCTCCTCCTCCATGCTCGGCGAGTTGTCGATCAAGAACAGGATGTCGAGGCTCGTGCAGCCGTTGTCCGACTGGGTGGCCGTTCCGGTGTCGGAGTCGGTGTCGGCATCGGAATCGCCGTCGGCATCCGCGTCCGCGTCGCCGCTCACGCCCCCGTCGCCGACGCTCCCGGCTCTGTTCGCACCCTCGCAGGACAGCATCGCCAGACCGGCCAGGCATACGAAGCGCAGGGATGTTCTCATCGTCGCCACTCCTATGGCTCAGACCGGACGCAGCGCACCAGGCCCGTGCTGGTCTTGTTGCCGATGCTCCCGTACCCATCGTTGAAGGACACGACCAACGCGCGCATCGGGCTGAGCTGCCACGACGTCGAAGACCAGAACGCATCGCCGGTTGCGGCAGGGAACGCGACCGTGTCGATCGCCGGTGAGGTCCGATGATCGTCCACGATGCTCGGGAGCTCCCTGATGCTCGGGAGCCGCCAGTCGTCGTACCCTCCCCATATCGAATCCTCGCAGTACTTGAGCGCCTGCTGCCAGGAGTACGGCGACGCGCTCCCGGAGCACGCGTTCCCGGTCTGGCCGGCCGCGCAGCCCTGCCACGTGAGCCCCGTGACGTTGTCGGTCACCACCGGCTCGCCGGACGCGGGCTCGATGCGTTTGTACCGCGCGGCGTGCGGGGTCGGTCCCAAGCGGACGCAACGGGTGAAGGGGAGATAGTCAGGAAGGAAGCCCGTCTTCGGGCTCTCGCTCGCAAACCCGTTGTTGAGCGCCACGCACCACGCCATGGTCGGGACGGACGCGGCGTTGGACGACGACCAGAACTCACCGAGGGGAGTGGCCGGAAACGCGTCCGGGTCGATCGCCAGGCCGTCCTGACCGTTGTCCAGAATCGACTCCAGCTCGTACCGGTCCGGAAGCCGCCAGTCGTCGTGGCCGCCCCATTCCAGGTCGTCGCAGTAGGCGAGCGCCGTCGACCAGACGCCCATCGTAGCCGTGCCCGTTCCCGCGTCCGCGCCCGCATCCGCACCGGCGTCCGCGTTCGCACCGTCGCACGCGTCTCCGGCCAGGCCCGCGGCGCAGCCCTGCCACATGAGGCCCGTGACGTTGTCGAGCACCACGGGCAGGCCCGCGCTGGAGGTGTCGCGCGTGAAGCGTTCGCCCTGTGCGTGAGCCGCGTCCCAACCGTACTGCGCGTCCTCTCCGTAGAAGTCCGCGCCCGGGGTCGTCGGACAGGTCATGGTCGTGGAAGCGCCGTAGCACTTGCGCTGGCCCGTGTCCGCGAGCGGGAAGTGGGGGCCCGGAGGGTTGCAGATCGCGGCGCCGCAGCCCGGCGACTGGCACGATCCGTTGATGCAGATGTCGTACGATCGGTCCGGAGTCGTCACGACCTCGCACGCCGTGAAATCATCCTGTCCCACGCATTGGGTGTCGGTATCCGGGACGGTATCGGTGTCGCCGTCGGAATCCGTGTCGGTGTCCCCGTCGGCGTCCGTGTCGGTGTCGCCGTCGGCGTCCGTGTCGGTGTCCCCGTCGGCGTCCGCGTCGGTGTCCGTGTCCGCGTCCCCGTCGGTATCCGCGTCGGTGTCCGTATCCGCGCCGCTATCCAAACCGCCGTCGTAGACGTCGCTGTCGTCGTCGCCTAGGGCCTCGGACACGGCGCACCCGGCCGCGCCGGAAACCAGAGCCATTGTCATCAACGCTCGCAAAACGCGCTCCATCATCG
>JAQTNF010000186.1 GCA_028713995.1 Deltaproteobacteria bacterium | reverse complement strand
CGGCCACATCCTGCTTCACCTCACCGGCCGCCACTGTCACGGTCGCCTCGCCGCTCTTCTTCGCGGTCACCTTGCCCGTCGCGTCGACCTCGGCCACGGCCGGGTCCGAGGAGGTCCAAGCCACCTGAACGTTCGGGATCTCCTGCGCGGCCTCGTCGAGGACGCGCGCGGTCAGCGTCGGGGCCTCGTCAGCGCTGTTCACCGTGACATTGGCCGGCGTGACCTCGATGCTGGCCGGCTTTGGGCCGCAGCCCATGATGAAGACGGCCACGGACACCACACACATCGCAACAACAGCATTGATGATACGGCTCATGTTCTCCCTCTCTTTCTCTTTCTGGTAATGTTCCGTCGGAACACGAGGAGGGCTGTACGCCCAAAGAAAATAGGTGTCAATATCTCGGCTCGGGCCGCAAGAAGCCGGTTTTCCGTTCCGCTCGGAAACTCGATTCCGCTCGGAAACTCGATCAGCTCTTGTGGCGCGTGAGCAGCCGCTCGATGAGATCCTGGCTGAAGGACGTGACGTGCGTGAAGACCACTCCCATGCCGGGCGGCTCCGCGTCCACGCGCACCACCTCGCCCTGCCCCTCAATGACCTCGATGTCGTCCATGATGACCGTGAACTTGAGGTTGACCGGCGTGCCCACAGGGAGCGGGTTCTTCGAGCGGATGAACACGCCGGTGCGCGAGATGTTGGTGACGTACTCGTGGATGAAGGAGTCGAAGCTCTCGAACTCCTTGTTGATGGTGACGCGTTCCTCGGTCCTGCGGGATTCGTCCATGGCGCCTCCTCGCGCCCGCCGCTAGCGGCGGGCCCGTATCTGGTACTGCTCCAAGTGGCCCGAGGCGTCGGCCGCGAGCGCGACCTTCTTGCCCGTGCGCTTCTCGAAGGCCTTGAGCGGCGCGGCGCCCTCGCCCTTGAAGACTTCGGCCACGCGGGGGTGCAGCTTGACCTCGATGTCGCCCTTGAACTCGTCGTGGTGGCGCCGCAGCTCGCGCAGGAGCTCGTTGGCCACCGTGACCCGCGAGAGGGTCTGTCCCGTGCCGTCGCAATACAGGCACGGTTCGTGCAACATGCGGCCGAGGCTCTCCCGCGTGCGCTCGCGGGTCATCTCCACGAGGCCGAACTCCGAAATCTTGATGACCGACGTGCGGGCGCGGTCGCCCTTGAGCAGCTCCTGCAGCCGCGCCATGACCTTGCGCCGGCTCGTGGGCCGGTCCATGTCGATGAGATCGAGCACGATCAGCCCGCCGATGTTGCGGAAGCGCAGCTGGTAGGCGATCTCGTCGACGGCCTCGAGGTTCGTGGCGAGGATGGTGTCCTCCTGGTCCTTGGAGCCCTTTCCCACGAAGCTGCCCGTGTTGACGTCGATGGCCGTGAGCGCCTCGGCCTGGTCGATGACGAGGTAGCCGCCCGAGGGGAGCTCCACGCGCCTCGCGAGCGCGCGCTTGATCTCGCCCTCGATGCCGAACGCGTCGAAAATCGGCTCATCGCCCTCGTAGAGCTTGATGGAGTCGAGCCTGGCCGGCATGAGCCGGTCGGCGAGCGAGCGCAGCTTCTCGAACTCGGTCGCGTCGTCGATCACCAGCTCGGATACGGTGTCGTTGACCATGTCGCGCGCCGCGCGCAGCGGAAGGCCGAGCTCCTCGTAGAGCAGGGCCGGCTTGCGGTCCTCGCCGAAGCGCTTGAGGATGTCGCCCCACGACTCGGAGAGGTACGCGGCGTCCGCTTCGAGCGCGTCGGCGCTTGCTCCCTCGGCGGCCGTGCGGGCGATGAGGGCGCCTCGCGGCGGCGCGATGCGCTTCAGGATCTTGGCGAGGCGCTTGCGCTCGTCCTCGGACGTGATGCGCCGCGACACCCCGCCCCGATCGCTCGTCGGCATGTACACGAGGTGGCGGCCGGGCAACGAGACGTGGGCCGTGACCCGACAGCCCTTGGTGCCGATGGGGCCCTTCGAGACCTGTACCGCGATGGGCTCGCCCTCGCGGATCACCTCGCGGATGGGCGTGCGGCGCGACACGCGCCTGACCTCCCCGTCCGCGTCGTCACCCTCACCGGGCTCGTCCACGCCGAAGAGGTCGTAGTCCTCGCGGCGCACGATGTCGGACACGTGCAGGAAGGCGTTGCGCTCGAGGCCCGCGTCGACGAACGCGGCCTGCATCCCGGGCAGCACGCGCGTGACGCGGCCGCGGTAGACGTTGCCGACGATGGAGCGCTCGGCTGTTCGCTCGACAAGGAGCTCGACGATCATACCGTGTTCGATGAGCGCGACCCGGGTCTCCCCGAAGTCCACGTTTACGACGATGAGGTTTTCTCCCATCCTGCCTGTTCCCGTGAGCGCCTCGCGTGCCTTGGGCGCTGAACAAAGGTACACCCCTTCACGAGATGGAATCAACGAGGATTCGCGGCTTCACGGCTTGACGACCGCGGCGCCGGGTGGCGCTTTGAGCACGAACAGGCCGCGTCCGAGACCTACGTTCGTTCGCACCGCACCGAGCGTGATGCGCACCGCGGAGCCGGCCCGATCCACCACGAGCACACGCCGCAGACAGGGGCAGGGTTCATCCACGGTCGCCACCACGCGGGCCACGAGCGGATCGCGCGCCGGGCCCGGGAGCTCAAGGGCCGCGAGCCCCTCCCCGGGTCGCTTCGCCCCTCCGAGCCAGCGCAGCCGCACGGGTGGCCCGTCCCCGGCGAGCATTCCGAACACGGCCGGCAGCGGGCTTTGTCCGATCGGATTTTCGAATACGGTGCGGGTCGCGGGGTTGTACGACCTGATGATGGTCCCGTCCGAGACCAGCGTGGTCTTTTCCGGCTTGCGGTAGTCGAGCCGCAGGAGCCCGCCGCGGCGCACGCGGACGAGGCCCTCCATGGGATGCTGCCCCGGACCGAGCGGGTGGACGATCTCCTGGGTGAAATCGGCCTCGGCGCTCCACACGCCGGCGAGGCAGGCACGCATGTGTGTGAGCCAGACCCGGCCGGGGTCCTCGTCTTTCGCCGCCCCGGCGTCTCCCTCGCCCGCGACATCGCCGGCAAGAAACGCGAGCGCGGCGGCCGCGGCAAGCGGCGTGAGCCTGTTCATGGAGCGGCGATGGCCTTGCGCGCGGCTTCGAGCAGGCCCTCGAGAGACGGGCCCGAGGCTCCGGCCACGATGGCCACCGCCATGTCGACGACGCCGGGCCGGTCGGTCTTGACGTGAGGCAGCACGCCTTCCTTGAGCGACGCGCCGCCCGGGCCGAGGAAGCGGATGCTCGTGAGCTGGATCGCGGAGCCTTCGGAGAACAGGCGCAGGGTCTCCTGCGTGTCCACGCCGCCCGTGGTCCCGCCCACGAGGATGGCGCGGTTCGCCGCGCGCAAGGAAGCGGCGAGCACTTCCGCGAGTCCGCCGGTCCCGCGGTTCAGCACGACCGCCACCGGGACGTCGATTCGCTCGCCCGCCGAGCCGGCGTGCGCCTCCCAGGTGCGGCCCGCCAGATCGGAGCGCCCCTTCTGGGAGCCGATCGAGCCCGTGCCGAGGAAAACGTCCGCGACGCCGGCCATCTCGTCGTCGAGTCCGGACGACGCGTCGCGCACGTCGAGCACCACGCCGGCGCATGACGCGGCCGCCTCGCGCACCGCGGCGACGAGCCCGCGCTCGAAGTGCCGGATGCGCACGACCGCCACGTTGCCCACGTGCTCGACCGCGAAGGGCGTGAAGGTCCAGGGTTTGTACTTGAGGCGCACGTCTCGCGACGCGCCGCTCGCCGTCCGCACCGTGAGCTCCAACGTCTCGCCTGTCGCGCCCCAGATGGCGGCGAGCGCGATGGAGCGCCTGTAGCCCGTGACCGGCTCTCCGCCGACGCGCGTGATGACATCTCCCGCCTCGAGCCCGGCCGCGTGGGCCGGCGATCCGGGGTGTACGGCCGCGACGAAAAGCCCGCCCTGCACCGGAACCGGGCGAAGCCCGAACCCCACGAAGCTCGTCGGGATGGATGAGATCTTCTTGTAGACCGACGGCGCGATGTAGAAGCTGCCGGGATCGCCGAGCGCCTCGACCATGCCGTCCGCGACGAACCGCTCGAACGCCATCTTGTCGAAGCGCGCCCCCTGCTGCAGGCTCTCCGCGGCCAGAACCGATTCCAGGATCTGGCGCCACAGACCGGCGGCATCGGGGCCGGCGGCGCCGGCCGCGGGCCACGTCACGCCGGGGGGGTGGCAGCCCGGGCGCGATCCGTCCTCGCCGCATACCTTGACGACGCCGGCTCGAAGCAGCGCGGCCTCGGGCGGCGTGTCGAGCGCCTGCGTGGAGATGAAGCGCAACGCCTCCTCGACGAACGGCATGCGCACGTCGACTCCGGCCGGAGCGGCCACGGCGGCGACCGGAAGGAGGAGCGCGGTGGCGATGACAAGATTTCGCATGCCTTTTGGACGGATCGGCACCATGTCCGATTCACGTTCCTTACAGACAGGCGGTAGCACGGTCCCGATGGCGTGTTCAAGGCCGCGCGCTCCTTGGACCTGTGGTACTGTGCGCCCATGGACGTCCTCGCCCTTGTGGAGCAGATCTCGAGCAAGGAACCCGAACCGGTCTACGTGCTGCACGGGCCCGAGCGCTTCCTCGTGGACGAGGCGATCGCGCGGCTGCGCGCCTCGGTGCTCGCGGGTCCCATGGCCGAGCTCAACTTCCGGCGCATGCGGGCCGAAGACGCCTCGGGCGCCGAGATCCTGGCCGAGGCGCGTTCCATGCCCATGCTCGCCAAGAAGCGCCTCGTAGTGGTGGAGAACGTCGACAAGCTCAAGGCGGACGACTGGGACGTGCTCGACCCATACCTGGCCGCGCCGCACCCCGAGACGTGCCTCGTGCTCGTGGCCGCGAACCTCGACCTGCGCAAGGGTGCCGTGTCGCGCGCCAACAGGCGCGGTCAGGTGCACAAGGCCGAGCCGCTCAAGGACGACCGCATCGGCGCGTTCGTGCGCTCGCGGGCCGTGGCGCGCAAGGTGAGGCTCGACGCGGGCGCCGTGGCAGCCTTGATCGCGGCAGTGGGCGCGGACTGCTCCGCGCTCGACGACGCGGTGGAGCGCCTGGGCCTATACGCGGGCGAGGGTGGTGAGGCCACGGAAAGGGACGTGGCCGAGGTGGTGACCGCCGTGCGCCAGCACTCGGTGTTCGAGCTCGTCGAGGCCATCGGCAACCGCAACCCGTCCGCGGCCCTTTCGCTGCTCGTGCGACTGCTCGGCCATCGCGAGGAGCCCCTGCGCCTCGCGGCCCTCGTGGCGCGCCACCTGCGCCAGCTCCTCGGCGCCAAGATCCACGACCACCTGGGCACGGACCACGGCGCGCTGGCCGGGTTGCTCGGCGTGCCGCCGTTCGTGGTGAAGAAGGTTCTCGCGCAGGGCAAGCGATTCCGCGGGTCCGAGATCGAAGCGGCCCTCGCGCGGCTCGCGCGGGCGGACCTGGAGCTCAAGTCGAGCCGGCGTCCGGACGACCTGGTCCTCGAGGAGGCTGTGATGGACCTGTGCCTTAAGCCTTAGCGGGCTTTCCGACGATCTTGTTCACGGCGATGGTGAGGCGGGAGACGGTTCTTGACGCCGTCTCGCGCTTGAGCACGCCCTTGCCCGCGGCCTTGTCGAGCTGCTTGCGCGCCACGGTGAGCAGCTCCTGCGCCTCGGCCGCGTTTCCCTCGTCGATGGCGGTGCGCAAGCGCTTCACGAAGGTTCTCATCGTGGAGCGGATGTGCCGGTTGCGGGCCGTGCGCTTGGTCGCCTGACGGCTCCTCTTCTTTGCCTGCGGATGGTTGGCCACGTCTTTCCTCCGTTCGAAACGCGAACGCGTTGGCCTACCC
>JAQTNF010000185.1 GCA_028713995.1 Deltaproteobacteria bacterium | reverse complement strand
GGGCACGTACCGGCTCGGCCGGGCCCGCTGGTACGCTGCGGGCGAGGCGGCCACGGGCGCGGCCACCGTGGTCGACTCCATGGCCACCGGGCGTCTCGCTGCCGACGCCATCGCGCGCGACCTCGGCGTGGCCGGAGGGAACCGTTGAGCCTCACGCTTTCCATTGACGGCAGGAAGGTCGCGGCCGAGGCCGGTCGCAGCCTGCTCGACGTGGCGCGCGAGAGCGGCGCGGAGATCCCGTCCCTGTGCCACCACCCGCTCATCCGTTCGTACGGCGCGTGCCGCCTGTGCCTCGTGGAGGTGACCCGGCGAGGCAGGACGCACGTCACCACGTCGTGCAACTACGAGGTGCAGGACGGCATCGAGGTGGCGACGGACACATCGCTCCTGCGCGACCACCGCCGCATGGTGCTCGCTTTCCTCCTGGGCCTCGCGCCGGACGCCAGGGCCGTGCAGGGTCTGGCCCGCGCCTACGGAGTCGAGGAGCCCCTGTTCGCGCCGCGCGAGCTTTCGCCCATGCGCGAGGGCTGCATCCTGTGCGGGCTTTGCGCGCGGGTGTGCGGCGAGGTGGTGGGCGCAAGCGCGCTCACGCTCTCGGGTCGCGGCGACAGGCGCGCGCTCGAGGCCCCGTTCGCGGAGCCGCTCTCGGGTTCGTGCATCGGCTGCGGCGCGTGTGCGGCCGTATGCCCCACGGGTGCGGTGGAGATGGAGAGCGCGGCCGTGGCGCGGCTGCGCGAGCGATGGGGCGAGGTGCGGCCGTGCCGGTACGCGCTCATGGGCCTTTCGCCCGGAGCCGTGTGCCCCAACGACTACCTGTGCGCCACGTGCGAGGTGGATCAGCGCTTCGTCGAGGCGTGCCGTCCGGATCATCCCGTGTTCGCGGCCCGCGGGCTTGCGAGGCCGTTTGGCTCGGAGGGATAGATGAGGGCATCCGAGGACGTCTGCCGGGTGACGGGTCGGGCGGCGGCGCGTGTCGAGCGCACGTTCACGGTCGAGGAGGCCATGGCCGAGGCCCGGCGCTGCACCGCGTCGAGCCCGTGCCTGTACTGCGACGTGTGCCAGCTCCTGTGCCCGGATCTCGCCATCACGCGCGACGCCGGCAACGGCCGCATCGCCATCGACCTCGCGTACTGCAAAGGCTGCGGGCTGTGCGCCGCGTTCTGCCCGCACGGCGCCATCCGCATGGTGTTGGACGAATAGATGAGAATCGCGCTCGCCCAGGTGAACCCCACGGTGGGGGACTTCGAAGGGAACGCGGGGCTCGTGCTCGCGCGGCTCACCGAGGCCGAGGCACAAGGCGCGCGCCTGTGCGTGTTCCCGGAGATGTGCCTCGCCGGGTACCCGCCCCACGATCTGCTCGAGAGGCCCGCGTTCGTTGCGCGAAACCTCGAGGCCCTCGCCGAGGTGGCGCGGCACACGGCTCGGGTCGCGGCGGTGGTCGGCTTCGTGGCCGAGAACCCGGACAAGTTGGGCAAGAGGCTCCAGAACGCGGCGGCGCTGCTCGCGGGCGGCCAGGTGGTCGCGGTGCAGGCGAAGACGCTCCTGCCCACCTACGACGTGTTCGACGAGCGCCGCTACTTCGAACCCGCGCGCTTCTCGCGGCCCGTGGAGCTCGACGGCGTGTCGCTGGGGCTCTCGGTGTGCGAGGACATCTGGAACAATCCGGGCTTCTGGCCCGACCGGCACTACGACCGCGACCCCATCGCCGAGCTTGTGGCGCAAGGTGCGGACGTGATCGTCAACATCTCGGCGTCGCCCTTCACCCTCGAAAAGCGTCGCCTTCGGCCCCGGATGCTCGAGGCTGCGGCGCGGCACTACAGGCGGCCGATCGTGTTCGTGAACCAGGTGGGCGGCAACGACGATCTGGTCTTCGACGGCGCGAGCCTGGCCTTCGGTCCGAACGGCAGGCTGTGGGCCAGGGCCGCAGACTGGGCCGAGGACCTCGTGGTCGTGGACACGGAGGCGGGCGCCGGGGACGTGCGGACGCCGATCGCGACCGACGAGGCCGCCGCGCTCGAGGCGCTCACCGTGGGCGTGCGCGACTACGCGCGCAAGTGCGGCTTCAAGTCCGCCGTGCTCGGGCTGTCGGGCGGCATCGACTCGTCGCTCGTGGCGGCCGTGGGCGCGCGTGCGCTGGGGCCCAAGAACGTGCTCGGCGTGGCCATGCCGTCGCGCTACTCGTCGCAAGGCTCTCTCACGGACGCCGTGGCCCTGGCGAAGAACCTGGGCATCCGCTTCGAGACGCTGCCCATCGACGGCCTGTTCCAGGGCTTCCTCGACGGCCTCGCGCCTTCGTTCGCGGGCACCGCGCCGGGCACGGCCGAGGAGAACCTGCAGGCGCGCGTGCGCGGCACGCTGCTCATGGCCCTCTCGAACAAGTTCGGCCACCTGCTCCTCACCACGGGCAACAAGAGCGAGCTCGCCACGGGATACTGCACGCTCTACGGCGACATGGCGGGCGGCCTGGCCGTGGTCTCGGACGTGCCCAAGACGCTGGTCTACCGGCTGTGCGCGGAGCTCAACCGGGAGCGCGAGGTCATCCCCAGTTCGGTCATCGACAAGCCGCCGAGCGCGGAGCTGAGGCCGGACCAGAAGGACGAGGACAGCCTGCCGCCGTACCCGGTCCTCGACGCCATCCTCGACCTGTACGTGGAGAAGGGCCTGTCGATCGCCGACATCGCGGCCCGCGGCCACGACGAGCGCGTTGTGCGCGAGGTGGCGCGCCTCGTGCGCGGCAGCGAGTACAAGCGCCGCCAGGCCGCTCCGGGCATCAAGATCACGGCCAAGGCCTTCGGGCCCGGCCGCCGCATGCCGGTCGCCGAGCGCTTCGAGGGGTGAGTGGACGTGAAGCTGACGGTGAACGAGGAGGCCTACGAGACCCGCGCCGCCGGCAGCGTGACGACCCTGCTCGACGAGATGGGGCTCGCCGGGCAGGCCGTGGTCGTTGTCTTGAACGGCGAAGTGCTCCCGGCCGCAGCTCGTGACGAACAGGCGCTGCGGGAGGGCGACCGCGTCGATCTCTTCCGGATCGTCGGAGGCGGCTGAGCGGGCGCGGCTGAGCGGGCCGCGTGGCCCGGTTCCTTGTTTCGAAGATTCGTAAGGAGGCGCATGGACAGGCGAGAGACGGCGAAGGACGACTGGGACGTGGGTGGGCGGCGGTTCTCTTCACGGCTCCTGCTCGGGACCGGGAAGTTCTCGGATCGCGGGACGATGGTCGAGGCCGTACGGGCTTCGGGCTCGGAGGTCGTCACGGTTGCGCTTCGCCGTGTCGGTCGCGAGCCGCGCGAGGACGATCTCGCCGACGCGCTCCGGGGCCTGCCGGGGATCACGTTGATGCCGAACACCTCCGGCGCTCGCGACGCCGCGGAGGCGATCCGCGCGGCGCGATTGGGAAGGGAGCTGACCGGCAGCCCCTTCGTCAAGGTCGAGATCCACCCCGACCCTCATCACCTCCTGCCCGACCCGCTCGAGACGTATGAAGCGTGCCGGGCCCTGGCGGCCGAGGGGTTCGTCGTGATGCCGTACATGCCGGCCGATCCGGTCCTCGCCCGCCGGCTGGAAGACGTGGGTTGCGCCTCGCTGATGCCGCTTGGTTCCGCGATCGGAAGCGGGCGCGGGCTGGCCACGGCCGAGATGCTGCGCCTCATCGTACGCGACGCCCGAGTCCCCGTGATCGTGGACGCCGGTCTCCGATCGCCGTCGGAGGCGGCGGCCGCCCTCGAAATGGGGTGCGACGCGGTCCTCGTGAACAGCGCGGTGGCCGGCGCCCTCAACCCGGTCGGGATGGCCGCCGCGTTCGCCCGGGCGGTGGAGGCCGGGCGCGCAGCGTTCCGGGCCGGACTCATCCCGCGCGGCCGCGGGGAAGCGGCGGCGACGAGCCCGCTGACAGCATTCCTCGGCGAGGAGCCCCGGTGACGCCGGCGCCGCCCGCGTGGCTCGGCCCCGCGCCAGGGGTCATCGCACACGCTCCGACTTCCGAAGACGTCCTGCGCGCGCTCGATCACGACGATCCCGGTCCGCGCGAGTTCGCCGCGCTCGTGTCGAGCGCCGCCGGCCCGTTCCTCGAGCCGATGGCGCGGCGCGCGGCGGCCCTGACCAGGCGCCACTTCGGCCGCACGATCTCCCTCTATGCCCCGCTCTACCTCGCCAACCTCTGTACGAGCGGCTGCGCCTACTGCGGGTTCGCCTCGGATCGGGCCGTGGCGCGACGCCGCCTCGAGCCCGCCGAGGTTCACGACGAGCTGCTGGCGTTGAAGGCGATGGGGTTCGAGGAGGTGCTGCTCCTCACCGGCGAGCGCGGGCCCGGCGCGGGCTTCGACTACCTGCTCGAATGCGTGGCTCTGGCGGCGCGGCTCTTCCACTGCGTGGGGATCGAGGCGTTCCCGATGTCGACCGAGGAGTACGCCCGGCTGGCGAGGGCGGGCTGCACCAGCGTGACGCTCTACCAGGAGACGTACAACGTACGCTGCTATCGCACGTTCCATCGCTGGGGGCCGAAGGCGGACTACGGCGAGCGGCTGGCGGCGCCGGCCCGGGCCCTTCAGGCGGGGATGCGCTCGGTCGGGCTCGGGATCCTGCTCGGCCTTACGGACCCCGCGGCCGACGCCATCGCGCTCCTGTGTCACGGGACGCACCTGCGGCGGACGTTCTGGCGCTCGGGCGTGACGATCTCCCTGCCGCGTCTGCGTCCGGAGCCGGGCGGCTTCGAGGCGCCGTTTCCCGTCAGCGAGGCGCTCCTCGCCCGGATCGTGCTTGCCTTCCGCATCGTCTGGCCCGACGTCCCGCTGCTGCTTTCGACCCGGGAGCGTCCCAAGTTCCGCGACGGCATGGCCGGGCTCGGCGTGACCAAGATGAGCGCCGCCAGCCGCACCACGGTCGGCGGCTACACGGCGGCGGCTCCAAAGGACGAGGGCCAGTTCCGGATCGGCGACGAGCGCGGCGTCGCCGAGGTGGCCGCGATGCTGCGCGGCAAGCGTCTCGAGCCGGTCTTCAAGAACTGGGACCGCGTGTTTCGCGACGCTGGAGGTGACGGCGATGGCTGAGGCGTTCGGGCTCTACCTCATTCTCACCGATCCCGTCGCGGGCTACGAGGCGTGCGCCGCGGCCGCGGTCCGTTGCGGTGTCCGGTACCTCCAGCTCCGGATGAAGGGCGTCCCCCGGGACGTCTTCCTCGCGATGGCCCGGGCCCTGCGCCGGACGACCTTCGGCAGCGACACGTTGCTCATCGTCAACGACGACGTGGAGGTCGCTCGCGACGCGGGGGCCGACGGCGTCCACCTCGGCCAGGACGATCTCCCGCTGGCCGAGGCGCGACTGGCGTGGCCCGCTCCGGGCCGCCGTTTCGGTCTGTCCACCCACGACGAGAGGCAGGCGCGCCGCGCCGCGCGAGAAGCGCCCGACTACATCGGGGTCGGTCCGGTGTTCGCCACCCCGACCAAGGCGACCCCCGATCCGGTCCTCGGCCTTGAGCGAATGGGAGCGATCATCCGATCGTCCGCCGTGACCGCGGTCGCCATCGGCGGGATTGATCACGTGAACCTCGTCCACGTGCTGCGCGCCGGGGCGACCAACTTCGCCGTGGTGCGGGCGGTCAACCGGCGGCCGGATCCGGAGGCGGCGATCCGCGAGCTGCAACGCATCTGGCGGCAGGTTTTCAGGCAGGACTGATTCAGAGCAGAGCGCGATCAGGCCGCCCCCCCCCGGGAACGCCCGGATACGGTCCACGGCGGCGCGGGTGGCCACGAACTGCCGCTCGCGGTCGAGCTCGAATCCGCGCGCGTCGGGGTGCCAGAGCGCGCCCGCGAGATAGGGAATATCGGAGACG
>JAQTNF010000184.1 GCA_028713995.1 Deltaproteobacteria bacterium | reverse complement strand
ATCGTGTTCTCGTCGACCACGGGCTGGTCCGAGCCCGCAACGTGCGCGTGGCATTGCGACCAGGATGTCGTGCTGGAGAACGGGACGTGCATCGGCCGCAAGCTCGTGCCGTGCCGCGACGTGGCGCCCGCCAACGCGACCTCGAACGTGGTGCTTGTTGAAATCACCTACTCCGACGCTGACGGCTGGAGCCTGCCCGCAACCTGTGAATGGGCCTGCAATACAGACTTTGTCTGGGAGAGCGACGCCTGCATTCACGAGAAACAGGTTCCGTGCCGGGATGTGACACCCGCGAACGCGACCTCGACCATCACGTCCGTGACCGTCACGTACACGACCGCGGGCGGCTGGAGCGAGCCGGCCGAATGCCAGTGGGCCTGCAACGCGGGCTACGTGCCGGAGAACGGCGCGTGCATCCCGGATCCGTGCATCGGCGTGGTCTGCAATCAGCCCCCGTCTCCGACGTGCGAGGGCGACGCCCGCGTCACGTACGACGCGATCGGCGCCTGCAATCGCGGCCAGTGCTCCTACGCGAGCCATGCGGCGGCGTGCGAGCACGGATGCGCGAACGGATCGTGCAAGGCGTGCAGCGTGGGCGAGTGCTGCGACAACGGCGCGATCACCCCGGCAGGGACGGTCTGCGGCCAGCCCGCGTCGCAGGAATACGCGTGCGACAGCCAGGAATGCGGCGGCAACGTGAAGCGCCGCGACCTGGCCCGGCTGTGCGACGGCGTGAGCCCGGTGTGCGGCACGGGCAGCGTGCGGTGGAGCCCCTGGATGGTCGTGGAGTCGTGCCACAGCTACTCGCACTGCACGACCGACGGGTCGACGGCCTGGTGCGAAAGCTGCGAATTCGGATGCGCGCAGGGCGCGTGCAACATCAATCTCCCGCCCGATCCCGCGACCGTCGCCACGCCGCTCGACCCCACGGTCGTGACGAGGCTCAAGGAGGCGACCGAGTTCCTCTACACGGGCGACGACCCGATCCAGAAAGGCCTCGACCCCGGCATCATCGAGGAGAAGCGGGTGGCCGTGCTCCGGGGCGTTGCACAGAACAAGGACAACTCCCCGCTGCCGGGCGTCACCATCACCGTCCTCAACCACCCGGAGTACGGCTCCACCGTGACCCGCGAGGACGGCCAGTTCGACCTGGTCGCCAACGGCGGCGGCCAGTTCGTGGTGCGGTACGAGAAGGAAGGCTTCCTGCCCGTCCAGCGCCGCATCGACACGCCGTGGGAGGACTACCGGAACATGCCTCCGGTGGTCATGGTCCCGGTCGATCCGGCGTTGACCCCCATCGACCTCGCGGACACCTCGGAGGACTTCCACGTGGCCATGGGCTCCACGACCTCGGACGCTCGCGGGGAGCGCCAGGGCGTGCTCCTCATCCCGGCGGGCACCCAGGCGACCATGGTCATGAGCGACGGGAGCCGCCATCCGATCGACCAGCTCGACCTCCGGATCACCGAGTACACGGTGGGCACGAACGGCGAGCAGACCATGCCCGCGGAGCTGCCGCCCACGACCATGTACAACTACTGCTTCGAGGTGAGCGCCGACCAGGCCATCGTAGCCAACGCCAAGACCGTGGAGCTCGACAGGACGGCTTATTACTACGTCGAGAACTACTGGCAGGCGCCGGTCGGGGGCATCGTGCCCGTGGGCTACTACGACCGCGACAAGGCGGCGTGGATCCCGGACGAGAACGGCTCGGTGATGGAGATCCTGGACGTCGTGGACGGCGCGGCCGTGATCGACGTGGAAGGCAAGGGCGTGGCGGCCACGAGCCAGGTCCTGGGCTGGTTCGGAGTGACCCCGGCCGAGCTCGAGCAGATGGCGCTGCTGTTCGACGTGGGCGAGACGTTCTGGCGCATGCCCATCAACCACTTCACGCCGGTCGACGGGAACGAGGCATTCTGGATCAAGGACGGCGCCGCGCCGCCCAATCCGCCGGAGCCCAGCGACGAGTCCGATCCGGCGGGATGCGAGACCACCGGGTCGAGCATACGTTGCGCGGACCAGTCCATGGGCGAGCACGTGGCGATCCCGGGAGCGGGCTTCGACCTCGTCTACAGGAGCGACCGGGTCTGGGGCCGCAGGGACAAGTGGAGAGCGAACATCCCCTTGCAGAGCCCGGACTACTGCACGAGCTCCAGCCGTTCCTCATACACGGACGCGGAGTTCGAGGTCGGGGGGCGCGTGTTCCGTTATGCGCGCTGCTGTGAGACCGGGGAATGCGCCGGCAAGGCGGAGATCTGCGAAGGGCCTCGGACGGTCGCCCAAATCTGCGGCCCATCCGGGTTCGAGCTCCCGTTCGAATGGGACGGCCTGGACGCCTACGGCCGGCGGGTCAATTCGACGGCGACGCTGTGGGCGCGGCTGGGAAATACATACGTATCCTGCCCGCCCTCGGGTGACGGCTCCGCCGAAACGGGCATGAGCGCTCCCATGATCTCGATTGGCGCGAAACCCGCAGGGAATTGGGCTTTTGGTGGGTACTGTGGACCGGGAGTATGCTCGCAACAGACGGGAGTCTACGGGGACAGACTTGTCCCAAGAAGCTGCATGGAGGTCACCCTCTGGAGGACCAGGACCTATCAGATCGGGATGTTCGATTCCAAGACCTATGGCCTGGGAGGCTGGTCCCTGGGCATTCATCACACGTACAACCCCATGTCGAGCACGCTCTACCTGGGCACCGGCGAGGTCCGGAAGGCAACGTCCAAGGCGCCGATCATTCTGCCCGTATCAACTCCTGGCTCCATGTACATTCCATCGTTGGTGGTTTCTCCCGAAGGCACGCTCTGGTATGTGGGGGGCAATCCTCCCCCTGGCTTCATGTACGGTCTGTGGAAGGTGTCCTCGTCCGGGACCGCAACCCCGGCCAACCCCACATACACACCCGCGGACCTTGCCGTTTGGGAGAAGTGCGGCGGCACGCAGAATCTCGGCGGCATCTACATGACCCAGTTGGAATTCGGTCCGGACGGGGATCTGTACATCGCGGCCGGCAGCCTAAACCGATCCGCCGTTTTCAAGGTGGACAAGAACAACGGTCTCCATCTCGTTGCCGGATGCGGCAATCCGGCCGACGGCATCGGCAACGGTCCGGACGCGAAGCAGGCATGGTTGCACTACCTCACGGATCTCGCCATCGACTCGCAAGGCAACATCTTCCTCGCCGAGGGCGACGGTGCGATGCGCAATCGGATCAGGCGGGTCGACGCCAGCGGTGGGATTTCGACGCTTCCCGACATCCCCAACAACCCGGCCGACCATTCGATTGCCATCAACTTCACATACCTCGCCATCGGACCGAACGACGAGCTGTACACCCTCAACACGAATTACCAGACCGGAAGTCGATACCTGTGGAAGCTCACCACCGACGGCGCGTGGACGAACATCGCCGGGACAAAGGAATGCACGGACCCATGCGACCCGTACGCGATCAATACGCCCATATTCAAGTCGAGGTTGGCGATTACCAGCGACCTTGCCGTAGACCGGGACGGCGCGATTTTCATCGGAGAGGGGGACTCCTCTCATGGGGACTACGAACACAGCAGACTGCGCATCATCGTCGACGACATGGTGAGGCCGTTTGCGGGCACGGGCGTGACGGCCGAAGATGCCAGAGATCATTACGGACCCGCGCTCAAGGCGAGGATATACGATCCGAGGGATGTGGCAATAGCCCCTGACGGCTCCGTGTACTTCTCGGACTTGCGCTTTCCCGCCACGATCCACAAGGTTGCGCAGCCGTCCGGACAGGACGGGGGCGCAAGCACGTACCTCGTGCCGAGCGAGGACGGCTCGGAGGTGTACGTCTTCGACCGCAAGGGCAGGCACCTCAAGACGCGCGACGCCATGACCGGCGCGGTCAGGTACGAGTTCGCGTACGACGCGAACGGGTTGCTCTCGACCGTGACCGACGGCAGCGGCAACGTGACGACCATCGACCGGGATTCGGACGGGCGGCTCAGGGGCATCGTTCCGCCGAACCGGAGCGGGGGCCCGGCCCCGGGCCTGCGGACCAACGTCGAGCTCGACGCGAACGAGTACATCTCTGGCATCAGCACTCCGGACGGCGCGTCCTACCGGTTCGAATCGACGACCGGCGGGCTCATGACGCGGTTCGTCGATCCGAGGCAGAACCCGACCGTGTTCACGTACGACGGGGACGGGCGGCTCACGAGCGACAAGGACGCGCTCGACAGCGTGAAGACGCTGGCACGGACCGAGCACTCGAGGACCAACGTGGACGTGGAGGTGACGAGCGGCGCGGGGTACGAGACCACGTACAACCTCACGCTGGACAAGGCCGACAAGTCGCGCAAGGCGAAGGTCACGTTCCCGAGCGGGGTGGTCAACACCATGACCCGGGCCTCGAATGACGACGACTCCTTCACGTACGCGGACGGCACGACAATCGGCTTCACCCCGAAACCGGACGTCCGCTGGGGCACGGCCGCGCCGGTGCCGAACACCACGGTCCAGACGCCGAACGGCCTGAAGCGGGTCGCCACGACGGCCCAGACCGTGACGTACCAGAACCCGAACCTGGTGCCGCAGGACGTGATGAGCATGACGAAGCTCGACGAGACCTCGACAGTCAACAACAAGGCCTACAGGCGCGTCTTCGACAAGGGGACGAGCCGATGGACGTTCACCTCACCGATGAACAGGTTGAGCACCATGCAGGTGGACGCCAAGGGTCGGCCCACGGCGGTGTGGCGGGACGGGCTCGAGCACACGAGCCTCACGTACGACGCGTACGGCAAGATCACGAGGCTGGAGCAGGGGAGCGGCGCGAGCACGCGCACCTACGACCTGGGGTACGACACGCGGGGGTTCCTGCTCTCGGTCACGGATCCCCTGGGGCGCATGACCACGTACGTCCGGGACAACGCGGGGCGGATCGGGGACAAGATCCTGCCGGACAACCGGGAGATCCGGATCGACTACGACGCGAGCGGGAACGTGATCGGGGTCAAGCCGCCGGAGCGGCCGTGGCACGAGTTCGACTACACGGCCGTGAACACGCTGGAGAACTACCTCGCGCCTGACGTGGGCGAGCCCTACACGACCACCTACGAGTACGACCTCGACCGGAACGTGCGGCTCATCACGCGGCCCGACGGCCGGACCATCGAATTGCTGCCGGACGCGGCGGGGCGGGTTGGGAGGATGCAGACGTCGGACGGGGTGCACGCGGACTACGCGTACGATTCGACCACGGGCAAGCTCGCGACGATCTCGGGCCCGTACTTCGAGGAGCTTTCGTACACGTACAGCGGGTTCCTGGTGATTGGGGAGAGCCTGGACGGGGTCGTGGCGGGCGACGTGACGCACACGTACAACAACGACTTCCGCGTGGCCACGCAGAGCGTGAACGGCGCGCAGGCGGTGTCGTTCGGGTACGACAACGACGGCCTGCTCACGGGCGCCGGGGCGCTGACCCTGACGCGTGACGCGAGCAACGGGCTCATGACGTCGGCGACCGTGGGCACGACGAGCACGAGCTTCGGGTACAACACGTTCGGGGAGCTGGGCAGCATGAGCCAGACAGCGGCCGGGCAGCCGGTGTATAGTGTCTCTTACACGAGGGACGCGATGGGGCGCATCGACAGCCAGACCGAGAGCGTGCAGGGCGTGAGCAAGACCTACGGGTATTTCTACGACCAGACCGGCCGTCTCACGGACGTGACCGAGGACGGGACCTTGGCCGCGCACTACGAGTACGACGACAACGGCAACCGGCTTTCCCGAACGGACTCCCGGAGCGGCACGGCCGTCGAAACCGCCGGGACCTACGACGCCCAGGACCGCATGACGTCTTACGGCGACGCGACGTACGCGTATTCCTACAACGGCGAGCTCGTGAGCAAGACCGTGGGCT
>JAQTNF010000183.1 GCA_028713995.1 Deltaproteobacteria bacterium | reverse complement strand
AGGTTGGTTGGCCCATCCTCAAGGGCGGCGGGATTGGTTCATGGGGCTTCATGATCCGCATTTCGTATCGCATGAGTTTATCTGGTCCGACCGGGGCGTATGTCGGCGTCCGCTGCGCCCGGGACGGAATCGAGCATGACACAGAGCCGGACGCGAGCGTGGATGCGGGTATGGACTCGGGTGCGAAGGTTTTCAGATGAGAGATATGGATTTGGGGGGTCCTACGCGTCGATGGTGCGGTCCGGCGCGGCCTGCATGGATTGTACGGGCACCGTGTCGAAGAAGTAGTCGTCCGGTATGTAGAGGTTGCGCACCGAGCGCTCGATCGTGTCGGGCATGTACTTCACCCACAGCTTGATGGGCACCTCTTCGAGGTCCTTCTGCGACGGGGCGCGGCACAGCGACAGGATGAAGTCCATCAGGTAGCGGATGTTGGTGGCCAAGTGGCCGTTGTAGTCGCGGTGGGACCGCTGGGAGAGCACGCGCTCCTCGTGCATGCTGCGCCCGATCTCGGACTCGAGGAACTCCTGGAAGTCGGAAACGATGATCTCGAGGCGCACGCGCTCCTCGGCCGCCCGGATGAACTCCCGGTACTGATCGGCGACCATGTGCGCGTCGAAGCCGCGGAAGTCGAGGACCTTCAGGTAGCCGCCGGACGGCGGCATGGCCTCGAGCATCTCCTTGGGCAGAAGGTAGCTGACGCGCAGGTTGGTGCCCTTGTAGTTGCCCGAGTGCTTCTCCTCCTCGAGCACGGTGCACCATGGGCTCGACTGCAAGATGTCGAACAGGCGGACGTACTCGTCCGGCTCGGCGATGAGCTTGATGCCGGCCACGTCCGGGATGGAGAGCGGCGGGAGCTCGGACTGGATCGTGCCCTGCTTGATGCTCTTGATGAGCCGCCGCTCGGCGTGGTTGAACTCCTCGACCATCTGCTCGGGCGGCGTGAGCAGCCGATCCTTGGGGATGCCGAGCGACTTGGCGCGCTCCTCGGCGAGGGCGTCGGCGTTGGCGCGGATGCGTGCGAGCATGTAGTCCACGATGCGCCGGCTGCCCTTCTCGGCGACGCGCCTGAAGCGCTTGATGCGCGAGCTCCCCACGAACTGCAGGGCCCCGCCGAGATCGTTGACGTACATGGCGCCATCGATGGGCGTCTCGCGGTAGAAGTCCTCGGGGAACTTGCCGTAGCGCGACAGCATCTCCTCTATGCGCTCACTCGTATACCTGGGGTGCGCGACCACGAAGTCCTTGAGCTGACCCTTGGTACGCACGACCAGGCGCCTGGGTTCCATGCCGGTGAACGACTTGATGATGTCCTTGGTCAGCCGATCGGTCCAGATGCGGGACACGTACGAGTTGAAATTCACGATGGTCTTGAGCCGCTCCACGTCGCCGGGCAGCGGGTGGTCGACCATCCATCGCGAGATGATCTCGGCGAGGGCGTCGCGGTGGACGAAGCTCTCCAGGTACAGCATGCGGTTGGCCTACCACTTACCCGTCGGGCTGTCGACCCCCCGCGCCCGTTACTAGCCCTTCAGCACGGCCAGGGGCCGGAGCCGCGCCACCACGCGCGCGAGCCCGGCCCCGACCACCGTGTCCACCACGAGGTCGATGTCCTTGTACGCGTCGGGCGCCTCCTCCTTGATGGTCGAGCGATCCTCGCACAGGAGGTACACGCCCCGCATGGTCTCCTCGAAGCGCCGGTCGCTCACGGAGCCCGCCTTGAGGATCTTGCCGTCGCGGCGACGGACCTTGCCGGCCGCGGCCGTTCTGCTCATGACCCGCCCGGCGCCATGGTTGACCGAGAACAGGGATTCGGCCGCGGACTCGGTGCCGAGGAGCACGTAGCTCGCGGTGCCCATGGAGCCCGGGATGAGTACGGGTTGACCCAGCCGGGCGAAGTCCGTGCCGCGCATGAGGGACGCGGGGTACGCGCGCGTGGCGCCCTTGCGATGCACGTAGAGGGCTCGACCCGCGTGGCGCTCCCGCCTCACGACGTTGTGGGACACGTCGTACACGAGCGGCAGGAACACGTCCCTGCCCAGCGCGCGCGCGAAGCCCGAGCGGACCACTGCCGCGATGGCCTCCCTGTTGGCATAGGCGTAGTTGGCCGCGGCCTGCATGGCGCCGAGAAAGGCCCGACCGTCGGGATGGTCGGCGGGCACGTAGGCCAGCTCACGGTTCGGGATAAAGAGGCCGAGCGCCTTGGCTGTTGCCGCGGCCAGCCGCATGTAGCGGCCCGCCACCTCGTGGCCGAGCCCGCGCGAGCCGGAGTGGATCATGACCACGGCCTGACCGAGCCGCAGCCCGAGCGCCGCGGCGGCCGGTCCGTCGTCCACGCGCTCGACCTCCTGGATCTCCACGAAGTGGTTGCCACCGCCGAGCGTGCCGAGCTGGGCCGCGCCGCGCTCCTTGGCCCGGGTCGACACGGCCGCTGGATCGCCGTCGAGCGCGCCACCGTCCTCGACGCGCCGCAGGTTCGCCGAGATGATCTCGGGATCGACGAACGACGCCAGTTCCCTTCTGCCGCGCGCCGCGGCGCAGAGGCCGACAAGCCCTTCGGCGAGCACCTTGTCGAGCTCTGCCGGCTTGAGCGCGAACCGGGCGTTCGCCTTGCCCTCGCCGAGCGGCAGCTCGCGCCGGATCGCGTCGGCCACGGCCTTCACGTCGAGAGAGCGCGCGTCGAAGGGCGTCAGCATGAGGCGCATGCCGCAGTTGATGTCGTAGCCCACCGCGGCCGGCGAGACGAACCCGGGCGAGGCCAGGATCGAGCCGATGGGCACGCCGTAGCCCGTGTGGATGTCGGGCGTGGCGAGGACCGTGGCGTCCGCGTCGATGGACGCCGAGTCGCGCACCTGGGCGAGGGCCTCCTGTTCCACCGTCATGGCCTCGTGCAGGTAGATGAGGGCGTCCGTCCGCATCGCCCCCTCACGAGGCATGTGCAGGCGCCATCGATCGATGCGCCGCAGGTCCATGGCTCAGGTCAGAACCAGGATTGCCAGAGGTTGTCTGCGCTGGTCGCGTAACAGGTCTGGTCGTCGGAATTCCAGTCGTAGCCGAGGATGACGTTGCTGGCCGTGGCGCACTCCTCCCACGCCGTGCACTTGGCCTGCGTGTCCGCCGTGATCTCGAGCTGGAAGTGCTCCGAGTCGCACTTGAGCAGGGCCTTCTCATCCAAGCACTCTATGTAGGACATGAGGTCGGAGCCCGACACGGCGCGGCTGAAAGTGAAGACCGGCTCGCCGTTGTTGTAATCGTATTCGTAAATATAGGCTCCGTTCTCCGCGCGGTACGCGCACGTCACGGCGCAGGCGTCCTTCTGGTCGGCGAGAGCGTTCTCCTTTTCGACGCCCTTGGACGTGAACTCGGTCCACGAGCAATCGACGAGCTTTTCGCACAAGGTCGTGCAGATGGACGGCGTCGCGGCGCTCACGTCGTCGAGTGCCTGCCCAAGCTCCGGGTCGCAGCCCGACACGGCGCACGCGGCGAGGATGAAGAGCGGTCCGGCAAGGATCTTCATGAGGCTTTCTCCTTTTCTCCCGAGCGGAAGGGTTCTCTTGTCCGTTTCTTTTGATTGTGGGCCACGCGGTGCAACGGGTCAACCGCGAAGGGGCCATGGACCGTCGCGTCCATTCCTGCGATATTCGAGGAGAGGAGGGCCGAGCATGAAGAGGTTTTGGGGGATGATCGTTTTCTGTCTCGCCGCCGCGTGCGGCGCGTCCTCGCGCGAAGGCGCGAATGGACCTGTCCGCGAGCCGCTCGACAAGGTGGGTTACGTGCACGAAGGCCCGGGTTTCGAGAAGGTGCTGGCCAAGGCGGCCGAGCTCGAGAGCGCGTGGGCTGCAAAGGAAGGACAGCCAGCACAGAGCGGGAGCCCATTCACAGCCGTGATCTCTCCGCACGACGACTACACCTATGCGGCGCGCGTGTATTTGCACGCGTTCTCTCGCATCGAGGCGCGGCACATCGTGCTCTTCGGCGTGGCGCATCACGCCAAGGACTTCCCCGCGAGCGAGGGCAAGCTCGTGTTCGAGTCGTTCGGCGCGTGGCACGGACCATACGGCGACGTTCCCATCTCGCCGTTGCGCGAGGATCTCATCGCCGCGCTTCCCTCGGACGACGTGCTCGTGAGCGACGAGATTCACGAGGGCGAGCATTCCCTCGAAGGAATCGTGCCGTTCCTGCAGAACCGCGTCGACGACGTGCGGATCGTGCCGATCCTCGTGCCGTACATGTCCGTGTCGCGCATCGAGGAGCTCGCGGAGCGCACGGGCGCGGCTTTGGCCTCGGCCATGAAGCAGCGCGGCCTGACCCTCGGAAGGGACGTGGCGATCGTCATCTCCTCGGACTCGGTGCATTACGGCGACGAGGGCTGGAGCGACAAGAACTTCGCCGACTTCGGCACCGACGGCGCGGCCTACGACAAGGCCGTGGCGCGCGATCTCGAGCTCGTCCGCGACCACCTCGTAGGTCCGGTGTCGGTCGATCGCCTCGCCGGGCTGTACGGCAAGCTCGTCAAGGACGACTTCCACGAGTACCGTGTTTCCTGGTGCGGCCGCTTCTCGATCCCCTTCGGCCTGGCCGCGCTCCTCGCGACCACGAAGGCCCTCGGCTCGCCCGCACCGAGCGGCGCGCTCCTGCGCTACGGCACCACCCTCGATCCCGGCGCCACGGACTACGGCGTGCCGGGCATGGGCGTCACCGCGCCCGCCAACCTTCATCACTGGGTCGGCTTCGCCGCGATCGGGTATCGATAGCGGCGATCAGCGATCTCCCGGCGCCTTCTTGAAGATGTCCTTGGGCAGGTCCTTGGTGATCTGGCGGAAGTGGAAGAGCTGGTACTGCGGCGCGAACGGCCGGCCGCTCTCGTCCTTGGCGAGCGGCAGCTCGCGGCCCCAGCGCACCACCTTGCGCACGCCGTCCTCCTCCACGAACCTGATGCAGCCCGTGGGGCACACCCACGCGCACGCGCCGCAGGCGATGCACGACTTCGGCTCCTCGACGAACGGCGTGCCCATCTCGCGCCTGTCGCCGCGGCCGCGGAACGTGATGGCCGACACGCCCACGATCTCGGTGCACGTCCTGGCGCACAGCCCGCACAGGATGCACCCGTCGCGCGTCCTGGCCTCCTCGGCGTTCACCTTGAACCTGGGCTCCTTGACGCCGTACTCGGCCGCCAGCTTGCGGACGACCGGGTTGTCGGGCGCCTCGGCCAGGATGAGCTCGATGACCATGGCCCTGTGCCTGCGCACCTCAGGCGTGTCGGTCCTGACCTCGATGCCCGGCAGCACCTCGTAGTTGCAGCTCGTGGTGATCTTCTTCCGCTTGCCGCGCGTGATCTCCGTGAGGCACATGCGGCACGCGCCGTACGAAACGATCGCCTCGTGGTGGCACAGCGAAGGCACCTCGAAGCCGTAGCGACGCGCCGTATCGAGCACGTTGTCGCCCGCTTCCGCCTCGACCTTGACCCCGTTGATCGTGAACGCAACCGTCATGATCTCCTCCGCTTTTCAGCTCACGCTCACGGCGTCGAACTTGCACACGTCCATGCAGATGCCGCACTTGATGCAGCTCTTCTGCTCGATGACGTGCAGCTTCTTCTTCTCGCCCGTGATGCACTCCTGCGGGCAGCGCTTGGCGCACACCATGCAGCCCGTGCACTTTTCGGTGATGTCATAGTGGATGAGGGGCTTGCACACGGCCGCGGGGCACCGCCTCTCCTTCACGTGCGCCATGTACTCGTCGCGGAAGAACTTGAGCGTCGAGCGTACCGGGTTGACCGCCGTGGTGCCGAGAGCGCACAGGGACGCGGCCTCCACCGTGTCGGCCAGGTCTTCGATGAGCTGGATCGTCTCCAGCGTCGCCCGTCCCTCGGTCACCTCCGTGACCAGCTCGTGGAGCCGGCGCAGCCCCTCGCGGCACGTCGTGCACTTCCCGCACGACTCGAACTTGAGGAAGCCGAGGAAGTACTTCGCCACATCGACCATGCAGGTCCGGTCGTCCATGACGATCATGCCGCCAGACCCCATCATCGACCCCTCTTGCACCAGCGTGTCGAAGTCCACCGGGATGTCGAGCTTGTCCTTGGGCAGGCAGCCGCCGGACGGGC
>JAQTNF010000182.1 GCA_028713995.1 Deltaproteobacteria bacterium | reverse complement strand
CGCATGTTGCGCTTCGGAGGGCCGGCGTGAGACCTCAGGTAGAACATCAACTATCCGCGTCCGCCCTACTGCCCGGCCGTTCCGTGTTTCCGAGTTCCAGGATCTGTTCGGATATATTATGTCAACTCGACGGGCCCAAGCCAAGTAGGCGGAACCCCCGGACATTTCGCTTCAGAAAAAAACCATCGGCCAGACCACGACCCACCCGCTCGCCTCGAATTCGTCCCTCTCGCCCCGACGAACATAGCCGCCACGAGCGCGAATTTCGAGCCCGTCATCGAGCAGCGCCAGGCCAACGTCGAGACCGGTCACGAGCCCCGGGCTGACGCCAAGGCTTTCCTTGTGATCGCGTTCGGCTCGATCCGTGAACACGAGCTGGTCGTTTTCCAGGTGGTACTGAAAGTCGTAGATGGATTCGCGCGATTGCACGATTGTCAGTGCCGTCCCTATCCTGAGCCCAGCCACGAGCAGCTTCCATTGGACCTCGTACGCCGCCCACAGATCGACCCTTTGGTACGAGGTCGTCACCCGGACCTGTTCGCTGCCCTGGTTGCGTTCGAACAACATGTTGAGATAATCAGCAGTTAAGACAACTCTATGAAGGTTGTACCTGAAGATTGCGACACCCAACTCGGGACCAATCACAGGATTGACCGGAAATCCGGGACGCGCCGCGTTCTCCATAAAGGCAACGCCGCCTCCTGCTCCGCCGAAAAACCCATGAAACCATTCTGCTTTTTCGGGCGACGTGGCATCATCTGCATGGACGACGCCCGGCAAGATCGCGCACGACAGGAGCAAGATGCCAAAGCTGCGCGCTAGCACCCTTGCACCTCGTCGAAATACAGTCCGTAGCGAGCCTGGATGAGACCGCAGACCCCCTGTCGGTCTGCGCCGGGATTGAATCGTCCGACGAATAGGGTCAGGAAGTCCCACAATTCGTACGTGGGCCTGAGCTGACCGCCCACTTCATCGAGGGCGTCGAGGACATATCCGGCGACCTTGCGCACGGCCTCGTCCGAAGGTGCAACCCGATCCGCGGGGTCGTGTCCGTCCAGGGTATTCGCGGCCCCGTACAGGAGTGATGCAACGAATGCACCCACCTGGTACGGACAGAAGTCCGTGGGTGATATGCTCCTCGCGAATCCGTCGATGGAGCTCGAATATGTGATCGGGACAGAAGCGTCCCTCACAATCTCCACCCAAACCGTATCGTTGCACTGCGTCCGGAAGGTGCCGCGCGGTATCGTGTGGGCGATGAAATCGGGGTCGCCTGTCACCCCCACGGCCATGAAATCCGCCACCCCCTCGTTCGTCCCGGACAAAAAGTTCGACGCCTCGACGGCAAGCCCGCCGGAGCCGGCGCTCCTCGGCTCGTACACGAGCACGTCGTACACGGCGTGGGAGTACTCGTGCGCAAGGATGCCGCGGTTCATGGCCATGGGAACCCACTCAAACTGATCGAATGGGAGCACGAAGAACGCCGGGCTGGCATTGCCGAGGGACATGTAAAAGGCGTTGTCCACCATGCGGTCTTCGACCCCGCGGCTATCGACGAGATCGAAGACCGGCCAGTAGTACGTGGTGACCTCGCCGAGCGAGGTCGTGTCGAAGCCCACGGCCTCGAAGAACGCCACAGCCACCTCCATATTGTGGTAAATGGAGGCCATGGCAAATGAATCGTAGTCCTCAGGGTATAGGACGCCGTCGGTCTTAGTGGCCGCGAACGCCACGGAATGACCGGAATCGCGCCATGTGAGCGAGTTGTCCTGATAGTCGACCTTGAGGTCCGCCCCGCCGACGAGCGTGGTCGCTTCCCCTTCGAGGCGGTCCACGTTGTCGAGGGTCGCGACGCGCACGGCGCCGATCACGTACGCGTCGTTGGCCCGGTCGTAGTCGAGCATCGAGATTGAGACATGGCCGTCCTCGCACGCGGTCATCGCGAGGGCGAGCACGAGCACCCGGACGGGAACGCTCCTTGTCATTTGCGTCGCCCGCCTTTCACGTGCAGTTTTCAGCGTTCCGGATGGAGGGAATGTCTTCGCTAGCCGACCACGCACTTGACGGTGACACCGGCGTCGATTTCGAGAGTGTAGGTCTTGAGCGTGGCCTCGTCGCCCCAGAGGATGTCGGCCTCGAGCCGGGCCTACTCGTCGCAACGCTTGTCGAAATCGTTCTGCTTCGAATCGATGAACTCATACGTGACGAATCTCTCGAAGTCCTGCATCAGGTTGCCGTCGAACGGCGTGACGGCCGGATCCTTGATGCTTTCGGCGGAAGGCGTTGTGAAGAACGGTTCGGTATCACCTTCGAAATAGACCCGGAACTCGCTCGGCGTCACCTTGTTCACGTTGCCGTTCTCGGCCACGAACCGGAACTCGATGCTCACGCTGCTCGCGGTGCTGACGCCATTCGCATCCACCGTGACCGACGCGCTCTTGATATCCCCGCCGAGCGTGCCGTCATACGTGACGTTCGTGTCGGAGTCGCCGTCCGAGTCGGTGTCGGAGTCCGAATCGGTGTCGGAGTCCGAGCCTGTGTCGGTCCCGCTGTCGGCGGCTCCGCCGTCGTCATCCCCGCAGGCGCTCACGCCCAAAGAGACAAGCAATCCGACAGACAGGGCCAATGTGATTCTGTTCATGACGGTCATTCCCTTTCCTCCCATGCTCAAGGCCGCCCTTCGGCACGTGCGAAGAGCGGGCATTCCCTTTTGCGTGCTCGCGTCGTCGGTCCGAATCAGATTTCACCTATCACTTCGGAACGTCAACCGCAAAAGTAATAGTCGGATCGAGGGAGGTGCAGATTGGTCCCGGTCACTCGAAGAACTGGCTGTTCAGATCCTCGGGCGAGAGCGGCTCGTTGCGACTCACCTTCTCCATCACGCGGAAGGTTTCGGCCTTCATCTTCTTCCGGTCGTCCTTCTGCGCCTGGGTCATGGGCAGGTACATGGCGGAAGGGGTTCCGATGTCCCCGCCCGCCGCTCGCTCGCGGTCGGGCCTGCTTTCCACCCACACGTCCATGAAGGCGCCTCCGCCCGGCGCCTTGGACACGCGGATGGCCAGACGCCTCGAGGAATCTCCCCCGCGGGGGTTCCTCGGGATCGCCTGCCGGAACAGGTGGCCGTGCCCTTCCCGTTCCTCTTTCGACTGCGCAAGCTGCGAGCGCACGAACGTCGACACCTGCTCCTCCGGGAAGATCCCCGCGTATCTGTAGAACCCGAACACCCCGGTCACCGGGTGCATCCCGTCCGGGACGGTGAGGCCGAGCACCCTGAACTTCCCCTGCTCGAGGCTCGCGGATCGAGAGGCGCGTTCCGCGGCTCCGAGGGCGCTCACCTTTCGCCCCGTGGTGCCCGGGAGCGCCGCGGTCGAGTCGCCCTTCCCGCTTCCGGACGATTCCCCTTTCCGGCCACAGCCGAGGAAGGCCAGGGCAACGAGGACGGCAAGGGCGATGGCGAGATGGCGCTGCATCACTCGAAAACGAGCGACCAGGAATCGAACCTGACCCTGGTGACGCCTATGCCCGCGTTCTTGGGGATCGGGTGCGACACCGTTTGGATGGCCGGCACCTGCCCCTGGGGCGGCTGCCTCGGGTTGAACGCCGGGTTCGCCCGCTGGACCACGATCTGGAACATCTCGCCCGGGGCATAGCACTGCGGCCTGCGTACGATGCTTGCGCCGGAGAGGAGATCCCCGGGCGCCCAGGTGAAGAACTTGTAGCTGTTCGCGGCCGGGTCATACGGGAACTGGCCGAAGTCGTTCTCGTCGACCTCGGTCTCCCACTCCCCGTTCGTGCCGTTGCGGTTGTCGAATTGGACGCCCCAGATGCGGGAGCCGCCCGATCTGCATGCGTCGCCATCCGGCGGATAGACCGGGACGAAGGTCGTGAAATACGCCACCTGGTCGAACACGATAGGCTTGCCAACGAGCTTCTCCCCCACGTTGAAGAACCACGCCCCCCCGGTCTCGTCCCAGGTTCCCGAGATGTCGATCTGCGTCGCGCTGTCGCCCGTAGCCGACATGGCGTAGTGGATCCACTGGAGCGCCGACGGCACCGCGGATACCGGAGGCTGTTTCGAGTTGTCCACCAGCCAGTCGCCGATCCACCAGTTGATGACCGGCGCCTTGTGGTACATCTGAGCCAGGTTGCTCGGCTTCGCGCCGAGCTCGTCCTTGAGCGAAAAGATCCTGTTCCTGCTCAGCGTGGCGAGGCCGTCGTACATTCCGGTGCCGAAGATGATGTGGTTCACGCCGTCCTTGTCCTGCGCCATGGTCGGCGCGCTGAGGATGGGCGAGCGCGGCGCCTTCAACGTCGTATACGTGCACTTCTGCCCGTGATCGCCGCCCGCGCAGCAGTCGTCGTGGTAGCACATGTCGACCGCATAAGTCTCCGGCGGGTCGTCGCACGGATCTGGGTCGGGCGAGGTGAAGCAGTCCTGGTACGGATAATGATACGAGAGCAGCGTGTCGAAGTAGCGCCGCAGGCACCAGTTTTCCGGAAGCGGGTCGGACATGTCGATCATCCAGAGACGTCCGCGGTCGTCGCCCATGAACGCCTCGGTCGTGATCTTCATGGTCTGCGTGCCGAACGGGATGGCCGGCTCTCCCACGAGTTGGGCGCCTTCGCCGGCGAAGAGGCCGTACTCCGCCTTCACGGCGTTGTTCTCGTCTTTGCAGATGTCCTTGTTCCCGGCTGCGGCCACGCCCGGCATGAGGTGGCGGATGAGCTTTCCGTCGGCCATGCGCACGATGTAAACGCCGGAGCTCACATCCGGGCTCTCGAACCAGCCGCCCGGCAGGATCGCGACGGCGACCTCCAACGTGACGGGCGTCCCCGTGATGTCATCCCTGAAGTAGGGGTACGCGAGGGCCGGTCTTGAGAGCGGAAAGCCCAGATACGTGAAGGCCAGGCGCTCGTTGTTGCCCCACAGGTCGTTTTCCGGCGAGATTTCCCATCTCAGCAGGGGCTTGGTCGGATTCGTCCTCTTCAAGGAGGAAGTCACATCAATGGCGTAATACCCTCGGCCTCCCTTGCCCAGGCCGCCGAAGACGATTGCGCGCCAGGGGTCGTTCCCCGAGCCGTCGGGGTTCCTGTAGAGCCGGACGTCCCGAGCGACCGGGGATCCGTCGAGGAGATAGAGGTGCTGGTAGGTGCCGTTGAGCTGCGTGCCGGTCCCGCCGTCCACGCCGCCGTCCGGGCCGGCGGCGATGGAGTAGCTCGTGGAGGTCACCTTGGCGGGCGGTATGGGATACTGCTTGCGCAGTTGCCGCAGGAGCGGACGCGGAATATATCCCCAGGGCTCCAACGTGACCCCGGAAACATCCAGCGCCCATACGTCGAATGCGTGCAGGACTCCGTCGTTCGTGCCGACGAACAGGAACGGATCGCGCTCCGCGTTACGCACGCCGCCAATCTCCTGGTTGGCGTAGTCCTGGTAGGACGTGATGGCCAGGCGCTCATTGGTCGGTTCGAGGACGTCGGGAGTCGAATTGAAGATGTCCGCGAGGCCGCGCTCGCGCGTGAACTTGTCGATCCAGAACTGGAACGACTGGTTGTTCTGGCACATGTTGCCGTAGATCTCCTGCACGCCGAAATCGCAGTCGTCCAGGTTCGACTGGGTCGCCGTCATCTCGACGAGCTTGTCCACCCCCGCCAGCGGCCCGCCGGAGTAGTCCGCGCTCGACAACAGGGGATCCGCAGGATTCGGCCTGTGCGGCAGCGTGTAGAACGTCCTTTCCGGCTGGGTGTCGAGGGACTCCGCGAAATCCTTGTCGTTCGCCGAGGTGAGCGGCCCGGCGTCGGAGCCCGTGTCCCGGCAGGAGATATCGGTTCTTGTCAGCACGCCCTGCCAGGGTTTCCCGGGGCTCGCGATGTACCCTGAATTGAAATCGTACTGCTCCACGATCTGGGTTGCGCCGATATCGTTGTTGAGCACCACGTTGGAGGTCACCACCTCGGTCCGCGTGGCCACGTTGGCCGTGAAATTGCCGATGATGAGATCGAGCGCCGCCTCGAGGTCTCTCGGGGTTTCCGCGAACAAGGCGCGATCGCCGTCGTCGTAGGCGACCCACGGCGGCTGCATCGGCTCGTCCAAGCCGGGGTGCCACGGCCACCCCATGCAGGCCACTTCGTTCAGGTACTGGCGCGGCGTGATGAGCCCTGCGCCCGTCGGATACCCGGGCCAGCACGGAACGTAGTTGGGCGACACCTCGACGCAG
>JAQTNF010000181.1 GCA_028713995.1 Deltaproteobacteria bacterium | reverse complement strand
CGATCTTGGCGAGCGAGCAGCCGTAATGGCGCAGGGCCCGCTCGAGGAGCTGGTGCCCGAACTCCCGCGACTGGCGCAGCTGCTCGGCGCGCAGGAACGCGCGGATCTTGTTCTGGGCGCGGCCCGTCACCACGAAGTCGAGCCAGTCGCTCGACGGACGCTGGGTCTTCGAGGTGACGATCTCGACCCAGTCGCCGCTGCGCAGGGTGTGCCTGAGCGGCACCTGCACGCCGCTCACACGTGCGCCCGCGCAGTGGTTGCCCACCTCCGTGTGGATGGCGTAGGCGAAGTCGAGGGGCGTCGCACCCTCGGGCAGCGACATGATGTCGCCGCGCGGCGTGAAGACGAACACCTCGTCGGTGAAGAGGTCGACCTTGACCGAATCGAGGAACTCCTCGGAGTCGCGCACGCCGTCCTGGCTCTCGACCATCTCGCGCAGCCAGGCGAACGCGCTCACGAGCGGCGCCGAGACCTTGCTCTCCTTGTAGGTCCAGTGGGCGGCGATGCCGTCCTCGGCGATCTTGTGCATCGCATCGGTCCGGATCTGGATCTCGATGCGCTCGCCGGTGCCCACCACCACCGTCGTGTGCAGCGACTGGTAGCGGTTGGGCTTGGGAATGGCGATGAAGTCCTTGAAGCGCCCCGGCAGCGGCACCCACCGCGAGTGCACCATGCCCAGGATGGCGTAGCAGCTCGCGAGCGTGTCGCAGATCACCCGGAACGCGATGGCGTCGTACACCTGCTCGAAGTCGATGGTCTTCTTCACCATCTTCTGGTGGATGGAGTAGAGGTTCTTGATGCGGCCCGAGACGCGCACCTCGTAGCCCGCCTCCTTGAGGAACTGCGTGATCTCGGCGCACGTGCGCGCGATGTACTCTTCGCGTTCCACCCGAGTGCCCGACACCTTGGCGGCGATCTCCTCGTAGGCCTTGAGCTCGAGGTGCTTGAACGCGAGATCGTCGAGCTCGGCCTTCATCCACGCGATGCCGAGCCTGTTGGCGAGCGGGGCGTAGATGTCGCGCGTCTCCTGGGCGATACGCTCCTGCCCCTCGGGGGACATGTGGCCGAGGGTCTGCATGTTGTGCAGGCGGTCCGCGAGCTTGAGCAGGAGCACGCGGATGTCCTTCGACATGGCGATGAGCATCTTGCGGAAGCTCTCGGCCTGGCGCTCCTCCTTGCGGGTGAAGTTGACCGCCGAGAGCTTTGTCACGCCGTCGACGAGCGACGCGATCTCGTCGCCGAACATCTTGGCGATCTCCTCGCGCGTGGTGCCCGTGTCCTCCACCGTGTCGTGCAGGAGGGCCGCGGCGATGGACGCATCGTCGAGCCCCATCTCGGCGATGGTCTTGGCCACGGCGAGCGGGTGGATCATGTAGGGCTCGCCCGACTTGCGGATCTGTCCCTCGTGCTTCTTGGCGCTCAGGAGGTATGCGCGCTGGATGCGCGCCACGTCGCCTTCCGGGTACTTCTTCAGGAAGGCGTCCAGGATGTCTGATATGCGCACCATCGGGACGAGGGAAGTATAGGAAATGCACGCGCGCGGCGCAAATGGTGGGGCCCCAAACTTGAGAAAAGCCGCTTAAGCCCGTACCATTATGGGAACAGGCTTCAAGATGGCCGAAAGAATTGCATTTTCGAGCGACCCGGGGGCGCGATCCGCGCCATGAGGAACACCCGCAACGCGATCGCTGTCGGCGTGGTGGCCGTGGTGGCCGTCGTCGGCACGTACGCCGCGATCCGCTTCGTGTCGGAGTCGGGCCGGCGCGAGGGGCAGTACCGGGTGTGGGCCGTGTTCAAGGACGCGACGGGCCTCGTGGAGCGCTCGAGGGTGCGCATCGCCGGCATCCCGGTGGGCTCCATCGAGCGCATCTCGCTGCACGAGTACCAGCCCCGCCCGGGCGAGGTCGACGCGGGCCCTGCCGGCCCGTCCAATATGGTGGGCGCCCGGGTCGACATCCTGGTCGACCGGGACGTGGCGCTCTACAAGGACGCGGTGGCCGTGCGCAGCGCGGGCTCCATCCTGGGCGAGCAGTTCGTGGTGCTCGTGCCGGGACGCGGCACGCAGCCGCGGCTCAAGGACGGCGACCGCATCGAGAACGTGCGCACCGAGGGCCTGCTCGGCGCCATCTCCGACATCTCGACCGACATCAGGCAGGTCACGAAGAACCTGCGCACCGTGTTCGGCTCGCAGGAGGGCGGCAAGCAGATGGGCGAGATCCTCGCCAACCTGCACGACATCTCCGCGTCCATCAACAAGCTCATCGACCAGAACACCGAGGCGGTCAACCGAACGCTCGAGAACATCGACGGCATCACGGCCGAGAACCGTCCCGGCGTGCGCCAGATCGTGGAGGATCTGAAGGTCATCACGTCCGAGGTCCGCTCCTTCGTCGAGAAGAACTCGAACCAGATCGGGGGGACGATCGACAAGGCCGACGCCACGGTGGTCTCGATCCAGGAGGCGGTGGCCAAGCTCGACAAGACGCTCACCGCGCTCCAGGAGATCGCCGAGGGCGCGAACAAGGGCGAGGGCACGGTCGGGCGGCTGCTCAAGGACGACAAGCTCATCGACGAGGTGGAGGGCGTGGCGAGCGGGGTGGGCGACTTCGTGCACTCCGTGTACGAGCTCAAGACCATCGTGGGCCTGTCGGGCGAGTTCAACTTCTACGACAACACGCTCAAGAGCACCGTGCAGCTGCGCTTGCAGCCGCGCGAGGACAAGTACTACCTCATCGAGGTCATCAACGACCCGCGCGGCAACACCACCCGCACCGAGACGGTGGTGGAGTCGACCAACCCCAACGAGCCGGCCCAGTACCGCGAGGTGCGCCACGAGACCACGGACGAGTTCCTGTTCTCGGTCATGTTCGCGCGACGCCTCAAGTTCGCCACGTTCCGCTTCGGCATCAAGGAGAGCTCGGGCGGGCTCGGCGTGGACCTGCACTTCCTGCACGACCGCATCGAGCTCTCGACCGACGTCTACCGCTTCGGCGAGGACGTCTACCCGCGGCTCAAGGAGATGGTGGCCCTCGAGTTCCTGCGGCACCTCTTCATCATCGGCGGCGTGAACGACGCGCTCAACGAGGGCCGCGACTACTTCATCGGAGCCATGATCCGCTTCGACGATCAGGACCTGAAGACCATCCTGGCCTTCAGCCCGTCCGTGCCGGCCGGCAATTGACCGCGGGCGGGGAAGCGGGGGCGTGACGGGATCCCTCCACTTCTGCTACGCTCGCTCCATGCCGCTCAAGGAGATGATGTTCCGGGGGGGCCGCGTGCTCGTCGAGGTCGACGACGTCGGCGAGCTCGTGCTCGACAAAGGCCGCGCCCGCATGCGCTACAAGCCCGGCGACGAGCGCGTCTACAGCCCGTGGCCCTCGAACCTGGCGAGCCCGGACGACGCGGAGAAGCCGAGGGCGCAGCCGGTCCGGACAAGGCCGGCCGGGACGGCAAAGGCCTTGCGGACGGGTGTCGCGCCCGCGGGCGCGGTGGTGGCGTACACGGACGGCGCGTGCTCGGGCAACCCGGGCCCAGCGGGCCTCGGCTACACCGTGATGTACCCGGACGGCCGTCGAATCGCGCGCGGCGAACCGCTCGGCACGGGCACCAACAACATCGGCGAGCTCTTTGCCATCCTGCGCGTGCTCGAGCTGGTGGATGACCTCGCGGCGCCGCTCGTCATCCACACGGACAGCGAGTACGCCATCGGCGTGCTGACGCGCGGCTGGAAGGCAAAGGCGAACCAGGCGCTCGTGGCCCGGATCAAGGCGGCCATGGCGCCGCGCCGCGCGCTCGAGATCCGCAAGGTGGCCGGACACGCGGGCGTTCCGGAGAACGAGCTCGCGGACTCCTTGGCCAGGACCGCGGCCGAGACGCAAGCGTTTTGTTGACACGGCTCCGGTTGCCGGGAGAAAGTTCAGGGCAGGTTCGAACGAGAAGGAGAATCCCATGGGGATGATCGACGACGTCTACGACCAGATGAAAACGTCCGCGAAGAAGGCCGAGGACGCCCTGAAGACCACCTTGAGCCGCATCCGGACCGGCCGCGCCAACTCCGCCATCCTGGACACGGTGCGCGTGGACTACTACGGCACCATGACGCCCGTGAACCAGATGGCGTCCGTGACCACGCCCGAGCCCAGGCTCATCATGGTCAAGCCGTGGGACCGCACCGTGGTGCAGACCGTGGACAAGGCCATCCAGGCCGCGGGCCTCGGGCTCAACCCCATGACCGACGGCGAAATCATCCGCATCCCGATCCCGCAGCTGACAGAGGAGCGCCGCAAGGATCTCGTCAAGACGGCGCGCAAGCACGGCGAGGAGTGCAAGATCACCATCCGCAACGCGCGGCGCGAGTGCAACGAGATGCTCAAGGAGATCGAGGATGCGGGCGAGGCGGCGGGCGACGACGTGGCGCGCGCCTTGAAGAAGATCCAGGAGATGACCGATCAGGCGGTGGCCGAGGTGGACAGGATCGTTTCCGCCAAGGAAACCGACATCACCGAGATCTGAGAACCTCACCCCGGGTGGTACACGCCCAGGATGCCCCTCGACACCAGATCCGCGAGCGCCTCTTCCCAGGCCGTGTCCGGCACGCGGCGCGCCATGCGCCTTGCGAGGGCCTTGAGCGGCATCTCGCGCGCCTCGGGCACCTCCTCGCAGATGACGCGCGCCACGGGATCGATCTCGCCCACGTCGACCTTCCAGTCGTCGTACGGCGCGAGCGCGACGACGTCCGTGTCCTTGCGCGGGATGCGGTCTTGAAGCTCCGCGAGGCGCGCAAGGTCGTCGAAGCGGAAGGGCAGCCGGCCGAGCCTGTGCGGCACGCAGAACGCCACGGTCTCTTTGTCCACGGCGGCGGGCGCTCCCTCGAGACGCCGCGGCTCGCGCGCCTTCATGGCCAGGAAATGGCCGCGGCGGTCGACCCGGTTCACGAGGAAGTCGACGCCCGATTCGAGGCGCGAGAGCGCGTTTGCCGCCTCGAGCTCATCCGCGCTCCCGCCCATGGCCCGCAGCACTTCGAGGAACGTGTCGCGGAACGTGCTCTCGATGAGCGGCCAGTCGCCGCCCGTGTAGCCGAAGCCGATGGCCTTGCACTGCGCGCGGATGCGATCGCCCATGGTCTCGAACACGGCGAAGGCGTCGATGCCGTGGCCCCGCTCCGCGGTGCCGAGCGCATAGTCGGACAGCACCTTGAGCGTCACCGGATAGCGCTGGTAGGCGTAGAAGAGCGCGGTGACGAGGCTCTCGTAGCGTGACAGGTCCGCAAGCGTGAACCCCCGGTAGAGCCCGATGTTGGTGTACACGATGCCCGAGAACGGATGCACCGCCTCCTGCACGATCGCGTCGTCGTAGCGCACGAGCTCGAAGCCGTCGGGATCCTGACCCATCTCGCTGCGCGGGATGACCGTCAGCGGGAAGGTCATGACGAACGGCGCATGCAGGGCCATGATCTGGTTGAACGTGTCGCGAAAGCGCCCCATGTCGTCGCCGGGCAGGCCGAACATGAGGTCCACGTAGTAGTTGATGCGCAGACGCTTGACGCGCTGTGCGGTCTCACGGAAGCGCTCGACGTTGAAGTGGCGCTTGACCCTCTTCAAGACGTCCGCGTGCATGGACTGCACGCCCACCTCGAACTGGGCCCGGCTCTCCTCGCACAGCCGCGCCAGCTCGTCGTCGAGGTTCTGGAACGTGGTGTAGAAGAAGAGCGCGGTGCCATGGTTGTTCCGGTTCAAGAACCTGAGCAGCCTCTTGGCGCGCTCGGCGCTGAGATCGAAGACCGAATCCGCGAAGTGCACGATGTCGGCGCGGGCGTCGAGGATGCGCTTCATCTCGCGCTCCACACGCTCGGCGTCGAAGCGGCGGATGCCCGCGCTGCCGCCGTGGAACGAGCAGTAGGCGCACGTGTACGGGCAACCGCGATAGGTCTGGTACACGAGAGCCACCCCCGCGCCGGGCGTGCGCGCCACCTCCACCTCGGCGGGCGAGATCTCGGGGATGACGTCGAGATCCCTGAACGCGGGAGCGCGCGGGTTCACAGCGACGCCCTTCGCGCCGCGCCAGGTCAAATTTGGGATGGCGGAGAGGTCGTTGCCGTCGAGCAGGGCCGCGACCAGATCGCAGATGACGGGCTCTCCCTCCCCGAACGCGAGCGCGTCCACCTGCGGGTGGGCCGCGAGGAACGCCACGGCCTCGGCCGGATCGCCGAACGACACGGCCGGCCCGCCGAGAGATCGGAAGAGCGTCG
>JAQTNF010000180.1 GCA_028713995.1 Deltaproteobacteria bacterium | reverse complement strand
TACGAGACCACGTGTCCCTCGCGGCCCGCGAGGCACCCCTCTTTCGCAGCGCAGCCCGGGTGCACGTTGAGCACGGCCGGGACCGCGTACGATTCGTCGACCACGGTCAGCTTCTCGAGCGCCCCCACGGCCACGGAGAGCCACACGTCGCGCCCCGCGGCCGCGGCGCAGCCCGGCTCGTCCGCCTGATCGGCGTTGCCCGTATAGTCGCCCCACCCGCCGTCGAATCCGCCCGTGCCCGCGTCGATATCGATCGCGTCCTCGCACAGATCGCCGGGCGCCGGCTCCCGCCACATGAATGTGACGGCGTACCCGCCGACCGGGGCCTCCGCGTCCGCCGACTCGATCGCCACGAACACCGTGGCGTCCGATGGGCCGTCGTTGCGCCAGCTCGCCGTGTCCGCGGCCCCGCCGCTCGCGAGGCAGGCCTGATCGCCGCACGAGGAGACCATCTGGATCGTGACGTCGCTCGAGGACGTCTCGTCCACGACGAGCACCTTGCCCGCCGGCACGATCGCCCTGTACCAGGCCTCGGCGCCGGACGCGGCCTCGCACCCGGCCCCGCCGCTCCAGTCGTCGGCGAAGCCGGACCATGTGCCCGTGTCCGACCACGAGGCCACGCTCACGGGCGCGGCCTTTGCCGAGACGCAGAACTGGCGCCCGGCAGGCTCCACCACATCGAGCTCGATCCCGAGGTCCGCGATGCTCGCGGAGCTCACCGCGCCCGCGGCGACGAAGACCGTGCGCGCGGAACCGCCGCCGTTCTGCCACACGAGCTTCTCGCCCGCGGCGTCGAAGGCCAGGGCACTCGCGTCGGCGCAGTCGCCGACCACGGCCAGGAAGGCAGCAGGCCCCGCGGTCTTGCGCGCGAGCAGCACCTGCCCCGCCGGGACCGAAACCTTGAACCACGCGTCGGGTCCCGTGGTGCCGGGACAGATCGAGGACGGGCAGGCGTGGGAGTACGCGGCGCCGTCGCCGTGCCACGCATGGGGGAACGACGCCGACGACAGATCCACGGCGGAACCGCACGTGTCGCCCGCGGGCAGGGCCTCCATGGAGGCAGTGACCTGGAACGGGCCGCTTACGGTGCTCGCGTAGGTGGCCATGAGGTAGGCGTGGACCACGACGGGCGCGGGCGAGGTGTTGGCGTAGGAGTACGAGGCACCGCCCGTGTAGATGTCGTCCCTGTGCTCGAAGCACGCGGCGCAGTCGAGGGAGAAGCCCATGTCGAACGTGTCCGGGAAGGACGCCTCGAAGTCCATGCGCGTGGCCGCCGGCACCTCCACGTCGAACCACATGTCCGCGCCCCCTGCGAACCCGCCGCACGAGCCGAGCTTCCCCTGCGACACGTAGTCCTTCATGTCCCCGGACGCCGTGGCCGGGAACGGCGCAACGAGCGAAATGGGGTCGGCGCACACCTCGCCGCGCTTCTCGAAGCGCTTGAACGTGATGTCCGCGTCGGCCGTGCTGTTCGGGAGGTCGTTCTCCGCCGCCACGAGGACCGTGGCGCTCGCGGAGTCGATGTTGGGCCACACGAGCCGGTCCTGCGCTGACGCGATGCACGAGGACGCGTCGCAGGCGTCCACCAGGTTGAGCCCGACCGGCACGCCGGAGGTGTTCGTGACCTCGAGCGTGTCGCCGGCCGGAACCAAGACCTCGAACCACATGGTCGTGCCGGAGCTGCCCGAGCAGCCGGGCATCGTGCTGTCGAAGGTGTCCTCCTGGAAGGACTTCCAGCTCGTGGAGTACGACCACGAGGGCGCCTGGTCGGCCGGGGGCACAACGATGGGTGCGGCGCACTCGTGCCCGGACGTGTCGGTCCCGGTGTCCGAGCCGGTGCCGGTGTCGGTGTCCGCGTCGCCGTCGGCGTCCGAGTCGGTATCGGCGTCCGCGTCGGTGTCCGCGTCGCTGTCCGCGTCTGCGCCCGTGCCGCCCGCGTCCCATCCGCCGTCGGCCATGCTCTCCACGCACGCCGGGGCCGCGAGGCAGGCCATCCAAAAAACGAGCGACGGTCGCATGGAGCGCATGTCCGGTCTCCTCTCCTCGACCGCGCGCGCCCTCCAGAGAGGCCTCACGGCTCGAAGTAGTCGAAGAAATTGTACCACTGTTCCGGATACCTTTTCACCATGGCCTCGAGATCCGCGAAGCACGTCTGGGCCGCCTCGCGCATGGCCGCCTCGCGCCCGGCGCGATCCGATGCGCGCACGCGGCGCGGCTTGAGGGCGATGAACCGGTACGACAGCCTGCCCTCGCGCATTCCGAAGATGGGCACGATGTCCGCCTCGCCGAGGAGGGAGAGAACGTAGGGCCCCGCCGGCACGCGACACGCGCGGCCGAGGAACGTCACCGTGACGGCGCGCTGCGACTCGTCGAAGAGCCGGTCGCCGGACACGGCCACCACCTCGCCCGCCTTGAGCGCCTTTGCGACCTCAAGGACGCCCAGGTCCTTGTCGTCGCTCACGTACACCGCCTTGATCCCCCGGCGCGCGAGATCCGCCTTCTGAACGGCCTCGACCCGCTCGCCCGGCCGCTTGCCGAGCACGAGCGTGAGCGGCACGCGGTATCCCTTGAGCGCGTGGCAGGCCACCTCCCAGTTGCCGAGGTGGGACATCCACAGGACGAGCGGACGGCGCTCGGCCGCCGCGCCCGTGATGTGCTCGAGCCCGTCGTGGACGAAGCGGAACCGAGCCTCGAGCCCGCTCGCGGCGAGGAGCCGATCGACGAACACGGTCGAGAAGCTCTGGAACTCACGCCACGCGCATGCGAGGCGTCCCACGCGGGTGAGGCCCGGATCGAGCGCGGCATAGAAACGCATCGATGACCCGATCGTACGCGGGGAGAACAGGAAATAGTAGAAGACGATGATCCGCGCGAACGCGGAAACGAAACAATGGCCGAGGACGCGCAGCATGAGGCCGAGCATCCTGTAACCGAGCGTGCTTCCGCGTGGTCTTGGGACCGTGCCCATGAGCCGCCTTTCCGCGGTCATTCTACCTCGACCGGTGCGGGCTTTCGACCCGCGTTTGCCAAGAAATCCAAAACCTTTCGCTTGCCCGTATAGCTGTATTGCAATATTTTTCTCCTATATGAAGCGAGCCATACCCAGCATCATTGAAGACAATCGCGTGCTCGCGCAGTTCGGGATTTCGCTGTCGGTCTTCGATTTCCGGGGTGGCTGTATTTTTGCGTCCGGTCTCGCGCAGGGCCACCTGGGGGGGTCCCCTCGCGATCTGGAAACCCTGATCGTGTCGTTCGCGGCCGACGAGGTCGCGTGCGCGAAGCTGCGCGGGAACGCGGCGTCCACCCTCGCCGATCGCTCGCCGCGCTCGATCGAGCTCCGGCGCCTCGGCCCGGGCGAAGCGGTGCGCGTGCTCGAGGCCACGACGCTCGCCATGGGAAACCCGGACGCACCCGCGCTGGGAATCGCCCTGCGGGACGTCACGGATATCGTCGAGATGGGGCGGCGCGTTGCCGAGCTGGAGCGCTTCGCGTCGGTGGGGTGCATCGCCGCGAGCGTGGCGCACGAGTTCAACAACATCGTCACCGCCATCCTGGGGTGGGCCCAGATCGTGGGTCAGGGGCAGCTCGACGAGGGCTCGCTCGCCTCGGCCATGGAGATCATCGAGAGCAACGCGCGGCGCGCCAAGAACATCGCCGGCCAGCTCATCGGCGTCTCGCGACCGAACGGCGCGGCCAAGTTCGCGGTGTCGGTGGAGGAGGTGCTCGAGGACGTGCTGCGGCTCCTCTCCTTCGAGCTCGGACGCGCCCGCATCGCCGTCACGCGGAGGTACGAGCCGGTCGAGACCTGCTACGCCGATCCCGGGCGCCTGAACCAGGTCTTCAACAACATCGTGCGCAACGCCATGGACGCCATGCCGGACGGCGGCGCGCTCGAGGTCGCCATGCGGCAGCTCGGCGATGCGGTCGAGGTCTCGCTCAAGGACACGGGTGAGGGCATGGACGCGGCCACGATCGAGCGCATCTTCGATCCGTACTTCTCCACCAAGCGCGCGAGCGAGACCGGAGCGCCCGGGGGCGCCGGCCTCGGTTTGTCCGTGTGCCGCGACATCGTCAAAGACCACGGCGGCAACATCATCGTCGACAGCCGGCCCGGCCGCGGCTCAACCTTCACGGTGGTGCTCCCGGTCACGCGAATCAAGGAGACGGCCTCGCGCGGCAGCCGCCCCGCGCCCCAGGCGATTCCCGACGGTGTCCGCATCCTGGTGGTCGACGACGAGCCGGCCATCGGCGAGATGATCCGCACCGCGCTCACCCTCAAGGGCGTGGAGGTGACCGCGTCCCGCACGGGCGAGGAGGCCCTCGCCATCGCGCGCGTCCGCCCCTTCGAGGTGGCCTTCGTGGACTTCGCAATGCCCGGCCTGTCGGGTCGCGCCCTGGCCGACGCCCTCGAGGAGATCCAGCCCTCGATGTCCGTGGTCTTCATGAGCGGGCGAGAGATGACGGACGGGGAAATGAGCCGCAGGTACGATTTCATCCGCAAGCCCTTCGACCTGTTCGACATCCAGCGCAAGCTCCTCGAGGTGCTCGATCAGCCATCCCCGGATTGACACCCCGCCGCGGGTGACTACATTCGGTCCGGACGAAAGGGAGGAACCCCATGCCCCTGTTCGGGATGTTCATCGATCCGCTCTATCTGGCCGTCGTGGCGCCGGGCTTCCTGCTCGCCGCGTGGGCCTCGTTCAAGGTGAAGTCGACCTTCGCGCGCTACAGGGAGGTCGAGTCCTTCCGCCGCATGACCGGCGCGCAGACCGCGCGGGAGATCCTGCGCCGCAACAACCTGAACGACGTGCAGGTGCTCGAGGCCGATGGCATGCTCTCCGACCACTACGACCCGCGCACGCGCACCGTGCGGCTGTCGCCCGAGGTCTACAGGGTCCCATCGATCGCGTCGGTCGCGGTGGCCGCGCACGAGGTCGGCCACGCCTTGCAGCACGCCCAGGCTTACGGCCCCATGGTCCTGCGCAGCATGGCCGTGCCCGTGGCGCAGCTCGGCTCGTTCGCGCCGTGGATCATCATGATCGGCGGCTTTTTGCTCCACATGACCGCTCTCGTCTATGTGGGCGTGATCCTGTTCACCGCGGTGGTCCTGTTCCAGATCATCACGCTCCCCGTGGAGCTCAACGCATCGACGCGCGCCCGCGAGCAGCTCGAGTCCATGGCCATGGTGAGCAACTCGGAGATGGCGGGCGTGCGCAAGGTGCTCTCGGCCGCGGCCATGACCTACGTGGCCGGCGCGCTGACCGCGATCCTCACGCTCCTGTATTATCTCATCCGCCTCGGCATCATCGGCGGCAGCCGCCGCGATTGACCTTCGGCCCGTGGTTGTTTGACGCCCCCATCGGGTGGTAGTAAAAGGGCGGAACTTTTCGATCGCAAGGAGAACGTGCGATGCAGATGGACGTCTCGGAGCTTCGCAAGGGCCAGAAGGTCGTCATCGACGGCGCGCCGTGGGTGGTGCTCGAGTACAACTTCGTCAAGCCCGGCAAGGGGCAGGCCCTCTACAAGTGCCGCATGAAGAACATGATGACCGGCTCGCAGGTGGATCGCACCTACCGCTCGGGCGAGAAGTTCGAGCGGGCCGACATGGAAGAGCACAGGATGCAGTACCTGTACGCCGACGGCGAGGGCCACCACTTCATGAACAACGAGTCGTTCGAGCAGGTCATGCTCACGCCCGAGCAGGCCGGCGACGCCGTCCACTTCCTGTATGAGAACCTCGACGTGGACATGCTCTTCTTCAACGGCCAACCCATCGGGCTCACCCTGCCCAACTTCGTGGTGCTCAAGATCGAGCAGTCCGATCCGGGCATCAAGGGCGACACGGCCTCGGGCACCATGAAGCCCGCCACGCTCTCCACCGGCTACACTTTGCAGGTCCCGCTCTTCGTCGGCGAGGGCGAGTGGATCCGCATCGACACCCGCGACGGCTCCTACGTGGAGCGCGTGAAGAAGTAGCTCTCGTCTTCGCTCCATCTGAACGGGTTGTTGGCGATGTACGCGCGAATGCGATCCCATTCATCGTTGCTGCGGATGATGTGCTCGTAGTAGTTGCGCTGCCACAATCGGCCCGGGAATGGTGGCCACCCGTGTTTTGCGACCCCGTCCGCATACAACGCGGTCGTCCACGATTTGAAACGATGAACAACGTCCGGTAACGACCATCGTCCCGTAACCGGCGATCGTCCCGTAGGGGCAACCCCCCGTGGTTGCCCATTGATTGGTCCCGTAGGGGCAACCCCCCGTGGTTGCCCCCGGTCGGGGCAGGCACGGGGGTCGGGGCAGGCACGGGGGTCGGGGCAGGCACGGGGGGCGGGGCAGGCACGGGGG
>JAQTNF010000179.1 GCA_028713995.1 Deltaproteobacteria bacterium | reverse complement strand
GCGCAGTCGGAGATCTTCGATGCCGAACGCGAGGTTATCGCTCCATCTCCCTGGCGTGAGCGCCGTCGCCGTCGCGCCTCAACAGACCGGAGATGGCCGATGGCTGGCATCAACTGAGGTTTTCAGGTTCAGGGCAGGGAATCGAGCATGGCGCGCGCCTGGGCGGAATACATGCTCGACGGATAAACAGTCAGGAGCTCGGTGAGAGCCCGGCGCTCCTCGGCCCTGCGGCCCAGGCGATCGAGGGCGCGGCACTCCCCGTAGAGCGCTTCCTGCGCGAGCGGGCCGCCCGGGTGCCTTTCGCGGTAGAGCCGGAAGTGGCGCAGCGCGGCCTCGGCGTTCCCCAGGTGATCGAGCTCGATCTGCGCGAGGGGAAGAAGCACGGTGACCGCCTCGGGAAGCTGCGGGTAGCTCTCTGTCACCCGGCGGTAGGCGTCGGCGGCGCAAGTCCAGTCGCGGCCGGTGCGACACGATCTGGCCGAGCGGATGAGATCGTCCGCGGACGGGCTCGCGGGCGCCGGCTCCGGGGTCGCCGTCGGCTTCGAGGTGCGGGTCCGGTGCGCGCCGGCGGCGTTCGCGTCCGGCTGGGCGGCCTCCGAGTCGGTCCGCGACGGCTCGGCTCCGGTGTCGCTCGTGCGCACGGGATCGGCGGCCGGAGCGCTCGACGGAGCATCGGGCAGCTCGCGAGACGAGAGGCCCAGGTCGGTCAGCGTGGCCCTTCCGGAGGCCGGATCGAGGGGCGCCTGCCTGCGCTGCCGCACGAGCAGGGACCAGCCGGCCCTGACCGGTTCGGAGCGCGGCGGTCGCCAGGCGGGCGATTCGACCTCGACCACGCCCTCGACCACGTCCACGCGCGTGTCCACGCCCGCGATCTCGACGACGAACACGGTGCCCTTGACGACGACACGGCCCGACGGCGTGCCCACGGACAGGTGCGTGCCCAGACCCGGCCGCAGGTGGATCGACACCCGACCTGCGAAAAGGCGCAAGGATACGTTGCCGCGATCGAGCGTCTCGATCCCGAGCCGCGCGCCCTTGTCCGCGGCGACCGCGAGGAGCCCTTGTGCCCGAAGGACCGCCATGCCGCGCGGAACCGACAGCTCCTCCCCCTGGCCGGCTGTCGCGCCCGGCGCCAGCACCTTGCCCCCGACGAGCGGCGCTCCGCTCGCGAGATCGAGGCGCAGGGTGCCGCCGTTTCCCGCGCGCCACGGGCCGAGCCCGGCGAGCAGCGCGATGAGCACCACGGCGGCCGCGGCCATGCCGATGAGGGCGGCCGACCTGTGCACGCGCTTCCTCCCGAAGTGCAGGCGCACGACGCGCTCCGAGGCATCCTCGCCCGGCGTGCGACGGGCCTTCGCCCCCTTCTCAAGGAGCGTCACGGCGCCCGCGAGCGCCGCGCAGTCCGCGCACGTTTCGAGATGGCGATGCGCGAAGGCGCGCTCGTCGTGGTCCGGGACGCGGCTCTCGGAGATCTCGCTCTCAAGGATCTCCTGGAACCTCACGCACTCCGGCGTCGCGAAGAGATCCCTGTCCGTGTCGCTACTCATCACGCCCCTCCGACAGCATGCCCTTGAACGCCGGGTCGTGCGCCATGCTCTGCCTCAGCTCCCGCAGGCCCACGCGGATCCGGTCCCTCGCCGTGTTGACCGGCACCCCGGTCAGCTCCGCCACCTCGGCCACCGAGTGCTCGAGGACGAGCCGCAGGACGAGGGTCGTGCGCCGCTCGATGGGGAGCTTCTTCATGTGCTGTGCCAGCCGCTCTCGGGTGTTCCCGCGCTCCGCATCGCGTTCCGGGTTCGACGGGGACACGCCCGTCTCCTCGGGCACCAGGGCCACGGTTCGTTCCCCCCGCCTGCGGCGCTTCATGTGCCGCATCACGACCCGGAACGTGAGCTGCCCGGCCCAGGCCTCGAGCGGCCCGGTCCCGCGGAAACCGCCCAGGTTCTCCAGGATCTCGAGAAGGCACACGTGGGTCAGGTCCTCGGCCTCCTGATCGCCGCCCACCAGCATGAACACCGCGTGCCGGATGCGAGGCATCAGCCGATCGAGGATCGCCCGGGCCGCGGACGGGTCCTGCCTCGCCTGTCGGGCGAGCCTCAGATCGTCCAACCCGGATTCGTTCACGCGGCATTCTCCGCAGGCTCTGGCCGTCTGCCTTCCCCATACGCGTTACTAGTGCATTCCACAGGGATTCCGGACGGATCTAGAGCATCGACAACGCGACGCCGGCCTGGAAGTAGGGTCGTGCGCTCCACGGATCTGCCACCTCGATGTCCCCGCCCCCTGCTCTCACAACATATTTTTTCTCATTGATCAAGGCATCGATCGAAACAGAAATGTAAAACATGGAAAAAACAACTGGCGACCACCCGAGGAGCACGAAGGGCGAGATTCCCCCGCGCCACCGGGATTTGGGCGAGGTGGCCAAGACGTCGTCGGACTTGGGCGAGGCGGACCATGTGATCCAGTCGGAGAGGAACGCCGCGCCGCCGTCCAGGGTGACGCTCCCGTACCTCCATCTGATCGCGAAGCCGATCTCGAGCGGGTGGGGAGAGATGTCCATGGCCACTTGCTCGTTCTCGATCCGGAACGGCACCTCGATGCGGTACGCGGCGAACAGGCGCGCCCACTCGGCGGGCAGCACCGAGGCGCCGATGCGCGCGCCGTGCACGAGGAGCGCCTCGTCCGAGTAGAACGAGAGGCCGTACGAGACCGACGCCTCGAGCATTCCGGGCCGCTCCGGTTCGGGCGGCGGCGGGGGCGGTGCGTGGACGCCGATTTCGCCGCCTTCCAGCAGGGCCGTCACAGCCGTTCTCACGATGACAGCCATGGCCTCCACGCGGCCCTCGGTGCGTTCGCCTCTCGACTCGATGTTGCGGACCAGCGTGCGCCCGCCGCCGGGCTCCGACAGGTACAAGAAGACCTGATCCGGCACCGACAGGTCGACCCAGAAGACCGTGGATGCCCGGGTGTCGCGGGCCACGGAGCGGGCCAGGCCGATCTGTGACGGGAGATCCGGCGGCCAGCTGTCGATACGCACCACCTGGAAGGACACCGGGAGATCGCTCAGCTGGCCCTTCACCGCCGCGCTGGCGTCCTCGGAGACGGCATCGGCCTTGCCGGGTGCGATCATGACGACTCCTGGACGGTCCTCAGCAGCGGCGGAAGATGACAGCGCGGCCACGGCGAGCACGGCGATCTTCGCGAGCCTCGCTCCCTGCGCCATGCTTGGTTTCGTCGATTTCCGCATCTCGTTTTTCGCTGCCCGGGATTTCAACCTTGCCGCAAAGCGAGGGACCGCACAAGCCCATGCCATCAGGCCGCGACACGTGGGCCCGTGGGCTCGGGGGCCGTATTTTTTGATCATGGAGAAATGTGTAGCATAATGTAGGCAGAAAGAAGGAGGGAACCATGGTCGAACGAAGAAAGGCGAGGCGCATTCCCGTCGACTTCGACGTCACCGAGACCGTGAACGGCGTGCCGCACGACTGCCAGGCGTGCGAGATCAGCCCCACGGGCATCCGCATGGTCCGACGCAGCGAGTCGGCGCGCGGCGCGGATCTGGTGCAGATCGAGATCCCCCTCGTGCCCGGCGGCATCACGACCGTGTTCACGGCGCGGCGCGTCTGGCAAAGAGGCGGCCACGAGGCGTTCGAGTTCGTCTCGCCGACCTTTGCCCAGCAGGCCGTGCTCGAGCGCCGGCTCGGCAACATCTGAATCCGAGTTGCCCCTTGCGCTGCTCGTAACGCCGTTTCCGACCCTCCTTGTTCCCGTCACCCGCGTGTCATCCTTGCCTCGGGCCCGTCTTCGTAGCGGCGGGCTTCATGCCCGCCGTGGACGAATGGGCTGACGGCTTACCGCTTCGCGCGGGGTCGCTCGGGTGCGTCGGGAATTGCGGTATCGGTTGAAGCCGGAGAAGTGAGCCATGGACAGCAAGTATGAGATCATCATCTTCTGGAGCAAAGAGGACAACGCGTTCGTCGCGGAGGTGCCCGAACTGCCGGGATGCATGGCGGACGGGAAGACCTACCAGGAGGCGCTCGCCAATACGGAGCAGATCGTCCGCGAATGGATCGAAACCGCCTCCAACCTCGGCCGCCCGATTCCCCGGCCGCGCGGCCGTGGCGCCTTTCCCGGGCGGGGCCGCCCTGGCCCTGGCCAGGGACTTCTGACCCGTCCTCGTGGTAGAATGCCAGGGAAGAGCGGCAAGGCTCGCGCTCTGGCGACCGGAAGGAGACGAGGATGACACGGACTTTCACGGCCTACGTCGAACACGACACGGACTCGGGGCTGTACGTCGGCAGCGTGCCCGGCCTGCCCGGAGCGCACAGCCAGGGCGCCACCCTCGACGAGCTCCAGAAGAACCTGCACGAGGTCATCGAGCTCGTCCTCGAGGAGATGAAGTCGCACGGGGAATCGATCGAGGCTCCGCCCTTCGTGGGCATCCAGCAGATCGCGGTGAGCATGTGACCAAGCTGCCTGTGATCGACGCACGGACCATGGAGCGCGTTCTCCTCGGTCTGGGTTTCGCGGCGGCGCGGCAGAAGGGAAGCCACGTCTTCTACCGTCATCCGGACGGCAGGACGACGACCGTGCCCCACCATCAGGGACGCGATCTGGCCCGTCCTCTCCTGCGGGAAATCCTGCGGGAGATCGATCTCTCGCCCGAGGATTTCCAGAAGCTTCTTTAGCCGGGCTGACTCGTGGGGGCGGCACCGGGAACGGGCGTCTTCGTAGCGGCGGGCTTCATGCCCGCCGTGGACGAATGGGCTGACGGCTTACCGCTCCGCGCGGAGGCGCTCTGGTTCGCCAGCGATTCCAAGTTGATCCGTGTGCATGGCACCGGGAGCCGGGGACAAGCAGAGTTGGACAACAGCGTCATCTGACGCTTCTAGCTTCTTTCATGCGTCCATTCCGTGAGACCAAGGGCAAGACAGACCGATGATGAAGAGAGACCCTTAGGCCATCTGGCGCCATTTCGGAAATAACCCCTCGCTTTAAAAGTGCGATTCCAGTCCAGGAAAGCGATACCGAGCCATTCGCTATATTTATCTGCATCTTTATTAGCAAACTCATCAGCGATTTCCATGGCTCGACATAGGATATCATCATTTATGTCAGAGGTTTCTTTCCCGTCTGGAAGAACATAGAGCAGGATACAACTGATTCTCTCCTTCTGTGCATGCTGGCTCTTGTCTTTGGCGTGTTTCAGTATTCGTTGTGCAATACTTGAAGTCATCGCATCTACCCAAGGAACGCTACCATGATATGTGATTTCCGCATATGGTCGAACGTTGATCCGGAAGGAACATCCTTGGGCGATAACGAGAATTCGTTCGCGGGGAAACTGGGAGTATCCTTCAAGCTGTGCACGAAAAGAAGAGACAATTCCGTGTAATTGTCTCTTGTCGAACAATTGCCCTCCGACAGAATCTAACGTTAGATTTCCACCGCCCCGCTCCTCTATGACTGGGTTTCCAAGTCCTTTTGATGTCGCCCATTCCTCCGCCACTTTCTGGAGCTTGTCGCGCACCAGAACTGAACCTCTTCCAGATGCCGTTTTAATATCGACTAGAATGTAATGCTCGTTTCTACTTGTGCTCGGCAGAGAAACTCTTGCATCAAATGGGGGAGTCCCACCTCGCGGCCAACCAATGGATTCCAGTACGTTGCGAGAATGAAGATAATCAAGACCAAGTAACTCGGTAGTCGCTTTGTCCCAATCGCGTTCTTTATCGCTCCAGAGAGCATCTATCTGTTCCCACAGAGTGTCGGGTAGGAAATCAGGAATTAACCGGCCAAGACAGTCATCAACACAGGACAACTCATAGGATGAAAAGACGGTCTTAATCTGCTCATATTGCTGCTCATATTGAGAGAGGAAAAAGTAGACATTTGACGACGTGAGTACCGAACGCGGACAACAACTGGCGATGTGGGGAAAACCTCGAAGGGGAAAATTGCGAAGACGATCGGCAATGTCTGTAGACACTGCGTTCTTCGCGGGCGCCGGTTCGGTGGTCTTGGTCTGACGGGTCATGCCACCCTCCTTCGATCCACGGACCGAATCATAAGGACGATGCGCCAAATCGCAAGGGAACAAACGTGACGGTGGAAGCAGGGTGGATGCGCGAAGCGCGAGCGCGAGGATCAGCCCTGGCCCTGGGCCTTGGGCGCGCGGCGGGCCGAGGCGAAGTACTCGGTCAGGGCGGCGAAGCGCTCCTGTCACTTCTCACGAGGATGACCCGGTGTTTCTCACCAGCATGACCCAGGTCCCGAGGCCGATCGTTTCCCTATCATGATTCAGCGTTTGACGGCACGTGTTCTCCTTTCCGGTTTCGTCTCCGC
>JAQTNF010000178.1 GCA_028713995.1 Deltaproteobacteria bacterium | reverse complement strand
CAGGTCGTCACATGACCTGAGCCCGTTGGTCGGGTTCGGACAATCGGCCAGGGCGTCAGGCGCCCCTTCCCAGTAGCCAATCGTAAAGATGGCGAAAAAGAAGGACATCCGAACAAAGGCCCCCACCTCATGCTTCTCCTTCATGATTCTGCCTTTCTCGTAACTGTTGAGCGACTTTTATGAGGATACCAGATCTTGAGCACCCCTGTTTCTGGTTTTTGCGCAACTCTTCCCCCCGATCGACCGATTCAAGCGCCTCGCCGGCCTCGTGAGTGTCAGGCGTAGCCGATCCCTACAACCCGGCCAGGACCGACAGCACCGCCTCCATGCCCGAGGGGCGGGCCTTGGGCGGCTTGCGCAGGCAGCGCATGACGAGGTCCTCGAGCACGGGCGGGATGCGCGCCTCGGGGCATCGGGCACCCGGCGGCTGCGGCGTGGAAGAGATGTGATGCCGCATAAGGACCTCGTGATCCGGCGACGAGAAGGGCAGGCAGCCGGCCAGCATCTCGTACATCATCACGCCGAGCGCGTAGACGTCGGCGCGGGTGTCCACGGCCACGCCCATGGCCTGCTCCGGCGAGATGTACTGAGGCGTGCCCATGACGTGCCGCGTGGTGGTGATGCGCGGCGCGTCGAGGATGCGCGCGATGCCGAAGTCCACGATCTTGACGAGCACGCCGTCCTCGGCCCGGCGCGGCAGGAGCACGTTCTCGGGCTTGAGATCCCTGTGCACCACGCCTCGCGCGTGGGCCGCGGCCACTCCCTGCGCGATGGCCGAAGCGAGGAGCACCGTCCGATCGCTCGAAAGAGGCTTCTTGCCCACGAGCCTGCGCAGGGAGCTGCCCTCCACGTACTCCATGGCCAGGCAGATGCGGCCGTCGTCGATCTCGCCCACGTCGAACACCTTCACCACGGCCGGGTGGTCGATGAGCCCCGCGGCCCGCGACTCGTTGAGGAACCGCTCGCGCACCGGAATCTCGAGCGCCAGGTCGCTGCGCAGCACCTTGACCGCGGCGCGCGTCCCATCCTCCACGTTCCTGGCCAGGTACACCGCGGCCATGCCACCGCGAGCGATACGCGTGGCGAGCCGGTAGCGGCCGAGCAGGATGCGCCCTTGCAGCGGGTCGGGTCGCACCTTGACGGGAGCGATCTCCGGGGCGAGCCTGCGCCGCCGTTCCGGAGGTGTGGGCATTTGGCTGCTCAAAGCCGTCCCTCCTCAGACCACCACGCGCTCACGGTGCTCACCGAACACCTGGCGCATGACGCCGCAGATCTCGCCGAGCGAGGCGTACGCCTCGACCGCCTCGATGCTGGGGGGCATGAGGTTGTCCGTGCCCTGCGCCGCCTTGCGCACGGCCGCTAGCGCCTTGTCCACCCGCACCCCGTCGCGTCGGGTGCGCAGCGCGCGCAGCTGCTCCACCTGGTGGCGCTCGACCTCCTCGTCGACGCGCAGGATGTCCGAAGGCGGCGGCTCGTCGATGGTGAACTTGTTGACGCCCACGATGACCCGCGTGCCGTCCTCGATCTCCTGCTGGTAGCGGTAGGCCGAGTCCTGGATCTCCTTTTGCGGGTACCCGGCCTCGATGGCCTTCACCATGCCCCCGAGCTCGTCCACCTTGCGGATGAACGCGCCGGCCTGCTCCTCGATGCGGTCCGTGAGCTGCTCGATGAAGAAGGAGCCCGCGAGCGGATCGATCGTGTTCGCCACGCCGGTCTCGTGGGCCAGGATCTGCTGCGTGCGCAGCGCGATGCGCACCGACGCCTCGGTGGGCAGGGCGAGCGCCTCGTCCCGCGAGTTCGTGTGCAGCGACTGCGTGCCGCCGAGCACCGCGGCGAGCGCCTGCAAGGTCACGCGCACCACGTTGTTGTCCGGCTGCTGGGCGGTCAGCGTGCAGCCCGCGGTCTGCGTGTGGAAGCGCATCATCTGGGCGCGCGGGTCCTTGGCGCCGAAACGCTCCTTCATGATGCGGGCCCACAGGCGCCGCGCGGCCCGGTACTTGGCCACCTCCTCGAGCAGGTCGTTGTGGGCGTTGAAGAAGAACGACAGCCGCTGGCCCACCTTGTCCACGTCGAGGCCCGTCTTGCGCGCGGCCTCCACGTACGCGATGCCGTCCGCCAGTGTGAAGCCCACCTCCTGCGCCGCGGTCGAGCCCGCCTCGCGGATGTGGTAGCCCGAGATCGAGATGGTGTTCCACTGCGGCACGTGCCGCGCGCAGTAGGCGAAGATGTCCGTGGTGATGCGCATGGACGGCTCGGGCGGGAAGATGTAGGTCCCGCGCGCCACGTACTCTTTGAGGATGTCGTTCTGGATCGTGCCGGTCAGGGCCGACGGCGCCACGCCCTGCTTGCGCGCAGCCGCGATGTACATGGCGAGCAGCACCGAAGCCGAGGAGTTGATGGTCATGGACGTGGAGACCTTGTCGAGCGGGATGCCGTCGAAAAGGATCTCCATGTCCGCGAGGGAATCGATGGACACGCCGACCTTGCCCACCTCTCCGGCCGAGAGCTCGTGGTCCGAGTCGAGCCCCACCTGCGTGGGCAGATCGAAGGCCACGGACAGCCCGGACTGGCCCGCCTCGAGCAGGTACTTGTAACGCCGGTTCGTGTCCCCGGCCGTGCCGAAGCCCGCGTACTGGCGCATGGTCCACAGGCGACCGCGGTACATGCTGGGCTGCACGCCGCGCGTGAAAGGGTACTCGCCCGGGAACCCGAGCTTGGCGTCGTAGCTCTCTCTCGCGTCCTCCGCGGGCACGGCCAGGCGCTCCACTGTCGACGAGGACGCAGAGACGAACCGCCCGGAACGCTCCGGGTTCTTGACGAGCACCTTGGCGAGCCTCTCCTCAACCCACTTCCGAAAAGCGTCTTTCATGGTCCTGGCCTCTCCCCTCGTCCGCGCGATGCGACAGCGTCCCTCGAGCATCCACTTTAGTCCCGTTCGTCCCCTCGCGGCAATGGACACAGCGCCTTTCACCAATCAGCCCTTGTCCATCCGGGGGAAAACGACCGGTTGCGCCGAATCACTGCTCGAAGCACACGTCGAAAGGCGGCAGGCCCGTGTCGAGCGGCCCGTCCGTGAGCTCGCGGCCCGTGTCCGCGTCGAACACGCGCAGGCCGGGATGCTCCGGATCGCGATCCGCCACCCACAGCCGCCCTTGATCGTCCGCGGCCGCGTCCAGGAACCGGTAGTCCGCGGACTCGATCAGCGTCTCGACCCGCGGCGGGTCTTCGTCGAGCCGCACGCGCTTCACGGCCGTGCCGCCGCTCTCCGTGTAGATCGTGAGGAACACGGCGGCCGAGCCCGGGTCCGCGTCCATGGTCATGGGATCGCCGCCCAGGTCCGCACCCGAAAGCAGCACACCCAGGGAGTGGCCGGCCTCGGGATCGATGCGCTCGATGCCGCCGTCGCCCGGCACGCCGAGCTTGCCGGAGCACGCCACGAGCACGCTCTCGTCCACCGGGCTCGCCACGAGCGTCGCCGGGTTCCCCGACCCGAGCGCGATCGAGCCTGTCACGACCCTCGCGATCGGGTCGACCACGACCACGCGGCCCGGCCCGGACGGATCCCACAGGGGCGTGCGGCGGTCGAGCAGCTCCAGCGCGACGAGGAGTCGGCCACGGCTCGCGAGCATGGGCCCGGCCTCGGGCAGCCCATCCCCGTCCGCGAAGGCCGAGAGGTCGAGGGTCGATGCGACCTTGAACGACGGCACGTCGACGAACGCGAGGTGCGCCGCGCCGAGGAGCGACACGGCCACGGTGTGGTCGTCGATGGCCGCCACGTCCTGCGGGTTCGCGCCGGTCCCGAGCGAGGTCTGCGCCACGGGCGCGAGCGAGGCCGGATCGAGCAGGGTCAGGTTGTCGGCTCCCAGCCTTCCCACGACCAACGGCGCTCCGGGCAGACACCGGACCACCACGTCGGAGTGGGCCGGGCCGGTCTCGCCGAACGGCCCGAACGGCGCGTCGAGATCGAACGCGGCGTACATGCCCGACGAGAAGTCGGTCGCGGCCACGAGCGCGAGGCGATCCGGACCGGGCGCGAGCAGGCTGTTGCCGTGGCCGAGATCGTCGCCCCATCCGGACGCGTCGCCCGGATCCGTGCCGCAGGAGGCGAAAAGCAGGAGCGCGCACGCGGTGAGCGTTCTCATCTGTCGCCTCCTTGCGTGTAGCGCACGGTCAGGAAGGCCGCGGCGCCCGGAAGCGGCTGGCCGGCCACGTCCTCCACGGGCCGGGGCACGTCGGGCCAACCCGGGTGCGGCGGGCCGTATACCACGATCGTGTCGGCCAGGTTCGTGACCGCGAGCGTGCACGTGAGGCCCGGCGCAAAGGGCGGCGCGACCGAGACGAACACGCTGTGCAGGAGGCGCGGCGGCACGGCGGTGAGGTTGGAGGGGTCGAGGAAGGCGCCGCTCGCGAAGTCGGCCTCGTACCCGAGGCGCACGAAGTCGAGCACCGCCGCGAGCGCCCCGTGGGCCTGATGCTCCGAACGTCCCGGCAGCCTCTTGCCGCGCCACGCGCCCATCCGCGTGAGGTTGCGCGCGTCCATGAACGTGTACGCCAGATCGAGCTCCATGCCGGCGCGCGGACCGAGCGGGAACAGGTCGAGCTCGGCCTCTCCCTCCGCGCCCCACGTACGCGCCTCGCCGATGTTCTGCGCCACGTACGTCACCTGGGAGTTGGGCACGAACTGGATGAGGTTCTCGACGTCCGAACGGAATCCGGTCGCGCCGAGCGAGAGCTTCGTGAACGGCCCGACCTCGCCGCGCGCCCTCATTCCCGCGTCCATGTTGGCGCCGATCTCGTCCTTGAGCCCTGGGCTCCCCGCGAGCGCGGCCTCGTCGCCGTAGAGCTCCAGGAACGATGGCGCACGGCCGTAGACGCCCACGTTGCCGAGCAATTCGAGCCAGGGGAACAGGCACCCGCGCAGGCCCGCGCGCGGCGACGCGAACACTCGCGACGCACCGGCGCCGTCCGTGCCGGTCGCGCCAAGGGCGCGGTCAGCCGAGGCCTCGAGCCGGAACGCTCCGGTCAGCACCCACGCGGCCTCGCGGTCTATCCCCACGTCGAGGAGCGCGGCGGCCCACGCGGACCGCCGGTCATGCGACGGCAGGGCGAGCCCGTCCGCCTCGGGCAGGTGGGCCTCCTGCCTCGCGCCCGCGTCGACCTCGAGCAGGCCCGCTCCACCCACCAGCGTCGTGAGGCCTCCGTGCAGATCGCCGCTTGCGTCCCATGCCTCGCTCATCCGCGAGGCGCCCCACATCTCGCCCAGAGGATCATCGAGCCCGCGGCGCGTGAAGAGCCCGGACAGCCCGAGCCTCGCGCGCGGACCCGACCGGGCGGGCTCGAGCTCCACGCCCACGTCGGTCGAGGCGCGGTCCACGCGCGAGCGCACGGCCTGCGTCGCGAACGCGCCGATGCCGGACACTCCCGCCTCGCGGTGCAGGTACGAGGCCGCGGCCCGCACGGCAGAGGAGCTCCCCTCCGAGCGGTAGCGGGCCTGCATCTCCACGGAGCGGTTGTCGTTGTTGGTGCGGCGGCGAAAGCGGTCGTCGCCGTCCTCGAGCTCGGTGCCGTTGTCGTCGAAGTAGACGTAGTCGCCCTCCCCGTCCGCGTAGGAGCCGAGCACGAGCCAGCTCTGTTTCGCGTCGCCGCGCGCTTCGAGCACGGACAGGCGCCGTTCGGCGTCCATGGTGAGGGCGTGGGCCGCGGTCGCGGTCGAGCCGGGCAGGTACGTGCCGAGCGTGGCCGAGACCTCGGTCAGGCCGCCGGGTGGAGGAGGCGCGAGCACGATGTTCACCGCCCCGCCGAGCGCGCCGTTCCCGAAGCGCGGCGGCGCCCAGCCCCGGGAGATCTCCACGCGCTCCACGCCCTCGGCCGACCACTCGGAGAGGTCGGTCCGGCCCAGGCTGGCCGGGTCCACGGGCACGCCGTCCACGAGCACCACCACCTGCGCGGGGCTCGAGCCGCGGATCGACGTGAGCGCCGACGAGCCTCGCCCGCCGGTTCTCCGCACGTCCACGCCCGGAGCCGCGTCGATCATGGCCGGAAGATCCTTGCCGCGATCCCGCTCGGCGCGCGCGTCCACGACCGTGACTTGGCCGGGCGTCTCGTCGCGCACGGTTCGCGCCTCCTCGTCGGTCTCGGCCCGCACCGTGGCCGCCGGCGCCTGCACGGGAGGAGGATCATCGGCGTGCGCCGCGCCCGCAAAGAGCAACGCTGCCAGGGACGCGACGCCCGGCATCGCGCGACAATGCACGTGGCGGAAACGAATCCGCGGCTTTCCGGCGACGTTGATGGTGCGCTTTCCGGTTCCCTGTGCAGATTGATCGAGACCGCGGGGCCGAGGCCTTGACGCTCGCGCGCCAGGGAACCCGTTCGCCT
>JAQTNF010000177.1 GCA_028713995.1 Deltaproteobacteria bacterium | reverse complement strand
GCCGCCGGTGGCGCGGCGCGAGGAGCCCACGCCCGGACTGCAGTCGGTATCGGAAACGGTCGTTCCCGACGATGGTGTCCGGTCGAGGGCGCGGGCCAGGATCGGCGTGGAACACGGGGCGCGGCCGAGCGCGTGGAAGACCCTGTGCGATCGGGGCGATTTCGCGGGCGCCATGGCCGCAGCTCAGTCCGAGGGCTTGCCCGGGCTGCTCGAGACCCTCAACATGAACGACCTGTGGCAGCTCGCGGACGCGGCCAGGTACGCCAAGAAGGGCGACGTGACCGCGCGGGCGCTCCTCGCATTCCGCTCGAGGTTCGCATCGTCCCAGAAGACGCGCGTGGCCGCGTTCCTGCTCGGGCGTGCGTCCATGGAGCTCACGCACGACGCCGCGGGCGCGCAGCGCTGGTTCGAGACGTATCTCGCGGAGGATCCGAACGGGCCCCTGGCCGAGGAGGCGCTCGGCCGCCTCATCGACGCCGGCAACCGCGCGGGCGACACGGAGCGGGCGAGAAAGGCGGCCGTCGAGTACCTGAAGCGCCATCCCGGCGGCGTCTTCACCGAGCTCGCGCGCTCGGCGGCAGGACGGTAGCCACGTGCGGCGCGCCTTCGCGAATGCGCTTTGTGCCTGGGCCTGCCTGGGTCTTGCCGCGCTCCCGGCCGCGGCGGAAGACGAGCCCTTCGACGGCGCGCTCATTGTGCTCGTCGGCATGGGACAGTGCTGTGCGCAGGACGCGTGGCCCGAGGCAGAGAACGCGCTGAGCGCCGAGCTCTCCACTCTCAACATCACCGTGGCGACCGTGAACGGAGTCGCCACTTCCGAGCGCGAGCAGCGCCTGGAGCTTGAGCGCGTCGTCGCCGAACGCAAGGCCGTGTGCGCCGTGAGGATCGAGCGGATCGCTCCGGGCGAGGGCGGCGGCGTGGAGCTGTGGATCAGCGATCGGCTGACCGGCAAGACCACCATCCGCCGGGTGCCGGTGGAGGACAGCAACGACCGGGAGTTCGCGGAGATCGTGGCCTTGCGCCTGGTCGAGGCCCTGCGGGCCGGCCTGCTCGAGATCGAGATAGGGGCACTCGGAGAGACCTCGGCCAAGGGCAAGACCGTGGTCTCGAGCCCGATCGTGGTCGCGCCGCGGCCCCAAAGCGCTACGAGCCCGAAGCCCGCACAGGACGAAAAGAAGTGCGCGCCCGCGCCGGAGCAGGAGCGCGGCGAGCCCCATCTCGGCGTGGGGCTGGGCGCGGAGGCGGCCGGATCGCCCGGCGGGATCGGTGCCATGGGCGCGCTCGACCTGGTCGTGGGCTGGCACCCCATTGGTCGGCTCTCCGTGGCGCTCGATCTCTTCTCCACCGTGATCGCGACCGATCTGAAGAAGGATGGCGGGCGCGCGTCGGTCGGGTTCGGGGCGCTGCGCGGGTGGATCTCGTGGAACATCCGGGACAAGGGCGTTTTGAGACCGTCGCTTGGCCTGGGCGGAGGCGCGGCGCTCTCGTGGGCCTCGGGCGAGACGTCGGATGCGTATGCGGGCGCGACCGACTACGCGACCGTGGGCTACATGGGCGCCCTGCTGCAGCTCGGGCTCGCGTTCAAGAACGACGTGTGGCTCATTCTGGGCGCGCGGGCCGGGGCGCTCGTACCCGAGGTGCGCGTGAGCTTCGCCGGGAGCGACGTCGCGAGCATGGGAAGGCCGCTCGTGGAGGGTTTTTTGATCGTGGACGTGCGCTTCCTGTGAACCGCTTTTCATGCGTCGCGGCACTTTCTCGTGGAAGGCGGAACAACAAGGAGGGTTGACATGGCAAATCGGAGCATCTTGAAGGCGGCGTGTCTGGGGCTCATCATCGCGGCGGCCAACATGGCCTCCATGTGCGGAGGCGATCTCGACGCGCTCCACGACGCGGACAGCGGGCCCGACGGCTCGGACACGGACACGGACACGGACTCGGACAGCGACACGGACACCGGAACACACATCAAGCTCACCGGCGTGGACCTGCTCGTGGTCGTGGACAACTCGGGGTCCATGGCCGAGGAGCAGGCCATCCTGTCCACCCAGATCTTCACGCTCCTCAACTCCTTCGTTGACCCGCTCCCTGGTTGGCCGTGGCCGGCCATCGACGACCTGCGCGTGGCGTTCGTGAGCTCGGACATGGGCTTGCAGTGGGGCGCCCCGGCCCAGCCGCCGCAGGACGGCATGCAGCGCGCGGGCTGCGGGGACTTCGGCGACAACGGCGCGTTCCAGCAGGGCGCCTACGCCCCAGGTGGAAGCGGCACGATCAGCATCCAGAACGACACCATCCCCTGCGCGGCGGGCGCGAGCCAGTGCCCCACGGGCTGGACGTGTGAGAACATCACGAGCGGGGTGGGCGTGTGCCGCACGCCGGGCGGGGACGGCGCGAACCAGACCTGCCCCGGCGTCTCCTCGACCTGGACCGAGACCAGCGCGGACGCGCCCAATGCGACGCTGCCCTTCCAGGCGGCGTGCCTGTCCGCGCTCGGCACGGACGGCTGCGGGTTCGAGCAACAGCTCGCCTCGGCGGCCGCGGGAGTCGAGAAGAACAAGGCGACGTTCATCCGGGACGACGCGCTCCTGGCCGTAATCGTGGTGAGCGACGAGGAGGACTGCTCCATGCAGGACGGTCCCGGCATCTTCAATTCGTCACAGTTTAAAGGTCCGCAGATCAACATCGCATGTGGTGAGAACCCGCAGTTCCTGTTCGAACCCAACACCTTCTACTCGCGCCTGCGGGGCATCAAGGGCGACCACGGCAACGCGCTCTTCTTCGGCGCCATCGTGGGTGTGCCCTACGACCCAGACAAACCGGGCGCGGATGGCGTGTGCCAGGGTCCGGGCGACACCATCGCGGGCTGTCTCGAGGCGCCGGAAATGCAGCCTGTCGTGATTGATGAGCCGACCGGCTCGGGGGGCACGATCCCGCAATACAAACCGGCCTGCACGCGCGGCCCGGCCGACAGCGTGGTGACCAAGGCCCGTCCCGGCAGGCGCTACGTGGAGCTCGCCACCGCGAACCCGCCGGACGGCTTCGGCGCCATGAGCTACGTGTATTCCATCTGCAACGCGGACTGGAACCCGGCCATGACGGCCATGGGCGACCGGATCGCCAAGATCGTGCACGAGAGCAAGTAGGTGGGTGAGGGTAGAATACCTTCATGACGGACGCAAAGCACCTTCCCGCGGTCCTGCTCCTGTTGGCGACGGCATGGGGCGGGGCCGCGTGCTACCACGTGGGGCCGATCTTCGATGACGCGGACGGGAAAGGGGCGGATGCCGACGGCGACGCCGATGGAGATTCCGACGGGGACGCGGACAGCGACACTGATGGCGACTCGGACACAGGCGACGACACCGGGAGCGACACGGACAACGATAACGACACGGATATCGACACCGACGCTGATACGGACGGGGACACTGACGGAGACAGCGACATTGTGCCCAGCGGGAGGCTGCTGTGGGCCGTGAATGCCGGAGGCGGAGGGGCGGACTGGGGCGGTGCGATCTCAGGGTTTGTGGATGGGGCCTCGATGGTCACGGGCGCGATCAACGGTTATGCGGTGTTTGGTCGAGGCGAGATCGCCGAGACCCATCTCGGCTCTTCGGGACCGAACTTCTTCGTCGCGCGCTACGGCCGGTCCGGCGCTCTCGATTGGGCGAGCGCCCCGCTCAGACTCGGCTCCGTGGAAACCACCATGGTTGCCGCGCTCACGGACGGGGCGACTGCGCTCGGCGGCGACTTCACCGACGTCCTGGTCCTCGGAGCAGGCACTTTCGACACGGTTACGCTCACATCGGCCGGGCACAGAGGCGCGTTCTTTGCGCGGCTCGATGCCGATGGAAGCCCGGACTGGGCCGCAGGACTCGGAGACAAGGCCGAGGCGTACCCTGGGGCGGTCGCGGCCATGCCGGACGGGGCCTTCGTCGCGCTTGCGAGCTTCAGCGGCACCGCAGTCGTGGGGCAGGGCACGAGAGGCGAGACGTCGTTCGCGGCGTCGGGAACCAACGATCTGCTCATTGCCCGATTCGCGGCCGACGGAAGCCTGGACTGGGCTCGGGCAGTCACCGGCTCGGGAGAGTGCTGGGGGACAGTGGCCGGAATCGATGACGGTTTTCTGGCGTACGGATGGTGCTTGGGTGAGAACGTGTTCGGTCCGGGCGAGGGCAACGAGACGGTGCTCGATTCCGGGAGCGAAGGGGCCCTGTTCCTGGCGCGATACGGCGCGGACGGGAACCTGGAATGGGCGCGCCTGGTCTCGGGATCGAACGCAGGTTTCGGGTACGGCCTCGCGGCCCTGCCGGACGGCTCCGCGGTCTGGGTCACGGGCGTGTTCCACGGCACGCAGACGTTCGGCGAGGGAGATCCCAACGAGACGACCGTGACCGCTCCCGAGGATATCGGCGCCGCGTCGTTCGTCGCCAGGTACGACGGCGGCGGACGCTTCGACTGGGTCACGCACCCCACGAGCGGCTCCCTGGACGGCCGCGTCTCGATCGTGGCCCGTGGCGATGGGACCGCGTTCCTCGCCGGGACCTTCCACGACAGCGTGGCCTTCGACGAGGGCCAGCCGAGCGAGGCCCGCGTGACGACGCCGTCCCCGGGAAACCCGACCGTGGTCGTGGCCCGTCTCGAGACGGACGGGCGCGCGGGCTGGATGACCTGGGCAGGCTCGATTACGGGCGGGTCCGAGGGGTACGGGATTTCCGTCGCCAAGGACAAGGTCGTGGTCACCGGTCTCATGCAGGGCGACGCCGACTTCGGCGCGGGCGAGCCGAACCACACGCTGCTCGATTGCTTCGGCGACCTGGACGTGTTCGTGGCGGCCTACGAGCCCTGAGTCCACCGCGCATACGCGCCCGCGGGCAGGGCAGGGCGGCCGGGCGGGCCAGCGAGCAGCATCTCGCCGTCCTCGATTCTCCCGCCCAGCGGCGCGAGCAGCCCGCGCAGCACGGCCGGGGTCACGCCGGGCGAGTGGGCCGTGGCGAGCACGAAGAGCGCGTCGTCCGCGAGGAGCGCACGGCAAGCCTCGATGAGCGGCGCCATGTCGCGCTCGATCTTCCACACCTCGCCCTTCGGTCCGCGGCCGAACGTGGGCGGGTCGAGCACGATGCCCTGGTAGCGGCGACTGCGGCGGAACTCGCGGCGGCAGAGCTTGAGCGCGTCGTCCGAGAGGAAGCGGATGCGGTCCTCGGGCGTCCTCGTGCGCTCGGCGTTCTCCATGGCCCAAGTGTTGACGGCCTTGGCCGAGTCCACGTGCACCACGCGTGCGCCGGCGAGGGCCGCGGCCATGGACGCGCCGCCCGTGTAGGCGAACAGGTTCAGGACTTCGGTCTCGCTGTGCCGCCCGCGCAGGAGCTCGGACATCCACTTCCAGTGGGCCGCGTGCTCCGGGAAGAGCCCCACGTTGCCGAAGCCGGTGAGCCGGATCTCGAACGAGAGCGCCCCCACGCGCGTCTCCCACCCGCCCGGCAGGGGCTTGCCCGTCACCTGCCAGTCGCCCGTGCCGGCCTCGCCGCGCTGGAACGCCGCACGCGCCTCGCCCCACGGGGCCTTGGGATCGCTGGGCCAGATCGCCTGGCCCGCCGGGCGATCCACGAGCACGCCCCCGAAGCGCTCGAGCTTGCGACCGTCGCCTGAGTCCACGAGCGTGTACCCGCCCAGATCTTTGACCGTGAGGTCCATGGGCCGAGCATAACGGTCGAGGACGTCCTGTGGCAACCCGGGGCGGCCGTTCGAACGATGCATGGAATTCCGACCGGAAGGTCGTCAGTGCACAGTCGGCGAGCTCATCTTTTCGAGTGCTTCCCTGAGCACGCAAAAGCTGCGTGAGCTGTTGCGAGAAGGGGCCATGTGCTTTGCCACAATGCGTGCGGTTTCGATCTTGCGCAATCGGCCCTTGAGATGGCCAGCCTGCTGAAGGATCCGTTCAAGTGCTTCCCACGTCCCGCCCTTGATGGCATCTGGAACGCGAAAGCCCGCCTTGCGTGGGATCGTAGCGGGAACCCGGGGGTAGGCGGTCCGAACCGCTTCCCAGTCGCCGAAGTACCACGCTTCAAGTTCCTCGATCGCCAGTCGGTTCACCACCTGGTACGGTCTGCTGCCAGCTGTGGTTTTCGTGACGAGACCGGCGTCGCGAGCAATTTTTTCGAGTTGTCTCTTCAGCTTCTTGCAGTCGTCATCGTCACGGTCGATGAGGACAACGATGCGGTGAGTTGCCGGAAGCCACGAGGCATACCCGACGAGGCGTTCGGGCAGGCGTTGAAGCAAATCACTCTTCCCTTGATACGGGTGAACCTCGAAGGAGATCTCTTTGAGCATCCGCGGGAGAAGCACGCGCAAGGCGGACTCCATTGACGGCTCTTCAACCAGGATCTCGATGTGCTCCACTTTCATTGGCCGCGGCCTCTCTTCCGCGGTGCCCCGGAGTTGACCAATGGATCCCCCATTCCCAAATGTCCTTCGACCCACAGGTGACCGAGATTCGCTCCGGCGTCCAAGAACTCCCTGACTCCGGGGATCTCGGAAGTCCTCACCG
>JAQTNF010000176.1 GCA_028713995.1 Deltaproteobacteria bacterium | reverse complement strand
CCACACTCAAGCGCGACGTCTTCCTCTTCCCCCCGCTCCTCCTCGACAAAGTCGGACCCCTGCCTCAAACCCTCGGCCCACACTTGCCCTCCCTCAAGGTGGGTCACGATGTCCTGGCTCATTACCGATGTGCCCCGGACCCTTGAAAATCCGCTACAATCCAAAAAAGAGACGTCCGAAAATGATTTTCAGGGCCCACTTCCATATCAAAGACACGGCGGTCAGCAGCCGCTCGGAACCGGGAGCGATGTGGAGAATGGCGAGGAATGACGCGTGGTTGGCGGCTCTGTTGGCGGCGGTGGGGCTCATGGTCGCGGCTTGTGAGGCCGCGGATCGCACCGTGGGAGGGGCCGTCACCCCGACCGACGCGGACGGCGGCGCGGACACGGATTCCGACGCGGACTCTGATTCCGATGGCGACACGGATGCGGATGGGGACTCCGACTCCGACTCCGACTCAGGCACGGAGTGCGCGCAGAACGATTTCGGGCTCGCGGGCGTGCCCGTGGACATGCTCATCGTGCTCGATCGCTCCAACAGCATGTGCGCCGACGGCCTGTGGGATCCCATGGGCACGGCCATCAAGGGCATCGTGAAGAACATGGCCGACCGCATCCGCTTCGGCCTGCTCGCCTTCCCGACCATGGCTTGCGGCGGTATCTCCGAGCAGTGCAAGGGGCCCTACAGAATCGACGAGACGCCGCGCGCCAAAATCGGTGCGGCCAACAACGCCACGTGGATCCCGCTCAACGTGGGGCCGGGCGGACTCGGCTGCTGCGGCGGCACGCCAACGGCCGAGACCCTGGAGACCGCGCGCACCTACCTCGACACGGTGGGCGACAACTACAAGCGCTACGTGCTGCTCGCCACCGACGGCGCACCCAACTGCAACGACGCCCTGCCGCTGCCTTGCACCTGCACGAGCGCGAGCTGCGACACGGACGCCACCGGCTGCCTCGACGAGCAGCGCACCACCGACGCGGCCGCTGCGCTCTTTGCCGCGGGCTATCCGGTCTACGTGCTCGGCGTGGGCAGCTCGTCGTCGTGGTCGACGGTGATGGACGACATCGCGGAAGCCGGCGGCACGGGCACGCACTACACGGCCAACACGGGACAGTTCATGGACGTGCTTGAGCAGATGGCGGGAAAGATGATCTCGTGCGATTTCGACCTGGATTGGGCGAGCCTGCCGCCCGAGGCGTCCGACGACCCGACCCTGGTCAATTTCTATTGCAAGAAGAAGGCCGTCGATCCGATCGGCCCCGAGAATCTGGTCGGGCTCGACGAGGCCTGCGCCAAGGGCGCGGGATGGGACTGGGTTGACGAGGACACGGTGCGTTTTTGCGACAACGCGTGCGCGCTGCTCAAGGAGGGATCATGTGCCATGGTGACGGCCACCTTCGGGTGCGCCTCGGTTCCGGTGGACTGATGCGAGCGCTTTGCCCCATGCTTGCGGCGTTGCTCCTGGCGTCGTGCGCCACCGCGAACCTGAGCGACGACGACAGTCAGGGCGGCACGGACTACGACGCGGGTTACGACGCCGCGGCGGACACGGATTCGGATTCGGACACCGACACGGACGCCGACACGGACGCCGACTCGGACGCCGACACGGACGCCGATACGGACACCGACGCGGACACCGACACGGACGCCGACACGGACGCCGACTCGGATTCGGACGGGGATGGAGACGCCGGCACCGAAGTGGACGCGGGCACCGACTCCGACGCGGGCACCGATGCCGACACCGACGGGGATACGGACACCGGGACCGCGACGGACTGCCCGAACGCGATCGCGGGGCTCGCGGGCCATCCCTACGATTTCGAGGCCGACGGCGGCGGATGCGACGACGAGGGGTGGACCCTGGCCGGAGAATGGGCGGCCGGCGCTCCCGGGACCACGTGGTGCGGCGTGCACTCGGGCTCATGCGTCATCGCCACGGACATCGGCGGTTACCCTACGCACAACATGGAGCACATCGCCACGTCGCCCACCATGCACCTGTCCACGTGCTCCGGGAGCACCGTCATCCTGCATTTTTGGATGTGGTCCGACGTCACCGCCGACCCGACCTGCCTGGATTTCGGCGTGGTGCAGGTCAACGACGGGGGCTGGATCACGGTCACGCCCACGCCGGGCTACGACGATGCCGCCGGCTGGTGCTCCAGCATCGAAACCATCTGTGACGACGTGATCTGGAAGGAGTACACGGTCGACGTGTCGACCCACATGAACAACCTGTTCGCGGTGAGGTTCCTCCTGCATCTGGATGACGATTTCGACTACGGGCACGGGATGTTCGTGGATGATGTGCAATTGGAGCTGCAATAGGCGCGCGGCGCCACAAGGAGAAACACGATGAAACGGGCAGTCATTCTGGCGTGTGCCATGGTGGCGGCGTTCGGGGGGCTCGTCCTCGCGTGCGAGGGTGCGTCGGATCGTTCAAATGGCGACGGGACCGACGCCTGCAACGAGAGCGAGTGCATCTCGGCGTGTGAGGACAAGGGCGAGCAGAGCGGGCAGTGCGTGGACGGCATGTGCATCTGCGGCGCCGCGGACGCGGGCGGAGACACCGACTCGGACGCGGACTCGGATTCGGACGCGGACGGCGACACGGACACCGGTCCCGGGACCGGAAGCTGCGACATCGACATCCTCATGGTGCTCGACACGTCCGGCTCCATGTTCGACGCGGCCAAGAACCTGCGTGAGGTCGCGTTTCCGAGCTTCATCGGGCAGCTCACGAACTATCCCAAGGTGAGCACGTTCCGGCTCGGCGTGGTGCGCCACATGTACGGCGAAAACCCGGCGGGCAGCATGGGCAACGTGAACGACAGCCTGCTCATCACCCAGGGATACGACCCCGGCTACCAATGCCAGAACCTGGTCGACGGGTGCGATGCGGAAGGGCACGAGTACGAGGATCTGGGCGGCGGGCTGGCCTACTACCTGTGCGACGACGTGCCGGAGATGCAGCACCAGGTGGACTGCAACTTCGCGTCCGGCAAGTCGTGGATGGAAGGGCCGTCCGACACGTTCGAGGACGAGTTCCTGTGCGTGGGCAGCTTCGCGTGCCACCAGTACGCGGATCTGAACGAGCGGCCCATCCGGGCGGCCGTCGAGGCGCTCAAGGCGCCCGAGAACGCGGAGTTCCTGCGGCCCGAGGCGCTCCTCGTGGTGATCCTGCTCACGGACGAGAACGACAAGTCGACCGGCATGACGAACCAGGAGGTGCACGACGCGATCCTCGCCCTCAAGGGCGGGGACGAGAAGTACGTGGTGGTCTTGAGCCTGGCGGGCCCGCAGAAAGGGACCGTGGAGATCAACCCGATCACCCAGGAAAAGGGCTGCGTAAGCGACGACTACGGCAAGCTGGCCGAGTGCCCCAAGATCGTGCAGTTCACCAAGCTGTTCGGGACGCGCGGCCTGCACCTCGACCTGTGCAAGGACGACCTCTCCACGGCGCTCACCAAGACCATCGACCAGCTCCAGCTGAGCTGCGACGAGGTCGTTGTGGAATGAGGGCGGAAACGATGAGAACGACGATTGCGGGGTGGGTCATTGCGCTTGCGACGGGGCTGCTCGCCGGTTGCGGCGGCGGCGACGACAGCTCGTTTTCTTGCGACGACCAGCAGTGCAACGACGTGTGCGCGTCGAAAGGCCACGCCGGCGGCTCATGCCAGGGCGACACCTGCCACTGCGACGGCGCGGATACGTCGGATACGTCCGATACGTCGGATACGTCTGATACGTCCGACACCTCGGACACCGGCGGCGGGTTCACATCGACGCCCGGCACCGAGGCCGAGGTGGACAGGACCTCGCCGTGCACGCAGGCCGAGGCCGACGCGGGCCAGCCGCGTTTCGCTCCCGAGGACGAGTCGGTTCTCCAGGTCTGCGTGGGCGGCATCCTGGTCTGGGCTCCGGTCGTGTGCGGATTCTCTTCCCTGCCCGCGTGCGACGTGTGCAACCCCACGAAGTGCATCTCGGGCGAGACCGCCCAGAACGTCCAGGGCGCCTGCATCTGCCTGAATCCGTGCACCACGCAGGACCAGAACGCCCGCTGCGGCGCGAACGACAAGCGCAAGTGCATCCCGGTCGACGTCTACAACGGCGACCAGGTGTTCGTCTGCGGGGGGAACCAGTAGCTCCTGGACCTGCCCGGCGCGCTCTTCCGACAAGCCCGTTGAAAACCCGATGCCGCCGCACTAGACTCGCCGGATGAACGACAACTTGAAGGCCGAGCACAAGCACTTCATCAACGAGATCATCGAGTCGGATCGGGCCGCGGGCAGGCACGACGGCCGCGTGGCGACCCGCTTCCCGCCGGAGCCCAACGGCTACCTGCACATCGGGCACGCCAAGTCGATCTGCCTGAACTTCGGCCTGGCCGCGACCTACGGCGGCACGTGCAACCTGCGCTTCGACGACACGAACCCCAGCACCGAGGACGTGGAATACGTGGAGTCGATCATCGCGGACGTACGCTGGCTGGGCTTCGAGCCGACCGCGATCCTGTACGCCTCGGACTACTTCGGGCAGATGTACGACTGGGCCGAGGAGTTGGTGAAGAAGGGCAAGGCGTACGTCGAGGATCTTACGGACCGCGAGATCGCCGAGCATCGCGGCAACTTCTTCAAGCCGGGCAAAAACAGCCCGTTCCGCGACCGCGCGCCCGAAGAAAACCTCGATCTCCTTCGCCGCATGCGCGCGGGCGAGTTCCCGGACGGGAGCCGTACCCTGCGCGCGAAGATCGACATGCAGTCGCCCAACATGAACCTGCGCGACCCGCTCATGTACCGCATCAAGCGCGCCCGCCACCACCGCACGGGCGATGCGTGGTGCATCTACCCCATGTACGACTGGGCCCACGGGCTCGAGGACTCGATCGAGAAGATCACGCACTCGATCTGCACCCTCGAGTTCGAGGATCACCGGCCGCTCTACGATTGGTTCCTCAAGGAGCTCGGCATCCCGGATCCGCCGCGGCAGATCGAGTTCGCGCGCCTGTCGCTCAACTACACGGTCATGAGCAAGCGGATGCTGCTCGAGCTCGTGCAGCAAAGGCGCGTGTCCGGATGGGACGATCCGCGCATGCCCACCGTCTCCGGGATGCGCCGCCGCGGCTACACGCCGGGCTCGCTGCGCGCGTTCTGCGAGGGCATCGGCGTGGCCAAGCGCGACAACGTGGTGGACATGGCGCAGCTCGAGCACGCGGTGCGCGACGACCTGAACGAGAGCGCGGCGCGCGTGATGGCCGTGCTGCGGCCGCTCAAGGTCACCATCGAGAACTTTCCCGAGGGCGAGGTGGAGTGGTTCGACGCGCCCTACCACCCGGAGAGGCCAGGGATGGGCTCGCGCAAGGTGCCCTTCACGCGCGAGATCTTCATCGAACGCGACGACTTCCGCGAGGAGGCACCCAAGGGATGGCACCGCTTCTCGCTCGGCCGCGAGGTCCGCCTGCGCTACGCGTGCCTCGTCACCTGCGTGGGCGTGGTCAAGGACGCGGCCGGCGAGGTGGTCGAGCTGCGCTGCACGTGGGATCCGGCCTCGCGGGGCGGAACCGCGCCGGACGGGCGCAAGGTCAGGGGCACCTCGCACTGGGTGTCGGCCGCGCACGCCGTGCCGGGTGAAGCCAGGCTCTACGACCGCCTGTTCACGAAGGAGAACCCGCTCGACGTGTCCGAGGGCGGCGACTACAAGGACCTCCTCTCCCCCTCGTCGCTCGAGGTGGTTGCGGGCTGCCGCGCGGAGCCGAGCCTCGCGACCGCGAAGCCCGGCGACAGGTTCCAGTTCGAGCGGCTCGGGTACTTCTGCGTGGATCCGGACTCGACCCGCGAGCGGCTCGTGTTCAACCGCACCGTGCAGCTCAAGGACTCGTGGGCCAAGATCGACGGCGCCCGCAAGTCCGGGTGAGCGGGGAGGCCGTGTTCTTGAAGCTCCTCGACCTCCATCCGCGGCGCTTCTTTCTCGACGTCTGGCGCGAGATCGACGACGAGGCGACGCAGGCGCGCCGCGAGGCCGGAGGGCAGGGCGGGACGCTGCTCGCGGCCTACATCTTCGCGGTGGTCGCGGTGTCGCTCATCCTGCAGGAGTACTTCGGCGATCGCCAGACGTTCTTCCGCATCGTGCGCTTCGTCGACGATCCTTTGAGCCCGCAGCTCCACCCTGCGGCCTGGGCCCTCCTCGGCTGGTTGAGACCCTCGGGAGGGACCCTCCTCGGGTTCATGGAGCGCGGCGACTACGTGGAGCTGTGGAACCTCTGCTACTGGGCCCTGTGGCGCGTGGCCGGATTCCTCGTCATCCCGGCGCTGGCCGTGCTCGCCCATCCGCGCATGCGCTTCAAGGATCTGGGGCTCTCGTTTCGGGGCATGGGGCGGCACGCGTGGATCTACGTGGTGCTGTTCGTGCCCGTGCTCGTGGCGGTCGTCGCGGTGTCGTTCACGAGCGAGTTCTCCACCTACTATCCCTTCTACGTGAACGCCCACCGCTCGGTCTTCGACTTCGCCGTGTGGGAGTCGTTCTACGTGGCGCAGTTCTTCTCGCTCGAGCCCTTCTTCCG
>JAQTNF010000175.1 GCA_028713995.1 Deltaproteobacteria bacterium | reverse complement strand
TCGGGCGCGGGGAGCACGGACAACGCCTCCTTCTCGATCAGCGGCAACCAGCTCCTGACCGCGGCGCCCTTCGATTACGAGACGAAGACCTCCTACTCCGTCCGCGTGCGCTCCACCGACCAGGGCGCTCTCTGGGTCGAGAAGGTCTTCACCGTCACGGTGACGAACGTGAACGAGCCCCCGACCGACATCGCGCTCTCGAGCGCGAGCGTTCCCGAGAACCAGGCGTCGGGGACCACGGTCGGGACCCTCTCGACCACCGACCCCGACACGGGCGAGACCTATACGTACGGCCTCGTGAACGGGGGCCCCTCCTGCCCCGGCACGGACAACGCCTCCTTCGCCATCGCGGGCTCGAGCCTCGACACGGCCGCGAGCTTCGACTACGAGGCGAAGAGCAGCTACGTCGTCTGCGTGCAGAGCGTCGATGGAACCAACACCTTCAACAAGCCGTTCACGATCACGGTCACCGACGCGAACGAGGCGCCCACGGACATCGCGCTCTCGAACGCGGACGTCGCGGAGAACCAAGCCGGCGGGACGGCGGTCGGCAACCTCTCGACGACCGATCCGGATACGGGGAACACCTTCACCTATACGCTCGTTTCGGGCGCGGGGAGCACGGACAACGCCTCCTTCTCGATCAGCGGCAACCAGCTCCTGACCGCGGCGCCCTTCGATTACGAGACGAAGACCTCCTACTCCGTCCGCGTGCGCTCCACCGACCAGGGCGGTCTGTGGTTCGAGGAGGAGTTCACCATCACGGTCACCGACGTGAACGAGGCGCCCACGGATATCACGATCACGCCGACGCCGGCCGAGGTGGAGGAGAACAGCGCGAACGGCACGGTCGTCGGGATGCTCTCGGCCACGGATCCGGATCCCAGCGACACGTTCACGTACATCATCCTGACGCCGGGCGTCCCCTTCGCCATCGGCGGCACGGACAGCGACGAGCTTCAAGTCAACGGCGCGATCGATTTCGAGACCACGCCCAGCTACAACCTGACCATCCGCGTGACGGATGGGGACGGGCTCTCCTACGAGAAGGAGTTCAGCGTCACGGTGCTCGACGCGAACGAGGCGCCAGTGATCACCGTGCCGGGCGCGCAGATCATGGACGAGGACACGACCCTCGCCTTCTCGGACGCGGCGCTCGTGTCCATCGCGGACGCGGACGCTGGAAGCGGCAACATGCAGGTCACGCTCGCGGCCACGAACGGTACGCTCTCCCTCTCGGGCGTCACGGGCCTCTCGTTCACGGCAGGCGACGGTACGGACGACGCGGCTATGACCTTCACGGGCACCCTCGCCGCCATCAACGCGGCGCTGAACGGGATGAGCTTCACCCCGACCGCGAACTACGCGGGCGTCTCGGGCGTCTCGGTGGACGTGAGCGATCTCGGCAACACGGGCTCCGGCGGCGCCCAGACCGACAGCAGGTCAATCGCCATCACGGTCAACGGCGTGAACGACCCGCCGGTCCTCACGCTGCCGGACGTACAGACCGTGGACGAGGGCGGGTCGCTCGTGCTCTCGGTGGATAGCGGCAATGCCATCACCGTCTCCGACGTGGACGAGGGCGGCGGCAATCTGACCGTGACCCTGACCGCGACCGACGGCCTCCTCACACTGGCCTCGACCGCGGACCTCTCGTTCTCCGACGGCGACGGCACGAACGACGCGGCCGTGACCTTCACCGGCACGCTCGCCGCCATCAACGCCGCCCTCGACGGGCTCTCCTTCGAGCCGACCGCCGGCGACGCAGGGTCCACCTCCCTGGACGTGCTGGTCAGCGACCTCGGCAACACGGGCTCCGGCGGCGCCCAGACCGACAGCGGCACGCTCGACATCACTGTGAACGAGGCGGACGGTGGCACGACCGACTCCGACGCGGGCAGTGACACCGGGACCGGCACAGACACCGGCGCTGACACTGACACGGATGCAGACACCGACGGCGACACTGACACGGATGCAGACACCGACGGCGACACCGACTCCGATTCCGACTCGGATTCCGATCTCGACGCGGGCCCGGACGCGGGCGACGCTGGACAGGATGGTGGGACGGACACCGTCACGGACACTGGAACCGACACGGACGCCGACAGCGACACCGACTCGGACAGCGACTCCGACTCCGATTCCGACACCGGGACCGGCACGGCCGTAGACACGGGCTCCGAGACCGACACTGGCACCGACACCGGAACCGACGTGCCCGCGGACGCGTCGACGGAAGACTACGGGGCCCTGGGCGCCGGCGGCTGCGCCGGCTGCGCCATCGGCGGCACGGGCGGCAGCGCGGGCCCATCCCTGTTCCTCGCTCTCCTCGCGCTCATCGGTCTCGCCGTGCGTGGAGGTCGCTCATGAGAAAGCTCCATCCCATCTTCACTCTCCTCCTCGCGATCGCGCTGCCCGCCCTCGCCTCTGCGCAGGAACGCGGCTTCAGCGCCGAGAACTTCGCCTCGGCTCCGGGCGTGGGGAGCTTCCTGACCGTGGAGGGCGCGACCATCCCGGACGGGCTCGGATTCCGCATGGGCGGCCTGCTCGACTACGAGTATGAGCCGCTCGTCATCCGCAGGTGCGACAAGTCGTCGGGCGGCACGTGCACCGACTGGGGCGGCGGCGAGGTCGCGCTCGTGAAGCACAAGGTGATGCTCGAGGCCATGGGCGCGCTTTCTCTCTACCGCGTGTTCGAGGTGGGGCTCGTGGTGCCCGTGGTGCTCTACCAGACCGGCGACAGCGTCAGGGACGCGGCCGGCAACACGCTTGTGGCCGGGCCGAGCGGAAACGTGGGCCTCGACGACCTGCGGCTGCACCTCAAGCTCGACATCCTGCACGGCGTCTTCGGCGTGGAGAACCAGGACGTCGGCCTCGCGCTCGTGCCGGTGGTGACCTTCCCGGTGGGCAACGCCGTGCAGGGCGGCTCGTTCATGGGCGACTCGTTCATCACGGTGCAGCCCAAGCTGGCCTTCAACGTCACCCTGGGCCGGGTGCGGCTCGGCGCGAACGCGGGCTACCTGGCGCGCGAGCAGAAGAGCTTCTTCATGGCCGAGGTGGGCCAACGCCTCACGTACGGCGCCGCGGCCGAGATCGGCCTCGCGGACAGCTTGAGCGGCATCCTCGAGGCCTTTGGCCAGAACGGCTTCACGACCGAGCTCACGGGCTCGCCCATGGAGGGCGACGCGGCCATGCGCTACGCGTTCGCGAACGGGCTCGCCGCCACGATGGGCCTGGGCACGGGCATCATCGCGGGCGTTGGCACGCCGGTCGTTCGCGTCTTTTGTGGCGTGACGTGGTCGCCCCCGCCAGAGCCCGAGCCTGCCCCCGCACCGCCGCCCCCACCCGCGCCCGCTCCGCCGCCCGCGCCTACGGACCGGGACAAGGACGGGCTCACGGACAACGTGGATCAGTGCCCGGACGAGCCCGAGGACAGGGACGGCTTCGAGGACGAGGACGGCTGCCCGGACCCCGACAACGACAAGGACGGCATCCTCGACGTGAACGACAAGTGCCCGAACGACCCCGAGACCGTGAATGGCTTCGATGACGAGGACGGCTGCCCGGACACGGCGCCGCTCGTCGAGCTCAAGGAAGCCAAGATGGAAATCACGGAGAACATCCTGTTCGCCACGGACTCGGACCAGATCGTGGGCCAGCGCTCGTTCGAGATCCTCGACTCGGTCCACGGCGTGCTCACCTCGAACGTGTCCATGCACATCCGCATCGAAGGCAACACGGACAACCGCGGCGGCAAGCAGCACAACAAGGACCTGTCCGAACGCCGCGCCAAGTCGGTCATGCGCTACCTCGTCGGCAAGGGCATCGATCCGGATCGGCTCGAGGCCGTGGGCCACGGGCAGGACAAGCCCATTGTCACCAACGACACGGACGAGGGTCGAGCCGCGAACCGCCGCGTGGACTTCGTCATCACCAAGCGCTAGGTCTCACGCCCGGCCGAGCTCGCGCACCTTGAGCCCGAGCTGGTTGAACCTCAAGCGCACGGCCCTCCCCTTGCCCGGATCGCCGAGCAGGATCCTCGCCATGGCCGGGAAGTCCCCTTGCGTGCGCTCGAACAGGGTGAGGAAGTACTGGCGCTCGACCGAGCTTGCCACGGCGCTCAAGGTCGCGCCGGGCTCGATGCGCACCTGCAACACGTCGTCCGAGCCCGTCGCAGCGACCGGGTTCGCGCTGAGGCCCGTTGAGCCCGACAGCAGCTGGCCGATGAGGCCGGGATCGACCTGGAACCTGGGTGAGGTCAGCGCGAGCCCGGCGCGCGCCGCGTCCACGGCCGCCACGAGCGTGAACGCGACCGCGTTGTAGACCACCATCGAGAGCTCGCGCACGTTCCCCGGCCACGCGTGCGCCGCGAGCATGTTCCATGCGGCCTCGGGCAACATGAGCTCCACTCCCGCTCCGGTCTTGGGCACGCGCTTGCCCTGCCCGACCACGAGCGAGAGCGACACGCCGCGCGGCAAGCCGAGCGGGGCCGCCACCTGGGCCAGGATCTCGCGGATCTCGGGCTCGGCCGCGGCGCGGTCTACGAACCTGCGCATGAGAAAGCCGAGGTCGCCCGGGCGCTCGCGCAGGGGCGGCACCACCACGCGGGTCGCCGGCGAGAGGCGCATGTAGAGATCGGGCCTGAAGCGGCCCTTCGCCACGGCGTCGCCAAGCGGCGTGTTGCTCGCGGCGATGACCTTGACGTCCACCTCCTTCTCGACGGTGGAGCCGAGCGGGCGCAGGCGGCCGTCCTGCAACACGACGAGGAGCTGCTTCTGGACGTCCGGCGGGATGTTCTGGATCTCGTCGATGAAGAGCGTGCCGCGGTGGGCCAGCTCGAACATGCCCTTGCGATCCGCCACGGCGCCCGTATAGGCGCCGCGCACCGCGCCGAACAGGTACGAGGCCGCGAGGTCGACCGGCACCGCGGACAGATCCGCCGTCACGAACGGGCCGCTGCGCCCGCTGTTCACGTGTACGAAGCGCTCGGCCAGGTACGACTTGCCCGTGCCGGTCTCGCCCTCCAGGATGACCGGCATTCGGCCGCGCGCGAGCACCGTGAGCCTGCGCCGCATCGCGCGCATGGCCGGGTCGCCGCCCCACAGCACGTCCGACTCCTCGAGGCCCAGCGCCTTGTCGGCGAGCGCCGCGTTCACGCGGATGCGCAAGGACGTGAGGTCGTCGCTTCCGAGGAAGTAGGTCATGGACTGGCCGGCCAGATCGCCCGCCGCGTCCACGAGCGACACGTCCTCGCGGGACGTGAGCAGCACCACGGGCAGCCCCGGGAAGCGCCTGCGCACCTCGCGCAGGATGGCCACGCCCTGGAAGCGCTTCGTGCGCCGCGGCGACGAATCCTCGTCGAGCGGCAGGAGCCTTTCGTCCGGCACGTCGAAATGAAGGTCGAGGAGCACCACGTCGGCCGCGTCCGGGTGCCGCTCCAGGAACTCGAGGGCCGCGGGTCCATCGGGCAGGCTCGCGGGCGCGCCCTCGCCTCCAGGGGCGACGAGCTCGAACTCCGAAAGCTCCTCGGCTACGACCCTGGCGTAGGTCTGGCCGTCGTCGATCACCAGCACTCTCGGCCTATGCGCCACGGAGCACCTCCTCGGCGAGCACGCGAATGGCCCGGCCCACCGCCGCCAGATCGCGTTCGATGTCGTCGCGCGGCGCGTTTGTGCCGCCGTTGATCAGCCTCTCGAGATCGAGGGCGCGCGTAACCGCCTCCTCGAGCGCCGCATACGAGGGCCGGCCCCGAAGCGCCCCCGCGTGCTTTGCCGCGAACGACTCCCAGATGGCCCGGGCCGGACGCACGCCAGACGGCCCCGTGCGCGTCCTTCGCAGGGCGACCTCGAGGGCGGCCCGCACCTCCACCGGCCCCGCGCCACGCCGCAGCATGGAGACCGGCACAAGGACGTGCTTGCCGAGGTCGTGCTGCAGGTCGGCCAGCATGTCGAGCAGGACCTCGCGATCCGGAACGTCGTTCATGCCGGCATGGTACATCAATCGAGCGGGATTGAGGACAGTCTCCCTGGGCGGCGGGAACCGGCCGAGATGACAGTCCCTGATCCTCCATCACAAAAAAAGAGAAAACCTCGTTGGCCCTGAAGAATCAGGTGTGTAGGCTGGTTCTGCGAAAAAGCAACCTGCACCAACGAGGTGAAGAGATGATGCAACAAGGCGTTCTTTCGATCCAGTGCGAAGAAGAGCGGTCAAGGAGCGTGGCGACGGCGCGTGCCGGTTTGGTTCCGTACCTGGTGTCACTTCTCACGGTCATGACCCAGTGCCCGAGGCCGAGAGTTTTCGTATCACGGTTCAGCGTTTGACGACACGCGATCTTCTTTTGAGTTTTTGGCAGTCCTGTTTCTGTTCGCCATCCGAGCGGCGATTTTGTGGTCCTTTTCGGGGTCCGTAGCTGTCGCCCTCGATGACGACTTGATGGGCGTTGTGGGCGAAGCGGTCGACGGCGCTCTGTGCGAGGATCGGGTCGGCGAAGAGCGGTCTCGGGAGGCCGGGACGGACGGCGGGAAAGGTCGCTTGACGGTCGCCGGAGGTTGCAGGACCATCGTATCAAGGTTCGAACAATGGAAAGGGGAGAAGCCATGCACAGGATGCAACGCGAGTTGAGGTCCAGGACGTTTCTCTCAGCCTTGAGCCTGC
>JAQTNF010000174.1 GCA_028713995.1 Deltaproteobacteria bacterium | reverse complement strand
TCCAGCTCGCGCCGTCGTAATGGTAGAGCGCGTTGTGCTCGCCCACCGCGAACACGTCGTCCGGACCGAACCCCCACACGCCATGAAGCGGGCCCACCCCGGGAAAGTCCGTCCGCGACCACGATGTGCCGTCGTAGTGGGAGATGCTCGATTGAGGCTTGCTCTGGTCGCCGGAATCGTAATGTCCGCCCACGGCGAACACGTCCGTGCTCGACGAGCCCCACAGGCCCGTCACATCACCCGACTCCGGGCCGTAGGCGAACGTCCATTTCGCGCCGTCGAAGTGGTAGATATTGCCGCTCGTCGCGTACACGTCCGTCGACGACAGGCCCCAGACTGCGTAGAGAATCCCGACCCCGTTGGGCCGCTCCGTCACCTGCCAGTCGCACACCAGCTCCGTGTCCGCGCCGCCGTCGTCCGTGCCGCCGTCCAGGCCCTCGGACGCCGGAGTCGTGGAGCACGCCCCGAGCGACGCGCAAAGCATCGCCGTCAACCAGGCTCTCGCGTGAGAAAGCGCTTCGTGGCCCATCCGCACCCTCCAGGTTTTGTCGATCTGTTCGTTCCAAAATACCGGCGCGAAAGTTCGGCCTCAAGCGCAAAATCGCAGGCGTTGGTCGAATTATTGTCACATTTGTTCCCTCAGACGTCCGCCCGGACGTTCAGTGCGTTCGGAGCCCGGCAAGGCTCCGATGAGTGTGCCCCGTCGTCGTGGGATTCGAAGGCGCTCCCGCGCCTTGACGGGGTATGCACCGGACGGTATCACAAACGGGCCTCGGCCGCGTCGGCCGGGCATGCGGCGCCTCGAAGCGCCCTGAAACCGGAGGAAACCGTGGGCGGATTTTTCGGCGTTGCCTCGAAAACCGATTGCGTGAGCGATCTCTTCTACGGAACCGATTACCACTCGCACCTCGGCACGCGCCGCGGCGGGATGGCGGTGCAGAAGAACGGCGGCTTCACGCGTTTCATTCACGACATCTCCAACGCGCAGTTCCGCAGCAAGTTCGAGGACGACCTGCACAAGATGCACGGTTCGAGCGGCGTGGGCGTCATCAGCGACACCGAGGACCAGCCGCTCATCATCGGCTCGCACCTCGGCCACTATGCGCTCGTCACAGTGGGGCGCATCCAGAACATGGAGCAGCTCGCGAGCGAGGCGTTCAAGAAGCGCACGACACATTTTTCCGAGATGAGCGACGACGTCATCAACCCCACGGAGCTCGTGGCCACGCTCATCAACGGCGAGGCTTCGTTCGAGGCGGGCATCTCCCGGGTGCAGGAGGTCATCGAGGGCTCGTGCTCGTTGCTCCTCATGACCGACGGGGTCATCTACGCCGCGCGCGACCGGCTCGGCCGCACGCCTATCGCCATCGGCCGCAGGGATGGCGCGTTCGCGGCCACGTTCGAGACCTGCGCCCTGCCCAACCTGGGGTACGAGACCCACAAGTTCCTGGGCCCAGGCGAGGTCGTGCGCCTCACGCCCGAGGCCTGCGAGGTCTTGAAACCCGCGGGCGACACGATGCAGATCTGCTCGTTCCTGTGGGTGTACTTCGGCTACCCGGCGTCGAGCTACGAGGGCATCAACGTGGAGGTCGCGCGCAACCGCTGCGGCGCGGCCCTTGCGCGGGCCGACAAGTACGATGTCGATGTGGTGGCGGGCGTTCCGGACTCGGGCACAGGGCACGCCATCGGCTACGCCACTCAGGCCGGCAAGCCGTACAGGCGTCCCTTCGTCAAGTACACGCCCACCTGGCCGCGTTCCTTCATGCCCACGGAGCAGCGCGTCCGGGATCTCGTGGCGCGCATGAAGCTCATCCCCATCCGCGAGCTCGTCGAGGGCAACCGGGTCCTCTTCTGCGAGGATTCGATCGTGCGCGGCACGCAGCTCAAGGACGTGATCAAGCGCGTCTTCGATTGCGGCGCCAAGGAGATCCACATGCGGCCCGCGTGCCCGCCGCTCATCCACGGCTGCAAGTTCATCAACTTCTCGCGCTCCAAGTCCGAGCTCGATCTGGCCGGTCGCGCCGCGATCCGCGCCCTCGAGCCGGACGGCGACAGGCACCTCGCCGAGTACGCGGACTGCACGTCGCGCAGGTACGCGAACATGGTCGAGCACATCCGCGCGCGCCTGGGGCTCACCACCTTGCAGTACCAGCGCCTCCCGGACATGGTGGAGGCCATCGGGCTGCCCAAGGACAAGCTCTGCACGTACTGCTTCGACGGCGCCGAGCCGTGATCCGCATCCACGACGTGAGCCGCACGATCTCCCCCGCCCTCGCGGTCTGGCCCGGCGACGCGCCGCCCTCTTTGCGCCACGTGGTGCGCAAGGCCGACGGCGCGGGCTACAACCTCACGAACCTCACCTTGAGCCCGCACACGGGCACCCACGCGGACGCGCCCTGGCACTTCGACGAGTCCGGCTGCCGCGCGGACGGCGTGGACCTCGCGCGGTACATGGGACGGACGCACGTGGTCACGGTCGCGAGGAAGCGCGGCGGCATCGTGCCGGCAGATCTGGGGAACGCCGACCTCGCGGGGCTCGAGCGGCTGCTCGTGCACACGTGGGTGAGCGATCTCGAAGACAGCGAGTGGACGAACGAGTTCCCCTACCCCACCATCGAGCTCGTCGATTTCCTGGCAGATCGCGGCGCCGTGCTGCTCGGCATGGACGCGCCGTCAGTGGACGCGTTCGACAGCGAGGATCTGCCCTGCCACCACAGGCTGTACGAGCGCGGTATGGGGAGCCTCGAGAACCTCATGCTCAGGGGCGTGCCGGACGGCATCTACGATCTCGCGGCCCTGCCGCTCAAGATCGCGGGCGCCTGCGGCAGCCCCGTGCGCGCGGTGCTTCGCGACATCTGACAGTAGGGCGGGCGAGGACGCGAATGGACACGCCAACAATCATCGCCGCATTCCTGGCCGAGGGCGTGCGAGACCGCGTGTTCTCGGGCGCCTGCGCGGCCTGGAGCGTGCGGGGCGTTACCTCGGACGCAGCCTGCGCCGGGAGCACCGCGTTCGAGGGCGGATCACCCGTGACGGACGACACGCTCTTCGACCTCGCCTCGCTCACAAAACCGTTCACGGCCTCGGTCATCCTGCGCCTCGTGCAAGCCGGCCGGCTCGATCTCGACGCCACGCTCGCGAGCTTCATCCCCGAGCTCGATCAACGCCCGCAAGGTGCGGCCACGTTGGCTGAGCTGCTCGCGCACGAGGCCGGATTTCAGGCGTACATCCCGTTCTTCGAGCAGGTCGCGCCCGCGGAGCGCGGGACCGCGGCAGGCAAGGATGCCGTCGTGCGCTTGACCCTCGAAGCAGCGCCCGCCGCGCCGCCTGGACGGGCCTCGCTCTACTCCGATCTCGGCTTCATCGCGCTCGGCCGTATCCTCACGTCCCGCTTCGGGCCCCTCGACCGTCTGGTGCGGCAGGAGGTGCTCACGCCGCTCGGCCTTTTACGCACGGGCTACGGCCCCCTGGAGGGACAAGTGGCCGCCACCGAGGCCTGTCCCTGGCGCGGCCGCACGCTCGCGGGAGAGGTGCACGACGACAACGCCTGGGTCATGGGAGGCGTCGCCCCGCACGCGGGGCTCTTCTCGACATCGACGGACATGGTGCGCTTCGGCGCGGCTTGGCTGGATGCGCTCGAGAGCGGGACGTGGCTCGGAAGAGACCTGGCCGGGCGGGCCGTGGCGCGGCGTCCGATGGGGCGAGGGCTGGGCTGGGATCTCAAGGGCGCGGAGGGCTCGTCCGCGGGGACGCGCCTGGGGACGCGCACGTTCGGACACCTGGGCTTCACCGGCACGTCCCTGTGGGTCGACCCTGACAGTGGCGTATCGATCGCGCTGCTCACGAACCGCGTGCATGGGGGCCGGGCGAACGAGTCCATTCGCGCTTTTAGACCCGCATTCCACGATCGACTGATGGAGGCTTTGTCGCTCTAACGCTACTTCGGCTGGGTTCCCGGGGGTTGGGGCAGGACGCAGTCCGGAGCGTCCTCGATGTGCACCGGGAAACGCGGGGTCGTGCCCTTGGCGATATCCTTCTTGCGGTTCTTGCCGCCGCTGCGGTGCTTCCTCTTCGTAACCAGTTTTTTCTGCTTGGTCGGCGAGCCCATGTCGTCCTCCTGCCTCCTGCCTGCGCGGGGCGCGCATGCACAAGGGAAGGGAATTTAGGCCGCTCGAGTCTTCCAGGTCAAGATTTTTCGGGCCCGGGCATTTCTCGCGGGAAGAAATCCCCTTCAGGGTTTCCCGCGTCCCAGCCAGGGAACACGTCCCTCGGACAGCTCGTCCATCATGGACTGCATGACGGTCTCGACCGTCCTGTATCCGGCGTCGAGCGTCGCAGGATCGTCGGCCGCGCCCGCGAGCCGTATCGGCTCCCCGAACCGGATATCCACGGCAGTGGGCAGTGGAATGTAGGGAAGCACTGCCGGAATGATACCCCACGGAAGCGCCAGGGCGACGGGGACGGTCTCGGTGCGCAGGATCTCCTTGGTGCGGAGCAATCGCGCCAAGCGACGCCCCGAGGACAGCACCACGAACGCTTCGTGCAAACCGGCCGTGACCATGGGGATGATGGGAGCGCCGGTCTCGAGGGCCAGGCGCGCAAAGCCCTTGCGATTGCCGAGCGAGATCTTGCCGCGCTCGGCGAACGGTCGAAACGCTTCCCTGTCTCCGCCCGGGTAGACGAGGACGATTCGGCCCGCCGCGAGCGCGGCCACCGCGTTCTTTGGGCTCGCGCGCAGGATCCCCAGGCGCCGTGCATGCCGTCGCACGCGCAAAGCCGCATAAGCGAAGTCGTGCGCGAGCGGGTGGACCACCCTGCCCTCACCGTGCCGATCCCGGATGGCCGCCATGATGATGATCGCATCGAGCGGCATGATGCCCGCGTTGTGGTTGGCCACGACGAGCGCCGGCCCCTCGACCGGAAACCGTTCGAGGCCTTCGATCGTGGCGTGGAACCAGTATTTCCCCAGCCAGCGACCGAGATCGAGCACCGCATCGGCGAACGCCTTCTCGGGCAGCGCCGGATCGAACCCCGCGTCCTCCACCTTTGACTCGCCGAGCATCGCGCGAAGCACGTCTCGGGCCAGCGCCGGCGGGAAGAGCATGGTCAACAGGTCGCGCGCGGGCATCTGCGCGAGCAGGCGGCTCCCGATGGCCGAGAGCTCGTCGAGCGGCGTAGGGGGAAGCTCTCCGCTCATGCGGGCTCCCCGCCGGGCGGCGCGTCCTCGCCGAGCACCGTGTTGTCGATGAGCCGGGTTTTGCCCACGCGCGCGGCCACGGCGAGGAGCAGCCGGTCCTCGGCCACCGTGCTGTCGAGCAGCTCCGCGAGCGTGTCCGGATCCGCGGCGGTCACGTAGTCCACCGAGTCGGCCGCCTTGTCCACGCTCGCAACCACCGCGCGCCTCAGGGCGCCGATCATGCGCTCGCCCCGCGCCCACATCCCGTGGGCCGCGCGCAACCCCGCGGACAGCAGGAGCGCCCGATCGCGTTCGGCGGCCGAGAGGTACGCGTTTCGCGAGCTCATGGCCAGACCGCCCTGCTCGCGCACCGTGGGATGTCCGATGATGGTCACGGGAACGTCGAGATCGCACGCCATGCGCTCGATCACCTTGAGCTGCTGGTAGTCCTTGCGACCGAAGACAGCCGTGCACGGCCCCACGATGTTGAAGAGCTTGAGCACGATCGTGGCCACTCCTTCGAAGTGTCCGGGCCTCTTCCCGCCGCACAAGCCCCGCGTGAGCCCCTCCACGCGCACCGCGGTGGCGTGCCCCGGCGCATACATGGACGACGCCTCGGGCGCGAGCACGAGCTCCACGCCGCGCGCGGCGAGCTTCGCCACGTCCGCCTCGAGCGTACGCGGATACTTGTCGAAGTCCTCCTTGGGCCCGAACTGCGCGGGGTTCACGAAGATGCTCACCGCAACCACGTCGCCGCGGCGGCGCGCCTCGTCCACGAGCGCGAGGTGGCCCTCGTGGAGCGCGCCCATTGTCGGGACGAACGCGATCTTGAGGCCTGCGCCGCGCGCCCCATCGCACGCCGCGCGAAAGAGCGCGGGATCCGCGATGACCCTTGGGCCGGCGTCCGCCATCAGTGGGAGACGTCCTTGTTCGCGCCGCCGTAAAGTCCGCCGTCCCCGGGCTCGCCGTCGGCGACCGAGGTCGAGTGCTCGGGGCCGGGGAACGCGCTACGGCGCACCTCGTCCGCGTACGACGCGACCGCCTCGCGCACGGAGGCGCCCAGGTGGGCGTAGCGCTTGAGGAACCTCGGGGAGAACGACTCGTCGAGCCCGAGCAGGTCGTAGATCACGAGCACCTGGCCGTCGCAGTGCGGGCCCGCGCCGATGCCGATGGTGGGCACCGAGACCTCGTCCGTGATGGCCTGCGCCAGCTCGAGCGGCATGCTCTCGAGCACAAGGCAGAAGGCTCCGGCGTCGGCCACGGCGCGCGCGTCCTCGATGAGCCGCTCCCGGTCGAAGCCGGTGCGCCCCTGCATGCGGAAACCACCGAGCGCATGAACCGACTGGGGCGTGAGGCCCACGTGGCCCACCACCGGGATGCCCGCGCGCACGAGACGGCTCACGGTCTCGGCGATCTCCACCCCGCCCTCCAGCTTGACCGACTCGGCGCGTCCGTCCTGCACCACGCGGGCCGCGGACGCGAGCGCCTGCTCGGCGGAGATCTTGTAGCTCATGAACGGCATGTCCGCGCACAGGTGGGCCCGCGCGAGCCCGCGCGACACGGCGCGACAGTGGTACACGATGTCGTCGAGGGTGACGGGCAGCGTGTTGTCGTGTCCCTGCACGACCATGCCCAGGGAGTCGCCCACCAGCACCATGTCCGCGCCGCCCTGATCCACGAGGCGGGCGAACGTGGCGTCGTACGCCGTGACCATTACGATCTTTCGACCCTTGTGCTTGCGGGAGAGGAGCTGTGGAACCGTGATCTTCTTCGTCGTGCCCATCGGTCGCGCTTCCTTTCTCGGTTAAGGAATGTACGCCGCGAGCGGATATTAGCCCTTTTGGGGCTCGAGGCAAGCGGGCGGGTCGCTGCTTGCGTCCCTGGGAACGCCCTCGGCGCGCAGCACGGGCAGGAGGATGAACGTGGCGACGGCGGACAGCACCAT
>JAQTNF010000173.1 GCA_028713995.1 Deltaproteobacteria bacterium | reverse complement strand
GGGACCGAGGTCGTACGGCTCACCCAGACCGAGGCCGGCAATCTTCATTGACTGGCTGCTGATGTGCTGGAAGCGCACGAAGACGCCGCCCGCCAGGTTGTCGAGGAAGAAGTAGCCGATCGACGCGCGCGTGAACATCCACGTGGGCGAGAAGCCCGTGGCCAGATCCGCGTCTTCGCACACCGTCTTTTCGGTGCAATCCTCGAACGTCCCGGAGCCGGCCCCGAGCTCCGTGCCCGTGGTGATGCCAGCGCCAGTGCCGATGCCGGCCGAGATGTAGATACCGATGGGCGCGTTGGCCGACGTCCCCTTGCCGCTGCCTTCACCTTCGACGCAGTACCCCTCGCGGCAGATCTTGCCGCCCACGCAGTCCTCGCTGCTCGCGCATGGGATGTCCTTGCAGTGCGGCTCCCACGGCGGGCAGGGCGCCGCCTCATCGGGGTTGCACTGCTCCGGGTCGCGCATGCCCGGGAGGTTGGGCTGGACGCCCTTGAACTGCGCGACCGGAACCATCTTGATCTCGATGGGTTGGGAGACGCTTCCCTCCCGCGCGATGATCGAGCCGTCCATGCCCACGACCTCGACGTAGTAGAACATCGCCTCGGGGTCGAGCAGCGCGATGGCCTCGCAGCCGATGAGCAGGCCGAACAGGTTGTCCTTCTTCTGCATGTCCGCCACTTGGAACGTGCGATCGGACGGCATGCGGAAGTAGAGGCGCGCGCCGCGAATGCTCACCATGGGGTTCGTTTCGACGTAGATGCCGAGCGGGAACATGCGCTTGGCCTGCGTGATCTTCTCATGCTTCATGACCCAGAAGGCGTTCGCCGCTGGCTGCGCCGCGTTGGTCGTGACCGGCGCCGCCGGGCCCTGGATGCCGAGGCGCTCGCGCACCATGGCGAAGGTGGAGGTCACCTGGGCGTTCGCCAGCTCAGCGTCTGGCTGGACCGTGGCGTCGATCTCAAGGGCCATCTTCATGAACTCGGTCCCCTGGGGAAGCTGTCCCAGATACCCGGCGAAGAGCGTGCCCAGCGCCATGAGCACGCGAGCCTGGAGCGGCCCCTTGATTCCGTACTGGTCGCACTTGGCGAAGGCCTGCTCGAGGGACATCTGCGCCGAGGCGAGATCGAGGTTCTTGAGGGCCTCGCGGCCGCTGCCCAGCGACTCCTGGACCTCGCGTTCCTTGGCGGGATCGACGGCTGTCGCGGGCTGCGCGGCGGCCGGCGCGGGTGCGGGTGCGACGACGGGCGGAGCGGGCTTGGCTCCCGCGGGTGGGGCGGGCTGGGCCGCGGGTGGAGCCGGAGGCGGCGGCGCCGGGGTCTGGGCCATGAGGCTCGTCCCGAAGAGCAGCGCCGCGGCCAGGATCGCAACCGCAAAGAGGTTCCCCGACCACCGTGAAAGTGCTTGCCTGGGTTCCATGAGTCTCATTCTTCGCCGTCCTTTCGCCGACAAACGATCCAAATGGATTTGTGAAATGATAGTCACCTACCGGCAGTGTCATGCATGAATTTTTCTTATACACATCCCGCCGAGAACGAAGCAAGTGGAATAGAAACGTCGGGCTCACGCTCGCGCACGGAGATCTGCTATAGATCGGGGCCGAAAGGAATCGCATGAGGAAGATCCTCGCCATCGCGACCAACACGTTCAAGGAGGCCATCCGGGATCGGATCCTGTACGGGTTCCTGTTCTTCGCGGTGACCCTCATCCTGTTCAGCCTCGTCCTCGGCCAGCTGTCGTTCAACGAGGAGATCCGCTGCACCGTGGACGTGGGGATGGCGGGCATCTCGTTCTTCTCCGTGCTCATGTCCGTCTTCCTCGGCATCACCCTCCTGCACAAGGAGATCGAGAAGCGTACCCTCTACCCGGTCCTCTCCAAGCCCGTGTCCCGCCCCGCGTACCTGACGGGCAAGTTCCTCGGCCTCGTGCTCACCATGGCCGTCGAGTTCGCGCTCATGGTGGGGGTCTTTCTCGCCGTGCTCGCGATCCAGGGCGGCTCCCCAACAGCCGGGCTCGCCGCGGCGCTCGTGCTCTGTTTCGTCGAGATCGTGCTCGTCATCGCCATGGCGCTCTTCTTCACGTCGTTCTCGAGCCCCTTTCTGAGCGGGCTCTTCTGCCTGGGCCTCTTCGTCGCAGGACGCAACGCGGACATGATGAGCCAGCTCGGCAAGAAGGATACGCTCGCGTGGCTCAAGCCGACGTTCGACGCGGTTGGCGCCGTCATCCCCAACTTCAACCTGTTCTACCCGAGCGGGAAGATGGTCGAGGGCTCGTGGGCCACGATCCACGATCAGTTCGTCACCTCGGGCTACATGGCCTCGACCATCCTGTACGGCCTCGCGTACGCCGCCGCCTTGCTGCTCGTCGCCATCATTCTCTTCCGGCGCAGGGACTTCATCTAGTGTCCGACCGGGGCTTCCCAGCGCTCGCGCGGCTCGCCGGGCTGGTCGTCCTCGGGGCGGCGGTGCTCGTCTGCACGGCCACAGGCCGCCTCCTTTTCGACGGGCGCCGCCACATGGCGAGCGGCGACAGCGCGCGGGAGGCCGGAAAGCGTGAGCTGGCCGCGGCATCTTACGAGGACGCGGCTCGCGCGTACGTGCCGGGCAGTCCGTACCCGAGGCGCGCCCTCGAGAGGCTCGCCCTCATGGCCAAGGGCGCGGAGATGCGGGGCGAGGGCGTCGCCGCGGCGGCCCGCTGGGAGGCCGTGCGCAGGTCGATCCTTTCGACCCGCCACTTCGTCGTGCCGAATACGGACCTGCTCGAGAACGCCGAGCGCGAGCTTGCGCGCCTGAGAGCGGCGGGCGAGGACGGAACCAAAGGGGTCGATCCGGTGGCCAGGCCTCGCGATCCGTCCGCGATCCTTTCCCTCGTTCTCTTCGCCGGTCTCGCGGCATGGATCTGCGGGGCGCTCGTCCTGTGCGTCGTTCCGGCTTCGCCGGGTCGGGGCAGGTCCCGCACGCACGTCACCGGATGGGCGCTCTCCCTGTGCGGGCTCGCCGCATGGCTCGCCGCGGCCTGGCTGGCGGGCTAGACCGGCTGTGAGCTCGGGTGGGTGGGCTCGAAGAACGCGCGCCGCGCGTCGTTCTCAGGAAGGACGAGGCAGCGCACAGGGCACGCCGCGCACACCTCGGTGACGAAGATCGTGAACGTGCGCAGCGTCGAGAGCGACACTATCCTGCAATCGCGCTCCTCGAGGCCGCACGCGCGGGCCACGGCCTCGGTCATGTCCCGAAAGAGCGGTTCGTCGCCGAGCAGCGCACCCACACGGCCCGAACCGTCGATGAGCGCGTCGGCGAAGCGCAAGCCGAGCGCGAAGGCGGCCCGGAGCTTCTCGTCCTCGCGCGGGCGCTTCTCCGCGATGGAGAGGGTGCCGAAGGCGGTCGCGAGCCCTGCCAGGGCGGCCTCGGAGAAGTCGAGCCTGGCGAGGTCGCGGCCGGTCGGCTTTTTCACGTCGCTAAAGAAGACCCGCTTCAGCTCCTGGCGGTCCGAAGGGTTTCCGTACTCCACGCACGAATCGGCGGTGAGGTGGATGAGGGCCGGGGAGCGTTCGAGCATGACCCGCACGAGCGGGCTCGTCCGGAACCCCTCCTCCACGGTCGCACAGAGCCACAGGCAGATCCGGGAGAGGCGGTTCTCGCCGCGCCAGGCGTGCCAGCGGGCCATGTGGTGCGTCATGACGGCGAGGCGGGCGCGGATGGGTTCAAGGTCCAGCCTGACCGCGGCCTTCTCGATCCAACGCGGGGTCGCGGCCTTGCGCCGCGGGACGGACACGCCAGTTCCAGTCAGATCGCCGACGTCGAAGAACCACGACTCGCGGTATTCGGGGCGATCGAGGAGCGCGGCGACGTCGTCCGTGGAGACCTCAAGCGGTCCGCCCGTTTCGGGCTTCGGCGTGCGCGCACCGCGCTCGGCGTCGAGAAACCTGGCGCGAGCCTGCTGGGCGCCCTCGGGCAGCTCCTTGCCGAGCTCCCGTGTGCGCCGCACCGCCTCGGACACCAGCTCGGCCGCGTCCGCGAGGGTGACGGCCGCAAGCTCCTCGGCCCTGTCGTCGTCCAATGGGCCGGGTCCGGTCCGGTCCGCCGCCTGCCGCGGCACCAGGAAGCCGTTCCTCACGTCGCCGCCGGCACGCAGGCAGAGGCTGGCGATCGTCACGGTGTCGTCCGCGTTCTCGAACGTACCGACCACGGCGAACATCCCTTGCCCGTCGCATGCGGTGACCGAGGCGCGTCCGCGCACGGGCGCGATGCACACCGAAGGGTCTATCGTACGGCTGCGCAGCTTGAGGAGGGCCGCCATGAGCTCGCGCCGTTCGGCCTCGGAGGACGCATGCCCCCGCAGGGTCTCGAGGAGCCTCGTGCCCTCCTCGCGCGCCTCGGTCACGACGTGCGCCAGCATCCGGCCGCGCAAGCCATCGAGCGCTGCGTTCGCGAGCGCCGGGCCGTAAGCCGCCGCCGCGGTGATGCCGAGACCCTCCCTCGTCGCGTCGAACCGCTCGAGCAGGAGCTCACGGGAGCCGTCGTCCGGCAGCTCGGCAAGGGCGTCCCGCACGATGCGCCCGACCTCCGCCGACTCCCCGGCCATGAGCAGATGCGAGAGGGACGCCTCGGCCAGGGCGGCCATTTCGGCGGGCGAGATCTGGCGCGCGACCGTCCTCATGAGCGAAGGATCGTCGCCCGAGAGCGCCATGATCGCCCACAGCCGCTCGTGCTCGTTTCGCGTGCGGTCGAGCGCGATGCCGGTCATGCGCGCCTGGAGCTCGCCGAGCCCCACCTGCCCGAGGGCCGAGACGAGCAGCATCCCCTGTTGCATGGGAACCGCGCCGCGCTCGAGGCGCTCGAGGAGCAGCCGACGCAGGTCGTGGGTCTCCACGCGGCCGAGGCGGCTCTTGAGCTCGGCCTCGTTCACGGGGGGAATCGCGAACAGACCGTCCACGATCTCCTGTGCGGCCTCGCCCCTCGCTCTCATACGTTTCGCCATGGCGAGAAAGGGATACTCGAAAGCGGAGCGCGTGAACAGGGGCAGGATCGGGAGAACGGGAAAGGGAGGAGGAAAGGGGGCGCGCTACTGGGAGACCTCGAAGAGATCCTTGGACTCCACCTGCGGGAGCCCGCCCACCTTCACGCGAATCTTGCCGCGCTTCACGCCGGCAGGGACCTCGATCATGATCATATCCGGGACCACGCCCACCACCGCCGCCGGGACCTGGCCGACCCAGGCCTTCACCGCGCTCTGATCCTCGCCGAAGTTGGAGCCGTTGATGGTGACGACCTCACCCACGGGCGCGGAGAGCGGATCGAAACCGGTCACGGCCGGCTTGGCCTGGACCGCGACAGGCTGGGCAGCAGGCTGGGCGCCCGGTTGCGCCACGGGTTGCGCCGCGGGTTGCGTCGCGGGTTGCGTCGCGCCCCGTCCCGGCATTCCGAGCATGTCGTCCATCGATGGCGGCGGGCCCGACGGCTTCGCCCCGGGCACGGGCTGGGGCATCGCGCCCGGTCCTGCGGCCGCCACCGCGGGCTGCACGGGCATGGGCGCCGCGACGGGCTTGACCACCGAGAACACGTTCTCGCTCTCGATGTCACCGCGATCCTTGAGCCGCACCTTGAACGGAGCATCCTCGGCGCCCTTCGGGATCGTCACGATGAGCATGGTCTCGCTCGAGCCGGGCTCGATGTTGAGCTGCTGCTGTCCGTAAAAGATCTTGGTCTTGTTGGGCTTGAGGTCGAACCCCGTGCCGTAGACGGAGACCTTGGTGCCCGCCGGGCCGTACGCCGGCTGGAAGCCGGAGATGACGAGCGGGACGAGGATCTTGAACTTCTCCCTCGACTCCGAGCGCCCGGCGCCGGGCGCGACGAACACGAACGGCCCTGTCTCGGCGCCCGGAGCCACGCCGATGGTCACCTGGGTCGGGGAATCGACGCGCACGCCGATGGGCGTCGAGCCGATGTAGCCGCGCAGATCCTTGTTCTCGAACCCCTTGCCCTTGATGGTCACGAGCGAGCCCGGCACGCCCTTCTTCGGCTCGAAGTCCCTCACCTCGAGCTTGGTGAGGATGGTGAACTTCTGGATCGACTCCATGAAGCCGCGGTTCGGCACCTCTACGCGCAGGCTGCCCGTGGCGACCTTGCCGTTGAGCTTCACCTTGAGCTGCGTCTGGGTCGCCTCGATGACCTGGAGCTTGACGCCGTTCATTGTGACGATGTTGTTCTTGGCGACCGTCTCGAACCCGGAACCGAAAATGTGGACGATCTCGTTCTCGATGCCCATGGTCGGAAGGAATCCGGACACCGTGACCGGCACGTACACGTCGAACGGCTTGGTCGCCGCAACGTTGCCGCGCCTGGGGGTCTGGACCTCGATCTTGCCGGACACGGCGCCGGGCGGCACCGAGAACACGATCGAGTTGGGGTTCACGGACGAAAGGGGCACGATCTGCCCGCCGAGCAGGACGCGCACGTAGTTCAACTGACTACCGAAGTACTTGCCCGAGATCTCCACGGCCGTCCCGACCGGTCCGCGCTCGGGCTTGAACCCGTCGATGACCGGCGTGTGCAGGATCTGGAGGGGCATGGCGATCATCGTGCCGCCGCGATCCTTGACGTCCAGCCGGAGCATGACCGGTCCGTCGGGCGCGTCGGCGGGAACCTTGAAGACGAGGGCTCCCTGGTCGATCCGCTCGATCGGGACGGGCTTGTCGGCCATGTACAGGGTGTGATCGCCGGGGTTGGTCCGGAAGCCCGTGCCCCACAGACGCACCTCGGTCTGGGGCAGGCCGGCCGGAGGCTCCATGCGCGTCACGGCCAAAGGAGCCCACACCTCGAACGCGCCCTTGGACTCGCCCTCGCCCATCTGCGCGATGACGACCTTGATGGGTCCGGACACGGCCCCTTGCGGGACACGCACCCGGATCGCGGCGTCCTGGACCGAGATGATCTCGCACGCCCTGCCGGTGAGCAGCACCTGCGTGGCGGGCGGGTTGGCGGCCAGGTGCAGGCCTTCAACCGTCACCTCCGTGCCCACGTTGCCCGCGGGCGGGGAGAAGCCCGTGATTTGCGGCGGGTACACGACCGGGAAGTAGTTGGGGGACTCGAACGTGCCGAGGCCCTTGACCTCCACCGAGAACCGAGCGCTCTTGGCGTTCTTGGAGGGAACCGAGACCACGAGCTCGTTCGGCGTCGCGGACAGGATCTTGCAGACCTGATCGCCGAGCCGCACGGTGTTGTCCTTCTTGGTCGTCGAGAAGCCCGAGCCCTTGAGCGTGACCGTTGTTCCGGGCGGGCCCATGAGCGGATTGAACGACGCGATCTTGAGCTCCGCGAGGACCGTGAAGGCCATGGGGCTCGTGGCCTGGCCCGCGTTGAAGACCTGGACCGTGACGTTACCGGTCCGGGCCGACGGCGGCACCACGGCCTGGAT
>JAQTNF010000172.1 GCA_028713995.1 Deltaproteobacteria bacterium | reverse complement strand
AAGGCCGAGAAGGAAGCCAGGAAACAGGCCCGGGCGGATGAAGCGGCACGCAGGAAGGCCGAGAGGGAGGCCAGGAGGAAAGCCGAGGAGCCGGAGCTCATCACGCCGCCCGCGCCGTCCGAGGTGACGCCGCCCGCGCCCCCGAAGACGCCCGCCGTGGCTCCTGTCCAACCCGCGCCCCAGCCCGCGGCCGTGGCCGGCGAAAAGCCCGCCTCTCTCGACGATCTCCTCTTCAAAGCCAAGACCGGACCGTCCTCCGAGCGCGTCGTGGCGTGCCGCGGCCTGGCGGCGTTCCCGGACGATCGGTCCAGGCTCGCCCTCGAGGAGCGCATGCTCACGGACATCAACATCCAGGTGCGGCTCGCCGCGGTCGACTCGCTCCTCGCCCGCAAATCGGTCGCGTCCGTCGAGGCCATGCGCCGCGCCGCGCAGATGGCGTCGTCGTCGGCCGAGAAGGCCCGCATCACCGAGGCCATCGGCAAGCTCGGGAAGTGAGCGCCCGCGCGGGGGCTTCCGCCGCGTCCAGCGCAATCCGCGTTGTAGCGATTTTTGAGAACAGGAGAAGTGGGCAATAGGCAATTGCTCTCCTGTCCCCCTCGCGCCGATTCTTTTTGTCACGCGACAGTTGACGGCAGATCGTCCGAGGTGTGTAATTTCTTCAGGCGAACAAACTGGAAAGGGATGGGTGGGTCATGACACGACAATCCTGGGAAGGGACATGCGCACACGTCACGGCGGTACTCTCCTCGATTGGTCAAGTGCGGAGGGGAATCAAGAGATGTGTTGGTGGGACGGTAGCGATCATCGTGGTATGCGGTTTCGGCATCGGCGCCAAGTGCTGCGCGAACCAGCATGAGGACTGTAGCGCCACGGAATGCTATCCGGGGCTCACGTGCATGGAGTACGCGGACGGAGCCGGGATCCCGGTCGAGACGTGTGAGATCCCGTGCGTCGATGATGACACTTGCCCGCCTGAGCAAGAATGCAAGGACATCACTCCTGGCCCCGGCATGGTCTGTATGGAGTGCGGGGGAAAAGATGATGCGGTGGACGACCCGGCGCAGTGCTGCGATGGGCTCAAGGCGGTGACCGGGTGCAGCCCGGGATCCGAGTGCGCTCCGGGTTATTTCTGCACGGCCTGCGGCGACGGCGTCTGTGGGAAGCACGAGACCCCGTGGGAATGCCCCGCCGACTGCAAGGATTGCTCGAGTCTCGGGATGGACAACGGGACCTGCACGAAGAGCACTATCCAGTTCTGGTCCGACGAGCAACGACGCACCGTGGCCGCCGAGCTCAACGGCATGTCATTCCAAGAGCGTGCCGTTGCGATCAACGCCTCCAACTGGTTCGGCGTCGTGCCGGGAGCCGCCGTCGTGGACCTGTTTCCAGGCAGCACGCTCCGTCGGCTTTCGGGAGTGAAGCTCGCGCCGGAAACGTTGGCCCTCGTCGGCGTATCCTCATCGTCGGAGCCGACGAAGATCGCCGACGCCTTCGTGGCCAACTACGGCAGGCTCCTGTTCGGCCTTTCTCCAAGGCCGGAGCTTTCGCAGACCGTTCGCAAGCTGCCGATAACGAATGGGACAGCGGTCGTGTATCAACAGTCGTTTGGGGGCGTTCCTGTCGTGAATGGGACTCTTGGCATCGAGATTGACGCAAGAGGAAACATCGTTTCTATAGGCAACGAGACTTTACCGAGAATCGCGACTGCCACCGTGCCGGCGATCTCGTTAGATCAGGCCGAAGCGGCCATCGGCGAGTATCTCGGCGGCCTTCAGGTTGTCTCGGCCAAGCACGGCCTGTTCATCTACGCTGGCAAACCGGACCGCTTGGCCACTCGGCTCGTTTACGAAGTAGCCGCACGCGATACGGAAACCGGTCACGATCTCGGTGCGTTCCAGGTGAATGCGATGACCGGTGAAGTGCTGGAGAGGCACGGCCCGGAATGGTTGTGGCCAAGCAGAGGCTCGCAGTGCGAATCGACCGACGATTATCATGTGCGTCTCTTGCTTGTGGACAAGGACTACGAGGATGCCTACTGCAAAGAGGACGCTACAGGCGAATGCACGGATGAAAATTGGAGCATCTTGGCTTCAGGCTTTAGCCCCACGAACAACTGGCCGTTGAACGAGCTTGTCGCATGGGACAGCGGAGACTGGCGCCAGCCAAACCCGGAGTATGCGCACCGCGACCCTTGGGACGATGTTGCCCTCAAGCCGATCGCAGACCTCATCGAGCACCAGTTGTGGCCTTGGATTGAGGGGACCCATTCTGACTGCGCGAGCGCTCTGGGAACCAGCGCCTATCCCTTCAATTTTGGGGCCAAGGCGAAAATGGGGGCTGAGACTGTCGGATTTACGTATCCAACGTACGACGTATTCCAAGTGGACGGAGCGGTCGACATTGGGACCTTCGCACACGAGTTCGCACACCGTTCCGCCTCCATCGGCATGCACACGAGGCCGGATGTGAGTCCGGGCTGGAAGAGGCGCGCGGAGACGCCTTTCGGATAGTGTGGAGGGCCCTCTACGACAGCGAGGGCGTACCGTCGCAAGATCTTACGCCTGAGCTCTGTTTTGATAAAGACGGGCATTCGAGAGCCATGGATCCCGGCGTGGCGCATGATTGCTTCAACCTGTGCAGGGGGGTTGGTCCGACGGGAGGGTGGTTCTGCACTCACGGGAACATCCAGGTGAATGTCCCCTCGTCGGGATTTGAGCACAATGCCAGGTGCAGCGCAATAGAGACGCAGCTCACAGACCCCGATGATCCAGAAAACATCTGGCGGTCGTTCCGAGATCCGGGCGCCAAGAACCATGGCCATGGACGAGGCGCATCGACATTCGACCAGTTCACTGAGAGAAATTCAACCACAGGGCTGCAATTCGACGAGGGAATCTGGCAGCAAGCCGAAAACGCTACGAGGGAAACAGAGCCCATCTACAACGCGTTTTGTGACGGTGGCGGAGTCTGCGCCTGCGGACAGGCCTACGGCGGCTCGCACACGAACAACGGCATCCACAACCGGTTCTTCTACGACCTCTCGGGTTATGCGGACGCCAAGTACCCGCTTGTAAAAGACGATATCGTTGGCTCCGCCAAGAAACAGCGCGAGCTGCTCGATCAGATCTACGCAGACAGCACTACTGGTTACACTCCCTGGGCCGACAAAGTAACCAATATCGCGGCCTCGTCAGGTAGCTTCAACGTGAATCAGAAGAAGAACCTCCTGGCGTCGCTCCGAGTCACGCGGGTCTTCCACGACGCCGGATCCATCGCAGGCGGAGCACAATACGCGCCAAGCGATCTCGAGACCGTCTGGTACTGGCGAAACGTCGATAACCAGCGGTTGTACGTGTTCTTCCGTTACCCGGAAAGCTGGAAGCCCAACGACGCCCCGTGGGGGGCGGGACCGAACTACTACCATCCGAAGCGGTATGAACGGCCGCTCGCCTACGCCGCGATCCCGATGTCCGGCACGAACGCGGACTGGAGCAACATGAAGCTCTGCAAGATGCCGGACGTTTCGATCCCGAGCGCCGGCGGCCAGATCTCGCGCTCCGGGTTCGCGCCGACCGTGGTCGCGTCGGAAGGCAGGCTCTGGGTGTTCTGGAGCCAGTATCAGCAAGCTCCCCACTACCAGGTGGGGGACGACTTCGGATACCTCTCGTATGCAACGCTCGCTCCGGAAATGACGGCATCGGGACAGGATCCCGTGTGCGGCGCATGGAGCGGCGTGGCGTACGATCCACAAACGGTTGTTTACGGCAGCCCACGAGCCACCGTGGTTGATCGTGGATCGATTTACATTGTCGAGTTGCCACCCTTCTACCAGGATCCTTGCATCGGTTGCGACACCCCGATCCATGCGCCGTGGTTCGATTACGTGGCCCCGGTCGGGCAGACCACCCTCGACATGCTAGCGAATCTGGGCTTTGCGCCGGACGTACCGATGGACCAAGTGTGGGCCGGGCACCCCGGCTGGGTTGGAGGGGAGACAACTGTCTCGTCTCAATCGACTCCGCAACTGCTCGTCGGGAACGATTTCGAGAGCGAGAACCTCGTTCACCTCCATGCCGCGGTCCGGGGCATCATGACCGACGATTCGCTGGGTGTGAACACGCGACCGCTGCACGACAATGGCTTGGCTCCCCAGGGCGCGGCTCGCGAGATCGGGCTTCGCGCGCTGGGCCTCGACGATACGTTTTCCGTTTCCACGATGGAACGACCCGACATCGTGGAGGCGGCGGCCATGCTCCTGCCCAACGCCGTGTCATTCATCACGCGGCCTTTGCCAAGGGACAGAGCACCAACACCCGTCTGGCTGGGGACCCAGCTTGTGCAGGGCATCGGAGGAATGGCCGGCAAATGGGCGGTCGACCTCGACGTCAAATCAGTGGCAGTGGCGTTCCTGCGGGGTGCAAAGGACAGCAAGGGGCGTAGGACCGTAGTGGTGCGACAGTACGGTGTGACCGAAGATCCGTTCACGCCTCTCGACACTGGGATTGGCAAGGCGCGTTTCGTGCCCGGGATGACAACGCTGGGCTTGGCGCACGCCTGGATTCCAAGTCAGGGGGAAACGGAGCTCCTCCGGCGCGACAACGTGGTGGCCTGCACCGACTTTGCCTACGACGGGATGAACGACGCCACCGACACGCAGATGCGCTGCAAGGTCTTCGAGAACGGTTTCATCGCCACGAACGGCGGACGCCTCGAAAAGCTTTGGCCCGAGGGCGCCACTGTGGGACCGGATATCATAGTGACCGCTTCTCCACGGGCCGTGAACGTGGGAGACACCGCATACATATTTTATCGAAGTGCAGACGGAAGGATGAAGTACGTGGCCTTCGCCGGGCCGGAGTTCGAACCGGTGACGTACAACGCGGTGCTGGCCGGTCTGAGATTCCCAGACAACTTCGACGGACCGAGCAAGCTCGTGACCGACGTCGCCACGCCGTTGACCCTGACCGCTCTCCAGACGAAACCGGGTGGATTATGGCCCCTGATGGACGGCGCGCCGTTCGTGAGCGCCCACGGCGGGCTGGGCCTCGCCGGGACGGATTCATCGACAACCGCGTTGCATCTCTGGATGCGAGGACTGTGGTCGGAATGAAGCTGACGCAGGCCAGTAGCGTGCTGACGCTCTTCACGGTCAGCCTCGTAGGATGCAGCGGAGGCAAGGCCGCAAACGACGCAAGCGTGGACGCCGGAGGGGACACTGGACCAGATCTCGCCGTGTCTGTCTCTTGCAAGGGGAGCTTTACCTGCGCGATAACCGACCATGGCGCCTTGAAGTGCTGGGGGGAGAGCCAATGGGGGGCATACGGGAACCCTATATATCCCAAGCCAACGCAAATAGAGGATCTGGAGTCAGGAACCGTCTCCGTCGCTATGTACGGTAATCGTGCCTGCGTAGCCCTAGAAGATGGTTCGGTGCGTTGTTGGGGGTACAATATCGACGGCGAGCTTGGGGAATCTTGCGGCGAAATGTATTGCACGACGCCCATTGAGGTACAGAAGTTGGTGGCACCAGCCACGACCGTTGCTATTGGTGCAAATTCCTCCTGCGCTCTTTCTAAAGGCGGAGCGGTTCAATGCTGGGGCTGCGTCGAGCTTGAATGCTGGCTTTCCCCACAAATTATCGACGGATGGGGCACCGGCGTGAGGAGTTTCGAGGCCGGTGGACGCTTGGCTTGTTCCGTGAAAAGTGATGGCAGTGTCGAGTGCTGGAAAATGGTTTGTTTCAATTTGGTTCCTACGGACGATTGCACAGTGCCCCCATCTCGCATAGAGGGCCTCCCGGAGCCTGCGATTCAGGTCAGCACTAACGGGGACACGACTTGTGTCGTGCTCGAATCAGGAAGAGCCATGTGCTGGGGAGACAACTTGTTTGGAGGGCTGGGCAATGGGACCACGGAGGACAGCGAGATACCAGTTGATGTCGTGGGTCTCGAAGGAGTCAAACTGGTAGCCATCTCTGCTGGCTATTTATCTACTTGTGCGATTGATAGTGACGGGCGAGTCTATTGCTGGGGGGACAATCGCATGGGCCAAGTCGGAAACGGCGTGCTTGCAGATCTTGAGACCGGAGAAAACAATGAAGTTCTCACGCCCACAGAAGTGGTGGGTCTGCCGGAGCCCATGATCGCCGTTTCAACAAGCGGGCAGCACGCGTGCGCGGTGGCGGCCTCGGGCGCCATATACTGCTGGGGTGACAACTTCAACGGCCAGCTTGGTAACGGCCAAGATGTTATGGAGGAGTGCCATCCTGACTTCAATTCCTGTCGCAACCCCACGCCCGTCCGCGTGGTCGGCTTCGGTCCGAAAGGATGAAGCAGATGTTCTTCGGGCGCACCGTTCGTGAGCGCCCACGGCGGGCTGGGCCTCGCCGGGACGGATTCATCGACAACCGCGTTGCATCTCTGGATGCGAGGACTGTGGTCGGAATGAAGCGGAAGCAGGCAAGAAGCGTGTTGGTTTTCTTCGCGGTCCCGATTCTCGGGTGCAGCAACGGCGGCGGTGCGAGCGATGCGGGGCTTGACGCCGGGCCGGAGCGAGCGATCCAGGTATCTTGCGGGGGCGACTTCACCTGCGCAGTGACAGATCGTGGCGCCTCAGAATGTTGGGGGAGCGGGGAATACGGGCAGCTTGGATATGGAGGTGAAAACCTCTCATCTGTGCCGGTTGACGTGGAAGGTCTAGAATCCGGAACGAACTTCGCGGCTTCATATGATCCCCGCGCTTGTGCTGCGCTCAAAGATGGCTCGGTGCGATGCTGGGGTTATAACATCAGCGGAGAACTTGGGGGATCCTGCGGCGGCTTGTACTGCCCGACGCCCGTCGAAGTACAGAAGCTAGTAGCGCCAGCCGTGTCTGTTGCCGTTGGCGCAGATTCCTCCTGCGCTCTTTCTAAAGGCGGAGCGGTTCAATGCTGGGGCTGCGTCGAGCTGGAATGCTGGCTGTCTCCACAAGTCGTCGAAGGATGGGATACCGGTGTGAGAAGTCTCGAGGCCGGTGGACGCTTGGCTTGTTCCGTGAAAAACGATGGCAGTGTCGAGTGCTGGAAAATGGTTTGTTTCGATTTGGTTCCTACGGACGATTGCCCAGCGTCCCCTTATCCTATAGAGGGTCTCCCGGAGCCCGCGATTCAGGTCAGCACTAGCGAGGACACGACTTGTGTCGTGCTCGAATCAGGAAGAGCCATGTGCTGGGGAGACAACCTCTTTGGAGCGCTTGGCAATGGGACCACGGAGGACAGCGAGATACCAGTTGATGTCGTGGGTCTAGAGGGGGTCAAGCTGGAGAACATTTCAGTTGGGGGAGGAAATGTGTGTGCGATCGATACTGACGGGCGAGTCTATTGCTGGGGGGACAATCGCATGGGCCAAGTCGGAAACGGCGTGCTTGCAGATCTTGAGACCGGAGAAAACAATGAGGTTCTCACGCCCACAGAAGTGGTGGGTCTGCCGGAGCCCATGGTCGCCATATCCGCCCGAGGATCGCACGCGTGCGCGGTGGCGGCCTCGGGCGCCATATACTGCTGGGGTGACAACTTCAACGGCCAGCTTGGTAACGGCCAAGATGTTATGGAGGAGTGCCATCCTGACTTCAATTCCTGTCGCAACCCC
>JAQTNF010000171.1 GCA_028713995.1 Deltaproteobacteria bacterium | reverse complement strand
TCGGAGGACTACACCGGCGCGAAGAAAGTAAAGGTCGCGCTCGAATCTCTGAAAGCCGGCGACCGCTGTCCCGAATGCGAGCGCGGAAAACTGTACGTGCACCCGCCGTCCGTTCTGGTGCGCGTGACGGGCATCGCGCCGCAACCCACGACTGACCGCGTTCGTGTCGACTTTTGCGAGGCGCGACATGCCTGCCGAAAACTCACCGTCATTCTCGACCACTTCAAGGGACGCCACACCATCGGCGTCTAAGCGCGCGGAAGCGGTGCACGCGGCGATCTCCAAGGTCAGAGGCGAACGCCGCGCTCTCGGCTTTCGAGGAGGCCGCCGCGCTCGTCGCCGACAAGAACTACGTTCGGGGCGAGTTTCTGGACGGTGCTGCTCTTGCCGCGCAAGTGCTGGGTCTCGAAGATCTTCCGGATCGGCTCGAACGCGCGTGGCGCCAAATGCCGAGCATGTTGAGATTGCGCCGTTGGCTCGGCACCGCCGGGAGCAAGGGCGCCATCAAGGAGTGCGCGGCCGAGGCGCTCGCGGCCTGTCTCAAGGAGGCCTTGCGGCAGCGCGCATTCCTCCACGTTCTCGGGGGGGAGTTCGAAACGGCGGCTGAACTCCTCGCATCCGCCCCAGGGCTCGGGTGGTCCGGGGAAGACCACCCGGGACACCTGCTGTTCGCTGTGTTCGCGAAGCTGCTCAACGACCAAGGTGAGGATCTCTCGTCAGTCGCCAACCAGACGCTGGTCCGCGTCGACACGTACCGCGATGACCCGCTCTACCCCCGCATCGTCCGCGCCGTGGCCGCGATCCTCGGGCGCGGCAAGGTCGTCGCGCCGGTGGACGTGCTCGTCGGCATGAGCATTCTCGGGCCGGCTCTCCTGTAAAGGCACCGCGAGCGCTTCTATTTGAAGGAAAAGCCGCGTCATTTTGATTGAGCGCGCCGCCATCCGGGCTCACGGGCGGTCGTAACCGGCTGAAAATACGCCCCATGCGCAAGTGGCACGGAAGCTGCTTTTGTTGTGCTTCCGGGAAGCATTGACGTTCGGCGTCGACGCGCGAAGGGGCGGCCCGACAAACAGCTCGCAGACCCAAGGAGGATGACATGAAAAGGAATGTTCCGATTTTGGTTTCCATCATCTTGGCGGGCGTCGCCCTGATGGTGGTCTCGACAGGCCCCGGAGGAAAAACCGCTCGGGCTGAGGGAGACTATAAGCAGGACAAACCCTATACCCGGGAGAACCCCGGCCCCTGGGCCGGCGCGGAGAGCTCGCACGTTCCCCAAATCACGTATGAGAAGATGGGCAAAGGTTTGATGGTCACGGTGAAGGTCAACCACCCCATGGATCCCAAGAAGCCTCATTACATCATGTGGATCAAGCTGGAGGACGGCCACGGCAAGCTGCTCGGGAACAAGGAGCTCATGGCGACCGATCCCGCCGCAACCGCGACCTTCGAGCTCGCGTCCGTTCCCGGAAAGCTGAAGGCCTTGCAGCGGTGCAACATCCACGGGATCTGGATGAACGAGACCGACGTCAAGCTCAAGTGAACCGAAGTCCGCTCCACCCCATGACAGGGATGGGTCCCGACACCTTTCGTTGAGCCGCAAGGACTACCTCGAGCTGCTCGGCAAGCGCGGCGGCAAGAAGCGCAAGCGGTGAGATGGAATGGGGCCGGTCAGATTGCCTTCGCAGGGGGCCACTGTGGTGACGGGCTTGCAATTGTCAAATGGGCTGGATTGACACGATTCTTCTTCAAGGCCGCGACCAAGGCGGGCAGGCCGATTCCGAAACCCCGCTACCGCCCCGCGATCTACCAGACCGGTACGTGATCTCCCCTGGCGTGACTCCCGCCGATTCGTCAATCGATTCGCGTTGATCCATTTGGGTGGGAAGGGGGAGCGGGAAGGGGGAGCGCAGCTCCGGCATGTGGCATGTGGCGGGTTGCGATCCCTTCCGCTTCCGCGCTCTTACTCCCCCAGCCGACTGTTTCCCTATCGGCTCTGCTGAAGGCTCTTGAGTCTTGCTTGGAATTTCTTTTTCAGCATGAACACGGCGTTAAGTGCAGTGTTTATCCTGGAATCCAGGCTACCCTCTTCCCCGAATCCGCGCTCGATTGCTTCGCAGAGTTCCGTGCATGCGACCGTGCTGAAATCACGATTAACCGCCTTATCAATATCTGGTCGCCGTAGTGTGGGATGGAGACCCTCAAGAGCTTCTTTCAGCTTGGCCAGTACCACTATTGCTTGTCTTAAATCTGCTTCGGTGGCGGTGGATTTGTCCGCTCGTTTGAGAAATTCGTATTCGTCTTTCCTATTCATGTTTCTCTCCTTTTTTTCTTGGTCTATCTCCCCGGTCGATCAGATGCCGAGTCACTCGTATCGTATTCTGCGAGGGAGAGGACGTCAAGCTGTTGTTCCTTAAAAAGACAATGATTCTCGATATATAGAGAAAGCCTACCCGCCTTGGGACGTCCTTGTTGAGCTGGCCGTCAACCTCGCGCTGATCATTGAACGCGATCCTGGCCACGCGGTTCATCTCCTCGATCCGGCTCGGTGGCCAGCCGTTAACCCTGATCTTTTTTCCCAACTGATACCTCCCCGCCACGAGCCTGCCATAGGTCGGCCGTAGCCTTCCCGCAGCTCAAGCAAAGAAACGCCAACAACAAAGGAGATGTCACGATGCAACGCAAAACAAGATCGATCCTTCCCCTTCACATCGCGTTCACGATTATCCTCGCGAGCGCCACGGCGTGGGCCCAGGAAAAGTCGCCGCCCACCCCGGCCGAGGCGACCCCGGCGCCCAAGCCGAGCTTCGGCTACGACGGCGGCTTCTTCCTCAGGACCGACGACGACAAGTACAAGCTCAAGATCGGCGGCCAGTTCCAGACGCGCTTCGAATACTTCAACGAGGACACCGACGGCGTGGATCCCAAGTACGCGGTCTCCATCCCGCGCGCGCGCCTCAAGATCTCGGGCAACGTCTTCACGCCCGCGCTGCGCTTCGAGGTCATGCCCGACTTCGGCAAGGGCAGCCCGACGCTCAAGGACACCTGGGTCGACGGGGAGCTCTTGCAGGGGTGGCTCATCCTGCGCGTGGGCCAGACCAAGCGGCCCTTCTCGCGCCAGCAGATGACGTCCAGCAGCTCGCTCGAGATGAACGACACGGCCATCACGGACAAGTACTTCGGCGCGGGCTACGACCTCGGCGTCATGTTCCACAACGACTACGGCAAGTCCCCGGCGTTCGAGTGGGCGTTCGGCTTCTTCAACGGCACGGGCGACAAGCCGTGGTTCAAGTCCAAGGTCGAGACAGACCTCGCGACGGCGGACGACGGCACGCAGAGCGCGACGACCACCATCGACGAGAAGAAGACCGCGTTCACCAACATCCCGGACAGGTTCCGCCCGGCGATCGTCGCCCGCGTCGGCTACAATTACGGCGGCATCAAGGCCTACTCCGAGGCCGATCTCGAGGGCGGGCCACTGCGCCTCGGCATCGGCCTCTCCGGGCAGGCCGACCTCGACACCGACGGCCAGAGGAAGGGCGCGGTCAAGGGCGACCTCGACTTCATCCTCAAGGCCCACGGCTTCTCGCTCTCGGGCGCGGGCTACGTCTCCTCGGCCGAGAAGGCCGACAAGGATTGGGTCGACCAGGAGCTCTCGGCGCTCGGCGCCCACTTCCAGGTGGGCTACGTCGTGAGCGGGCTCGTGGAGCCCGTGCTGCGCTACGCCATCGTCGATCCCACCGACACCTACGCGGACACCGACTTCTTCAAGTTCAACCGCGAGCAGGAGGTCCTCGGCGGCCTCTCGTTCTACTTCTTCAAGCACAACGCCAAGTGGCAGACCGAGGGCGGGGCGGCCTTGCGCAACGTCAACGACGACGGCGGCGGGACCTCGGACCATACCGACACCGTGGTCCGCACCCAGTTCCAGCTCGCGTTCTGAGTGTTCGGGAGCTTGTTTCGGGCCTGTCACGATCCTGTCACAAATCGGGGCTACATTTACCGCAGAACAACAGGAGGAATCATGAAAATCCAATCGACAGCATGGGTCCTGGGCCTCGTGGCCGCGCTGACGTTCGCGTGGTGCAAGGGCGAGCAGCAGGTGGCCGGGGAGCAGCCCGCGGACAGGGCCACACCCGAGCCGGCGAGGCCGGACGCGATCACCATCAACGGCGCCGGCGCCACGTTCCCGTACCCCATCTACTCGCAGTGGGCCGACACCTACCACAAGGTCTCGGGCGTGAAGCTCAACTACCAGTCGATCGGCTCGGGCGGCGGCATCGCGCAGATCGAGGCCAAGACCGTGGACTTCGGCGCCTCGGACGCGCCGCTCAAGGCCGAGGAGCTCGACGCCCACGGGCTCGTGCAGTTCCCCATGGTGATGGGCGGGGTGGTGCCGGTCGTCAACATCGCGGGCGTGGAGCCCGGGCAGCTCACGCTCTCGGGCGCGCTCCTGGCCGACATCTTCCTCGGCAAGGTGAAGAAGTGGAGCGACAAGGGGGTCCGGAAGGAGAACCCGGAGCTCGCGCTGCCGGACGCCGACATCTCGATCGTGCACCGCGCCGACGGCTCGGGCACCACGTGGATCTTCACCAACTACCTCGACAAGGTGTCGCCCGCCTGGCACGAGAAGGTCGGTACCGGCAAGGCGGTCGCGTGGCCCGCGGGCATGGGCGGCAAGGGCAACGAGGGCGTGGCCGCGTACGTGCAGCGCATGAACGGCGCCATCGGCTACGTCGAGTACGCGTACGCGCTCCAGAACGGCATGGCCCACGCCGGGCTCGTGAACCGGGCCGGCAAGGTCGTCATGCCCACGGTGGAGAGCTTTCAGGCCGCGGCCGCGAGCGCCGACTGGGCAAGCGCCAAGGGCTTCTACATGGTGCTGACCGACCAGCCCGGCGACGCGAGCTGGCCCATCACGGGCGCCTCCTTCATCCTCGTCCACAAGGAGCAGCCCGACGCCGCGCGCGCCAAGGCCATGCTCGGATTCTTCGACTGGTGCTACGCCCACGGCGCGGATCAGGCCAAGGCGCTTCACTACGTGCCCCTGCCGGACCAGGTCGTCGATCTCGTGAAGGCCGCATGGCGCGACCAGGTGAAAGCGGGCGGCGGGCCGGTCCTGTAATGCGCTCCGTCCCACCCGCGCGGCGTGGCGACCGGGCGTTCCGCCTGCTCGCCGCGGGCAGCGCGGGCACGGTGCTCCTCCTCATGGCCGGGTTGTTCGTCGCGCTCGGCGCGGGTGCGTGGCCGGCCGTGCGCCGCTTCGGAGTCGGGTTCGTCGTGAGCAACACGTGGAACCCGGTCACCGAGCGGTTCGGCGCGCTGTCGAGCATCTACGGCACGCTCGTCTCAACGCTCCTGGCCCTCCTCATCGCCGTGCCGCTGAGCGTGATCATCGCGCTCTTCCTCGTCGAGCTCGCCCACCCGACCGTGGCGCGCGTCGTCGGCGGCGCCATCGAGCTCCTCGCCGCGGTGCCGAGCATCATCTTCGGCATGTGGGGGCTGTTCGTGTTCGCGCCGTACATGGCAGATCACGTGCAGCCCGCGCTGTCGAAGACCCTGGGGTTCCTGCCGCTCTTCACGGGTCCGCCGCTCGGGATCGGCATGCTCAGCGCCGGCGTCATCCTGGCGCTCATGATCCTGCCGTTCGTCACCGCCGTGATGCGCGACGTCTTCCGCATGGTGCCCGCGGTGGTCAAGGAGGCGGCCTACGGCATGGGCTCGACCACGTGGGAGGTCACGCGCGGCGTCACGGTGCGCTACGGCGCCGCGGGCATGATCGGCGCGGTCTTCCTCGGCCTCGGCCGGGCCGTCGGCGAGACGATGGCCGTCACGTTCGTCATCGGCAACGACCACGCCGTCTCGGCCTCCCTGTTCGCCGCGGGCAACAGCATCGCCTCCACGCTCGCCAACGAGTTCACCGAGGCGGCCGAGCCGCTCTACCGCTCCTGCCTCGTGTACCTCGGCCTCGTGCTGCTCGTGCTCACGGTCGCGATCCAGGCCGCGGCCCAGCTCTGGCTGCGGCGGATCCTGCGCCGGATGGGGAGGAGCGGATGAGGCGCCGCCCTGCCACGGGACGAAAGATCACGGACGGCGCGGTGCGGGCGCTCTCGCTCGTTGCCTCGGCCGTCGGCATCTTCTTCCTCGGCTGGATCCTGCTCGAGGTGGCGCGGCGCGGCGCAGGGGCCCTCGGCCCGGCGTTCTTCCTCGATCTCCCTTCGCCGCCAGGCGTCGCCGGCGGCGGGCTCGCGGGCGCCATCCTGGGGACGCTCGCCATCACGGCGCTCGCCACGCTGATCGGCGTGCCGCTCGGCGTCCTCACCGGCGCCTACCTGTCGGAGCTCGGCCAAGGCACGCGCTTCGGCGCCTCGGTGAGGTTCTGCGTCAACACGCTCATGGGCGTGCCGTCCATCCTCATCGGCCTCTACGTGTACACGCTGCTCGTGCTGCCGGCCGGCCACTTCTCGGGCTGGGCCGGTGCGGTGGCGCTCGCGATCATCATGCTGCCGCTCACGGCCCGCACGACCGAGGACATGCTCGTCCTCGTCCCGGACAGCCTGCGCGAGTCGGCCCTCGCCCTCGGCGCCCCGCGCTGGCGCGTCACGCTCGACGTCATCTTCCGGGCCGCGCGCGGCGGCGTGGTGACCGGCGTCCTCTTGGCCGTGGCGAGGGTGAGCGGCGAGACCGCGCCCCTGCTCTTCACCGCGCTCAACAGCCCCTACTGGCCCACGACCCTCTCGGGTCCCACGGGCAACCTGACGGTCACGATCTTCAACTACGCCATGTCGCCCTACCGCGACTGGCAACAGACCGCGTGGGGCGCCTGCCTGCTCATCATGGCGTCCGTGCTCGGCGTGACGATCCTCGCCCGCGCGCTCATCAGGGAGAAACGGCGATGACCGAAGCGGCCCCAGAGCGGCCCAAGCTGTCCGTGCGCGGGCTCGACTTCTACTACGGCGAGCACCAGGCGCTCTTCGACAACACCATCGACATCGCGCCCGCAAAGGTCACCGCGGTGATCGGCCCGTCCGGCTGCGGCAAGTCCACGCACATCCGCGTCTTCAACCGCATCTTCGAGCTCTACCGCGACCAGCGCGCCACCGGCCAGGTGCTGCTCGACGGGCAGGACATCCTCGCGCCGGCGTTCGATCTCATCGAGCTGCGCCGCCGCGTGGGGATGATCTTCCAGAAGCCCACGCCGTTCCCCATGAGCGTCTTCGAGAACCTGGCCTACGGGATCCGCCTCCACTACCGGCCGACCCGGTCCGAGCTGCACGGCCGCGTCGAAGCGGCGCTCAAGGCGGCCGCGCTGTGGGACGAGGTCAAGGACCAGATGCAGCGGCCCGGCACCGCGCTCTCCGGCGGCCAGCAGCAGCGGCTGTGCATCGCCCGGGCCATCGCGGTGGAGCCCGACGTGCTGCTCATGGACGAGCCCACCTCGGCCATCGATCCCGTGGCCACCGCGCGCATCGAGGACCTCGTCGTCTCGCTCAAGGAGCGCTACACCATCGTCATCGTCACCCACAACATGCAGCAGGCCGCGCGCATCTCGGACTTCACGGCCTTCTTCTACCAGGGCCGGATCATCGAGCTCGGCACGACCGAGCAGGTGTTCACCGCGCCGCGGGAGCGGCGCACCGAGGACTACATCACCGGCCGTTTCGGCTGAGGAGGCGACGCGAACATGACCGAGAAGCACACCGACCGGGAGTACGAGAAGGAGCTCACCACCCTGCGCGAGCGCCTGCTGCTCATGGCGGGCCGGGTCGAGCAGATGATCGCCCAGGCGGTCAAGGCGTTCGTCGAGCGGGACATGGGCCCGGCCCGGCAGGGGGTGTCGTCCGACA
>JAQTNF010000170.1 GCA_028713995.1 Deltaproteobacteria bacterium | reverse complement strand
GGCGGGAGGATCATTGGACCCCTCCTCGACGCCTACAGGATCTTCTCGGACTTGTCCTTCGGCGCAAAGCAGATCGGGCACTTGTCGAAGTTGAGCTCCGTCACGGTATTCCCGCACACGCCGCAGACGAAGAACGTCCGCGTGTCGGTCTTCCACTTCTGGAGATTGTCCGAAGCGTCCTTGTAGAACCTGGCGTGCGACTCCTCGGCGGCCTTGGCGCCCGTGAAGACGCGCACCGCGTCCATCTCGCCCTCGGCCTTGGCGGCCTCGATGAACGACGGGTACATCGCCTTGAACTCCTCGGTTTCGCCCCCGAGCGCGGCCGCCAGGTTCTCGGCCGTGGATTTCACGTCGGGGATGCCGACCTCGGGAGTGGGCTTCTCGCCCATCTTGGCGACGAGCTCGGCGAGGGCCCCGGCGTGGATCTCCTCGGCGCGCGCCGCGGCGCGGAACAGGTTGGCGACGTCTTCATACCCGTCCTCGTGCGCCTTCACCGCGAACGCCGCGTACCGCGTCTTGGCGGCCGATTCTCCGTTCAAGGCGGCCTCCAGGTTCTTCAACGTCTTGGGCCTTGGCGGCTTGCGATCGCTTTTGGGGAACTGCTCGGGCAGGGGCCCCGGTCCCGGCTTGACCGACGGGCTCTTGGACTCGGCGAGCGGCGGGGGCGGCCCCTTCTTTTCCGAGCAGCCTGCGATGAGAAGGATGGCGACCGCTCCGAGAAGCAGGCCGGCGGCGGCGATCCTGGCGACGGGCATGGTTCCCATGACGTGGCTCCTTTCTCGTTCGGAGCTTCCGCACCGGAAGCATCCCGTTTGTTAGCACAAAACGCGGATCGCCGAGAACCCCGGCTTCATGATCACGCCGCGACCCGAGCGGCTGTCGACCGCGATCTCGAGGGGCGCGGCGAAGCGCACGTGGCGCACGAACGTCGTCGCGAAGAGCGCCTCCTGCGCGTCGAGCCAGGCCATGTCGAGGAATCCGCCCGGTCCCACTGTGAAGTAGCCGATGCCGAACGACGTGATGTTCTGGAAGAAGTGCGTGCCCTGCGAGGGGGCCACGCGGATGTCCTTCATGTCCGTCTCGACGATGCACTCTACGCCCGCGATCTGGGCCCAGGTCACGGGGATGCCGAGCCAGCGATCGGCGCTACCCCAACGGCCCGGCCCCAGGAGCACGAACGGGCTCCTCTCGCGCTGCAGGGCGGCCGTGAGCTGGCCGACCTCGCGGGCGATCTCCATGGTCCGCGCGCGGTCGAACCCGGCCTCGGGCACGTACACGAGATCGCGCACGTCGCCGGTCACGCCGTGCCCGAGCGCCTTCTCGGAGATGCACACGGCGCTCGCGGGCCCCACACCCGCGAAGTCCACGTCGTCGGTTGCCGCGCCCACCACGAGCGGGCGGATCTGCAGAAAACCGAACTCATGGGGCCGGTCCTGCTCGAGGTTCAAGGCGAACTCGAGCTCCACCGGGCACGAGAACCCGGCCGCGCCCACCTTGAGCAGGAACGAGAGGATCTCCGGCAGCGGGACGAGGCCGCCCTTCAGGATGCCGGCCATGGTCACGAGGCGGACGCCCGCGCGCGAGGTGCCGTCGTACACGGCCTCATCCGCCGGGCTGTAGATCGAGCCCACGGCGGCGAGGGTGCCGTGCCGCTCGGCTTCTTCCAGATCGAGGGTCGCCACGTTGGGGTCGTTCCACCCCGAGCACGAGCCGTCGGGGCCGGGCGCCTCGAGGTCGAGCGCCAAGAAGTCGCGCTGGGCCGAGGCGAGCGCGTCCTTGGGCGACGAGAACTGGTAGAGCCTGCCAGGGTGCGGCGGCGAGAAGCGCAGGCACCTTCCGCCGTCGACCACGATGCGTCCCAGGCCCAGCGCCACGGACGCCACGCCGTCGTCGGGCTTCGCGTCCTCCATGGGATAGAAATCATAGGAGCGCGCCACGCCCGCCGCGTCCGGGTACACGTACCTCCCGTGGGTGCGGCCGACCACCTGCTGGAGGACGACGGCCATCTTCTCCTCCTCGAGCCGGTTCGGCGTGGCCTCGACGTAGGCCCTCGCGTCGGCGAAGTAGGTGGAGGCGTAGACGACGCGGACGGCCGCCGCGAGCTCCAGGACCCGCGCCTCGAGATCGTCCCCGACGTTGGGGAGCATGCACGTCTTGTACACGCCGGCGAAGGGCTGGTGCGACGCGTCCTCGAGGATGCTCGAGGAGCGCACGGCGAGCGGGCTGCGCACCTGTACGAGGTACGCCCGCAGCGCGTCCATGGCGAACGCGGGCAGATCCACGGCGAGGAACGCGCATGTGATCTCCTCGTCGGTCATGCGGGCGAACGCGCGAAGCCTCACTCCCAGGGACGACATGAACTCGTCGAACACGTCCGTGGCGAGGACCACGCTCGGCGGCACGAAGATGCGCACGCCGGGGAAGCGCTTTTCGATATCGTACGACGCGAGCAGGGCGTTCACGAAGGCGAGCCCGCGGCCCTTGCCGCCCAGCGAGCCGCGGCCGATGCGCGAGAACCTGTCGCCGGCCTCGAAGGTCTCGGCCGAGAATTCGGCCACGAGGCCCTCGCGCAGCCTCCATCTCTGCCCCTTGAGCTCGCCGAGGATGTGCTCGCGCACCTCGGTCGCGCCCGCGAAGTCCTGCACGCGATGAGGCCGCAGCGCGCGCGCCAGGTCGAACTCGGTGCGGGCCTTGAGCCACGTCGAGAAGTCGTTGCGCTGCGCGTGGTAGAGCAGGCTCTCGTCGGGGACCGTTCGGATGCCTTCGATCAGGGTCTGCAGATCGGTGGCCGCGGCCGCCGCCGTGCCGTCCGGCAGGCGAAACGTGAACGGGCCGAACCCCAGGTAGTCGCGCATGAAGCCGCGCAGCTCGTCGAGCACGCCCGGCGAGCGCTTGTCGACGAAGGACGCACCCAGATCGCCGGCGGGCTCCTCGTTCGCCCGATCGGACGACTGCATGAGCATCGGCCTGTCCGGCGCGTCGGCCTTGATCATGCGCGCGAAGGCGAGCCCCGCGCCCGGGTCGACGGCGCCGTTCCTGGGGAAGGCCGCGTCCACGATGGCGCCCAGGAGGTGGTCGCGGTGGCTCGCGTAGAGCTCCTCTGCCTCTTCGTACGACGTGGCGAGCAGGATCTTGGGCCGCGCCCGCATCCGGATGAGGCGCTGCATGCGGTTCACGCCCTCGGTCATGAGGGTCTGGGTCTGCTTGACGACCTCCGTGTAGAGCATGGGCAGGTACGCCGAGTAGAAGCGCACCGAGTCCTCGACCACGATGAGGCTCTGCACGCCCGCCGCGGCCGCGTCGTGGGCCACGTTCAGCCGATCCTCGATCGACTTGATGATGGCGAGGAACAGCGTGTGATCGCCGAGCCACACGAAGACGCGGTCGATGCCCTCGAGCGCGGGCCCGGTCTCGAGCATCGTGAGCTCGCGCGTGTTGTAGGCGAGCAGCACGACCGGGATGGACGGGAGGATGTCCTTGACCGCGCGGCCGAAGTCGCGGATGCCCATGTCGCCCACGCGCAGCATGGAGATGACGAGGTCGTACCTGAAGGTGCGCAGGCGATCGAGGGCCTCGGCGCCCGTGGAGACCCGCTCCACGCGCGGGGCGAACCGCAGATTCAAGTCCTGGTATTCGGTCGACAGCACCTCGGCCAGCTGGCCGTCCTCCTCGAAGATGAACGAGTCGTACAGGCTCGAGACGAGCAGGATGTTTCGCACGCGGTTGGGCATGAGGAGATCGAGCGGGACGCGCCGGAGGTCGCGGCGTCCGACGATGGCCTCGAGCGTGCGGTCGCGCAGCGGCATCGCTTCAGAACACCCCCCTCGTATCCACGGGGACCTCATCCGGGAGGTCCGTCCGTTCGAACCTGTCCGCGGCCGGGCGGTCCGGCCAATGGCGCACCGCCACGGCGGATCTCAGGCCGGTCCCGTCGAATGTATACAGATGGTAGGCGAGCTGCATCTTGGCCTTGCCCCGGTCGTTCGACGCGGACGTGACCCCGATGATATCCAGGCCGCCCATGGCGCGGCGCGAGAGCTCGTGCAGGTGGCCGTGCAACACCGTGGCGCGCACGCCGGCGAGGGCCCCTGTCAGCAGCTTCGCGCCTTCGAGGCCCGCGCGGTAGTCGCGCAGGAGCCTTCCCTCGCGGCGGAAAGGCGGGTGGTGCAGGGCGATCACGGGCCAGCGTCCCCTCGCGTCCTCGCCCCCGAGGGCCGCGCGCAGGCGCTTCACCTGGGCCGGGTCCACACGGCCCGAAGACCGGACGGCGTTGCGCCACACGGCCGTGTCGAGGCCCAGCACGAGCACAGGGCCCACGGCGCGCACGATGGGGTAGCCCGCTCGGCGGTCGAACCCGGGCGGCAGCCAGTCGCGCATGCCGGTCTCGAAGGCCGACACGAGGTCCGAGCCCAGGGTGTAGCGGTCGTGGTTGCCCGGCAGCACGAGGGTCCTCGCCGGATCGAGCCCGCCCGCGCGCAGGAGCCGGTCGATGAACGCGTACTCGAACTCCACGGCCAGGTTGGCCACGTCGCCCGTGACGATCGTGAGATCGGCCTTTTCGGAGGCGGCGCGCTTAAGCAGCGCCTCGAACGCGGCGAGCTTGTGGGTCTTGCCGCGCAGGATCCTGAGGTTCGCGTACCCGAGCCCGCGCTTGCCCACGAGCCTCATGAGCGGCACGCGCTCCTGCAGGGGCAGGTGCAGGTCCGAGAAGTGGCAGATGCGGACGGTCTCGCTCGCTGCGGGCATGGAACGACTATGCCCCGTCGCGGGCCGTGCGACAAGCGGGGTTCCCCTCATCGATGACCATTCTCCGCGGGGATGTGGTAGTTTGACAGGCATCGTCGCCCTGACGGAAGCGAGCCCTGATGACCGACCGGATTGGCAGGATCTTCGAGCGCAAGTACCGCGTGACGCGCCTGCTCGGCGAAGGCGGGATGGGATCGGTCTACGAAGCGGAGCATGTCTTCCTGACGCGCAAGATCGCGATCAAGGTGATGAATCCCGAGTTCATGGACAACCGGGAGGCCGTCGTCCGGTTCTTCCAGGAAGCGCAGGCGGCCAGCGCGATCGGCCATCCGAACATCGTCGAGATCTTCGACGTCGGCAGGGAGGAGGACGGCACCGCGTTCATCGTCATGGAGCTCCTGCGCGGAAAGTGCCTTGACCGAGTCATCGAAGAGAGCGCGCCTCTGCCGCCGGGGCACGCCGTGGCGATAGCCTTGCAGGTGCTCTCCGCGCTCCAGGCGGCCCATGCAAAGGGGATCGTCCACCGCGACATGAAGCCGGAGAACATCTTCCTCGTGATCGACGACAAGGGGAGGGAGAACGCGAAGATCCTGGACTTCGGTGTGGCCAAGATCCTCTCCCAGGAAAAAGACGCCGGCCTGACGCAGGCCGGCACCGTGCTCGGAACCCCTCGCTACATGTCCCCGGAACAGGCCCGCGGCGAAAAGAACCTCGACGGCCGCAGCGACATCTGGGCCGTGGGAGTGATCCTGTATGAGATGCTCAGCGGTCAGCTCCCTTACTCCGGCGACAGCTACAATGAGATCCTGGGCGGCATCCTGCTCAAGGAGCCGGCGCCGCTCAACCAGATTGCGCCTCGGACGCCGCCCGGCCTGGTCGCGATCGTGGGAAAGGCCATGGCCAAGGACCTCACCCGGCGCTACGCGAGCACCGTGGAGATGATCCGGGACCTGATGGCGTTCTACGACCCCGCCGAAAGCTCGATCAGCAGCGGATCCGCGAGGGCGCTTCGTGGCTCGTTGCCGCCGCCGGCCGGGAAGCGACACCCTGGAAGGAGGATCCTCGCCGGATTCCTCCTCGTGCCGATCGGCTGCATCGCCGCTCTTGCGGCCGTCGACCACTACCGGCCGGATCTCGTGAACCGGATTCCATACGCGGGGCCGGTCCGCGCCGAGGTCTCTTCTGTCTGGGGGGCCTTTCAATCGCGCCTTGTGTTCCATGTCGATGCGGACCGGCCGATTGCAATTCCGATCGCGGATGCCGCGCTGATCGAGGCAGACGCCGGGGTCGCATGGTATGACGCCGGTTTGGACATGCCCGATGCCGGCGTCGCCGCGCAGGATTGTGCAATCGAGAAGGCGGTTCCCGCGGCCGAAGTCACGGTGGAGCTGACGGGGCTTCCGAAAGGAGCCCGCGTCGTCGTGGACCAGAAGGAGGCGCAAACGCCGGTGAGGCTCCTGCGATCGATGGAACCGGTGATCATCGAGGTTTCGGCCGAAGGCTATGAACCGTTCACAAAGGCCGTGCTCCCGGACCAGGATCGGGTCCTTTCGGTGGAGCTCGAAGAGAAGGCTCCGGACAAGAAGGCCGTCCGCCCCAAGCGCAAGCGACATCGTTGAGCGCCTTCGACTCCGAGAAAAAACGCACACCGCCGCTCTTGTTGCGTGTCAAAATGGTCGAAGCCTTCGCAAAAAAGAGGAGGGACTCCCATGAACAAGAAGGTCATCGCAAGCATCCTGGTCATCGGCCTCGCCGCGCTCGGCGCGGGCTGCGGTTGGTTCGATCTGGGACCGAAATACGCGGACGAGGAATACACCGAGGCGCTTCCGCAGCAGGACGACCTCAAGGTCAAGATGGGCCGGTACGACACCGAGGACGGCACGAGCCGACAGGCCGAGCTCGACCCGTTCGCCGACTGCCCGGACTGCTGCATCGAGGAGGTGGGCGGCGAGCAGTCCTACGTGAGCGGCGACGTCTACGAGCTGACGCGCGAGGCCATGTGGCACGTCAACGGCGGGCTGGCGATCACCATGGGCTGGGTCGAGGCCATCATCGCGTACCCGGCCACCGAGGAGACGGACACCGGCTACGTGTGGGGCCCGTGGAGCGACGATCTGTCGCGCATCGAGTTCCGTTTCGTGATGGACAAGGATTCGAGCGAGCTGTTCGCGTTCCGCCTCGAGGGCAAGAACATCAACGACACCTCGGACAACTGGCGGACCGTGGTGGACGGCGAGGTGACGCCGGGCGACGAGCCGCACAAGGGCGTGGGCTGGGTCAGGCTCGACTTCGACACGGTGCACGACATCGACTCGTCGCACCCGTCGGCCGATTCGGGCGTGGTCACCTACGAGTTCGACGTCCGTGAGTATCCCTACAAGATCGACGTGAAGTTCGAGAACTTCGCGGACGAAGAGGAGACCGACGGCGCGTTCACGGCCACCTACAACTACGAGAAGCGCGAGGGCATGGCCGGGTCCTTCCACTTCACCGCGGACATGGACGTCACCGGCCCGGACGACGCGCCCGACGGCGTGCTCGAGAAGCTCGACGTGGGCTCTGAGTGGGACGAGAACGGCGAGGGACACGGCGAGGCCACCGTGAGCGGCGGCTCCCTCGACGGCACGAGCACGGCCACCTACACGCTGACCGAGTGCTGGGCCGATTCCGAGGGGCTCTTCTACCAGACCTACGCTCACGAGGAGGTCACGTTCAACGACGAGTCCACGCCTGTCGACAACGTGGTGTGCGGCGAGGAGTCGCACTGCCCGGCCCTGTAGCCCGACCGCTCGTTCCCGCGCCCAGCCCCGGATAGGAAACGATCCCGTCGGGAGACCCGTCAGTGAATCTCCGGTTCGCACGGGTTGCAGACCGGGATACGACCCGATCAGTTCCAGGACCCGACCGGGTCGGTCCGGGGAGTCTTGAACCCCGTGCTCTGGTCATTCGTCTTGGCGGGATTCTTGCATCGTCGCTGCAATGCCTGTCACAAATGTTCCCAGTTTTTTGTCACATTTGTTCTCGGTCTCATTTTTTTGTCCGTTCTTATCCCGTATTTGCCTTGACAGGTCTTGAGCACGCGAGAGACAGTTTTTGTTGAAATAAGGGAGTGGTTGCGAGGGAGATGCGA
>JAQTNF010000169.1 GCA_028713995.1 Deltaproteobacteria bacterium | reverse complement strand
ACTCTTTAAAGATGCTTTTGATCATATTAAAAAAGTACACGACGCCCTTGTCCGGTGTCAACTCGGCAGCTGAAGGGTCGCAGGGGGCCGGCTGAATCCATTTCTTGTCCCATGGGCAGCTTGGTCCATCTGACAACCATGTCGCGATCGACCGGGGATGTCGTCCTGGCCCGGCCGGGTTGGAATGTCGGATTTTCCGTGAAATATCGCGTGGCTATGAGTCGCTCCGGACGTTCTCGATTTTGCGGCACGACAGTTGCCTGTTTTGGTCGAGAGTTCTTTGTTCTCTTCAGGGTTGCGCGCCGGAAAAAGGAGCACACCACCATGCAACATGCGTCCACGACCTCCATCCGCCGGCGTTCGTTTGCCGCGGGCCTGATGGCCGCCCTGGGCCTGGCCTGCGGCAACTGCGTGCCGATCGGCGACAAGGACGGCTCCTGTGAGCCCGGCGAGCGTTGCGTCTGCAGCGGCATCGGCAACTGCACCTACGACTGCAACGGGTCGGGATGCCATTTCGTCTGCGACGGCATCGGCAACTGCGATCTGACCTGTGACGAAGGAGACTGCACCGCCCGCTTCGAAGGCAAGGGCAACGGCTCGCTCAGCTGTGCCGGCGGCGGCTGCATGGTCTACTCCGTGGGCACGGGGAACCGCTCGCTCGACTGCCCGGGTGACTACTGCTCGATGCGCTGCAGCGGCACCGGCAACTGTGAGCTTACCGGTTGTAGCGAGTACTGCGAGTTCCACTGCCGCGAGCTCGGCAACTGCAGCCAAACCTGCACCGACGACACCTGCATCACGGACGGGCTCTGAATCAGGAAGCTCGACTGGCAGGCAAATGCCCGGCCTTCCTGCCGCCCGGCCTTCCCCACCCGGCTCGAAGCTGATACGTTCGCGCGCATGATTGCTTGGCTCATGCGCATCGTGGCGCGCCTGCCGCTCAACCATCCCAAGGCGATTCTGGCCGCGGCCGCGCTCCTCACGGCCGTCTCCGCGGTCTTCGTCCCGCGACTCGTCATCTCCACCGACCGCAACCTCCTCGCCGGCAAGAACGATCCGACCGTGAGGCGGCGCGACGAGGTGAACGAGATCTTCGGAACCGCGCTCGTGGCCGCGGTGGTCATCGCCGGCAAGGACGATCCGGCCGAGGTGCAGAAGGCCGCCGACGAGCTGGCCCAGGCCCTCGCCGGCCATGACAAAGTCGTGAAGGAGGTCTTCTACAAGGCCGACATCTCCTTCTTCGAGCGCCACGCGCTCATGTTCGTGCCCCCTGAGCAGCTCGAGCGCCTCACCACGGCGCTGGCGCGCGGCGACGTGGGCCTCCCGGTGCTCGCGAGCGCCGCGGACCTGCCGTCGCTCATCTCGCAGTGGGCCGATCGGGCCGAGACCGCCACGTTGCCGCAGGACGCGGATCCCAAGGACGTGGCCACGACCCTCGACTTCTTCGGCAAGGTCGTCGACGAGGTGGCTGCCTGGCTGAAAGGCTCCTCGGACGAGGGCATCAACCTGATGGCCAAGCTGTGGACCGACGGGCCGTCCATGACCGGCACGGCCGACTCGGGCGGCTACCTGATGGACAAGGACGGCAAGGCGCCGCGGCTCGCGGTCCTCTTTGTCCAGCCCGCCAACCCGTCGCAGGCCATGGAAGTCGTGACGCCGTTCACGGATCTCATCCGCGCCAAGGCCGCCGAGGTGACCGCGCGGCACCCGGGCTTTCTGGCCATGGTCACGGGCATGCCGGCTCTCGCCACCGACGAGATGCGGGTGCTCTCGCGCGACATCCTGGTGACGGGCATCATCGCCGGGCTGGGCGTGCTGCTCATCTTCTGGCTCACGTTCCGCTCCGTGCGCGTCACGCTCTTCGCCGCGGTCACCCTGGGGCTCGGGATCGTGTGGGCCTCCGGGCTCGCCGCGATCCTCTACGGACACCTCACCATGATCTCGGGCTACTTCGCGGCGCAGCTCTTCGGCCTGGGCGTGGCGTACTCCATCTATATCGTGTCGAGGTTCCACGAGGCGCTCGCGGCCGGCGAGGATCGCCGCAAGGCCGTGGAGACGGCCGTCACCAAGGCCGGTCCGGGCGTGGTGGGCAGCAGCCTGACCGTGGCCGCGGCGTTCGGCGCAGTGGCCGTGTCCGAGTTCCGGGGCTTCTCCGAGCTCGGCGTCATCGCCGGGTGCGGCACGCTGCTCGTGCTCCTGGCGAACGTGACGCTCCTGCCCTCGCTGCTCGTCCTGTGGCACCCGGGTCGCGCGGCGATGCGCGTCCGCTCCGAGGACTCCGCGATCTGGGGCGCGCTCGGGCGCGTGCCGATGGCGGTGCCGATCCTGGCCATCGTCCTGTTCGTGGCCGGGCTGCCGCTCATCCCGCGCATCGGGTTCGACTACGCGGTGGAGAACCTCCTGCCCACGAGGTCCGAATCGGTCATCGGGCTGCGGCTCCTCGACAAGCGCACCGAGTTCTCGACCAACTACTCGGTGGCCGTGGCCGGCTCCATGGACGAGGCCGAGAAGCTGCGCCTCAGGTTCTCGAGGCTCTCCACCGTGGCGCGCGCCGAGTCCCTGTCCATGTTCGTGCCGCCGGGTGAGGACGAGAAGCGCGCGATCATCGCCCGGATCGACGGGAAGACCCGGCAGGACGTGCGGCTCGCCCACGCGGCGGCCGTGGAGCACCGCAAGGCCGCGGGACACTCGACCGCGGCCGGGCTCGCCGAGGCGCTCCAGAAGCTCGAGGACACGCTGCAGGATCTCGCCTACGCGGCCAAGCAGACCGGGCGGCGCGAGGCCCCGAAGCTCGAGGATCTGGTCCAGCACGTGGACGCCGCACGCAGGGTCGTGGCCGGGCTCAAGAGCGACGCGCGCGTGCAGAGCCTGGAGCGGCAGATCTTCGACGGGCTCGCGCGCGGGCTGGGCGTGCTCGAGTCGGGGCTCGACGACAAGGGGTTCGGGCCGGACGACCTGCCGCAGGCCATCCGCGGGCGCTACCTGGGGCGGGACAACAAGAGCTACGCGGTGATCGTGTTCCCCAAGGGCGACATCGGCAACCGCGACTTCTTCGAGAAGCACGTGGCGCAGATCCTGTCGGTGGATCCCCAGACCACCGGGCACCCGGTGACGCACCTCACGTTCACGCACCTCATCCACAAGGGGTTCGCGCAGGCCGCGGTGCTGGCCGCGATCGCGGTCATGGTCCTCATCCTGCTCGACCTGCGCAGGCCGCGCGAGTTCGCCATGGCCGCGCTGCCGGTGGTGCTCGGCACGGGCTGGGTGTCGGTGCTCATCAACGTGACCGGCATCACCTTCAACTACGCCAACCTCATGGCGCTGCCGATCCTGATCGGCACGGGCGTGGACTTCGGGATCAACCTCGCGCATCGGGCACGGCAGGAGGGCAGCGCGCGCGCCGCGGTGCGCACGACCGGCAAGGCCATCTTCGTGTCCGGCTCGGCCGCGCTCGTGGGCTTCGGCAGCCTGATGCTCGGCGCGCACTGGGGCGTCCGCAGCCTCGGCATCGTGCTCGTGATGGGCATCGCGTCGTGCCTCGTCATCTCGCTCGTCATCCTGCCCGTGCTGCTCGACCGCAGGCCCGCGAAGTAAGAGCGGCCTTCACACCCGTCCGCCTCGAGCCCCGAATTTGGGACCTTTCCTTGACACCCGCGGAACGCGGGGAGAATATTTCTGCGGTGACCGAGACGACCCAGACCCTGCCCGCCACCTTCGGGCCATTCCACCTCTTCGATCTCATCGGGCGCGGCGGCATGGCCGAGGTGTTCCTGGCCAAGACGTTCACCGGCCTCGGCACGGATCGGCTCACGGTCATCAAGCGCATCCTGCCGCAGTTTTCCTCGGACGCGACGTTCTGCGAGATGCTCATCGAGGAGGCCAAGCTCTGCGCCCGGCTGTCGCACGCCAACGTGGTGCAGACGTCGGATCTCGGGTGCATCGACGGCCGCTACTACATCGCCATGGAGTACGTGGAGGGCTTCGACCTGAACGCCCTGCTCGCCCTGTGCACGCGCGCCAGGATCGCGCTGCCTTTGCAGTTCGCCCTCTACATGATCGTCGAGACGCTCAAGGGGCTGGACTACGCCCACCGCCTCACCGAACAGTCGGGCGCCCCGCTCGGCATCATCCACCGCGACGTGTCGCCCACCAACGTGCTCATCTCGTGCGACGGCGGCGTGAAGCTGTGCGACTTCGGCATCGCCAAGGCGGCGCTCGGCGACATCGGCGCGTCGCGCCTCGACGAGTACCACCTCAAGGGCAAGGTGGCGTACATGTCGCCCGAGCACCTGGCCGGTGAGCCGGTCGATCGCCGAGCCGATCTCTATGCGGCCGGCATCCTGCTGTGGGAGCTGCTCGCGGGCCGGCGCCTGTTCAAGAGCAAGGACGAGGAGGAGACGCTGCGCAAGGCCAAGGCGGCCGAGATCCCGGAGCTGCCCAACCGGGGCTACCCGGAGTTCGAGCTGCTCGCGGCGGTCGTCACGCGCGCCCTGCAGAAGGACCCGGAGCGCCGCTTTAAGGACGGCAAGGAGTTCATCCGCGCGCTCGAGGACTACATGCACGCGGCCGGCCTGCTCGTGTCCCAGCTGCGCTTCGCCGATTTTCTCATGGAACACTTCGGCGAGGACCTCCTGCGGCAGCGCAGGGCTCGCGAGCGCAGCCTGGCCGAGATGATGGACCAGGAGCACGGCGCGCCGGCTTCGGCCCGCGACGCCGCGGCCGACAAGGAGTGCGACGCGATCCGCGCGGCCTTTGACGCGCCGGACGACGAGGAGCCCGCTTGCGACGAGGCTCCGCCCGAGCCCGCGGTTGCGCCGCCCGAGCCCGTTGCGGCGGCAAAGGCGCCTTCGCCCCGAGGCAAGGCCCTCTTGTGGCTCGCCGTCGCGGTCGCGCTGGCCGGCGCGGGCGCGGTCGCCGCCTACCTCCTCGCCACCACCTGATCGATCCAGTCGAGGTACGCGCGGTTGCCTTCGCCGTCACGGATTTCGAGGCTCACGATCTCGGGCACGTCGTAAGGGTGCAGCTCCTTCACGCGGCTCGCGAGCAAGGCCACACCCGCGTCGGTCGTCTTCATGAGCAGGACCGACTCCTCGTCCTCGCAGATCTTCCCCTCCCACACGTAGACGCTGCGCGCCCCGGGCAACACGTTCACGCACGCGGCGAGCCGTTCCTCGACCACGGCCCTGGCGAGCTCGAGCGCCTTGTCCTTGGGCGCGGTGGAGACGACGAGACGCATGGGTTCCCTCCTTCGACAAGCGGCCCGCGCGAGGCCGCGCCAAGGGGAGCATAGCACAGGGGCCGGCCGCATCCTTGACCGATGGTCACATTTGTTCCCTTGACAGGTGTTGCACGCGGGGAGGACAATTTTCCTGTACGCGAAACACCAGATGCTGGGAGGCAACGGACCTGTTCCCCTGATGGGGGACGCGAACAAGGAGCGGGACATGCACCATTTTTCTCCGGGGAGACACGTGATGGGGTCCTTCTTCGGGATGCTCTCATTGATATCCGTTTTTGTGGTGAGCTACGGGACTTCGTCCGAGGCGCTGGCGAGCTGCGACGATCCCAATCAGGGATTGAGACATTGCGACACAGCGCTCAGCGGCTGCCCGTACACCATTCCGCCGTCCGGAGTGTGGCCACATCCGCAGCAACCGATGAAGGCGGACTACACGTCCTACGAGGAGGGCTACTCCTACCTTTCCCAACTGGAATACCGCGACGGCCACTGGTCCGACGTCATGCGCATTGTCAATCTCGGAACGACCTCGCGGTACTTCCGGGACGGAGTGATTTACGATCCACCGAATCCTCCACAGCAGCTCTGGATCTTCGAAGATTTCGATTTCTTCGCGGTGAAGCTGACCGCGGACGTGGCAAACGGGCCCTATCAGGACCGGCCGAAGATCCTTTTCGTGTGCGGCATCCACGCGCGGGAGTGGCTGCCCCAGGAAGTGTGCCTCGGCTACATCGACCGTCTGGCCCAAGGCGCCGGGATTGATCCCGTGGTGGACGACCTGCTGGAGCGCTTCGAGATCTGGGTCGTTCCGTTCGGCACGCCGCCGGCCAGGGACTGGGACGAGAAAGGACACAACGGAGATCCGAGCGAGGCGAGAGGCCGGCGCAAGGCCATGGACTGGGATCTGGATTTCAACTGCGAGGCGCAATGGGCCACGGTGGCGCATCGCGGCAACTGCGCGGAACTGGGCAGCTCCGAGTGGGACGGCGTGAACATCGCGAGGAGTTTTTCGCACGGCTGGGCATTCTCGAAAGGGCTGGGCACTCCGTACGACAGGAAGCAGATTTCGGGCGATGGCGCTGCCGAGATCCCGGAGCTGTTTGATTGCAAAAACAGCAACTTACTGTGCGAGCAGCAGTTCAAAGACACAGACAATAACCCCAATAACGACCATCATATTTGTGTCGACATGGGTACAGGACGCACCCCACGCTACGGGTGTTTCATGAACGTCTTTGGCTCGCCCGTGATCGATCTGGCCGCTCGCAACGCGTGCCTGAATGCGGCTGTGACCAATCCCGTGGACGAGCAGGGAATCGCGCATCGTACGTGTCTGTCGATTCCACGTGGGGTACTGGGTTCTTTCTTTTCCTGGCGCTACGTCCTTTCCGAATGCGGGAGCGCGGGCCAGGCGTTCAACGACGCGACCCATCCGATCTCTCAGCGTCCGGGTCCGGTCAACCAACACTTCCAGTACTGCACGAACGGCGTGTACGTGGACTGTCTGTCCGACGCGGACTGCACGGGCCTCCAGAACAACGGCCAGATGGACGACGCGTGGAGCTCTCCCGCGCAGCTCCATTGTTTGCCGTATGACGGGATCGCGTCGTCGACCTCGAACACCGCGGGCTACTGCGCCTACAGCGGGCGGTCGTCATGTTGCACGGACGAATGGAAGGGAAAATCTCCGTTCGAGCCCCGAGAATCCCTTCTTCTCATGAACCTCGTCAACGACGTGCCCTTCACGTCGGTCGTGGACCTGCATTCCTACAAGGGGCTCCTGGGCTATCTCTGCAAGAATGGGGGCTGCGCCATGAATAGCCAGGAGCACGATGCCGCGAACGGGTGGGCGGTGGTTCAAGAGGCCGTCGATGAATACAACGCGGCGGCCGAGGACGAGTGGCGGTTCCGCGCGAGCAGGACGACATCTCTTCCGCGGTTCCTGAGCCTTCGACCGGAGAGATTCGGGTCCGGTGTGGGCCAGTTCGCTTCCTGGACCGCGCGCCAGGTGAGCGGCAACACCTCTTTCGACGACAAGACGTGGAGGGCCGCCAATGCCTTCGAAATAGAGCTCGCTCCTTTCAAAGGAGCCTCCTCGGGCTACGACGCAAGCTACAGCCGATGCGGGGGATCCGAGGGAAACGATTTCCATCCCGCGTCGGAGCTGATGGTCATGCAGGCAACGGCCGGCTTTTCGGCCATGGCCGACTACCTGACCCGGCAGACCGCGGTCGCCAACCTGGGCACGAACGCGGACAACACCGCTGTCCTGCCCCAGGTGGCCAATGTCTCGGACATCGCGATGGTGGGCGCCCAGATCCACGACGGCAAGGGCAAGGGCATCCTGACGAGCGAGTACTATCTTACCCCGACCGGCGGCACCGAGGCCGAGATCGTCATCCCGGCGGGCCTGTGGGCCGTGTCCGGGGACGCGCTCTATCGCTGCAGCGGAGCCGCTTGCGGATATCCGACTCCTCTCTTCATCTCGACGTCCGCGGAGATCCGGGTGGCCCCCATCATGGGAGTGGTACCGAGTGGGGACACCCAGGAGATCCCCCTTTCCTTGGGGAATTATATAGTTGACTCCCGTGTCAAACGTGCGTACACTTACCTACATGGACATTATCATCGCCATTCTTGGCTGGCTGCGTAGCGAGGGGAGTATGATTTTACAAGCTCCCTTCTTATTCGT
>JAQTNF010000168.1 GCA_028713995.1 Deltaproteobacteria bacterium | reverse complement strand
ATGCGATCATGCGAGACCGCAGCGCGAACCTCGTCCTCGCAGGTCGGCGGAAGTCCGAAGGTGGCGGCGACCGGCCCGCTCGGGAGAACGGCGATCCCGCACCCTCGCGCGCCGGCCTCCGGCAAGGAGGCCTGGTCCGCCGGCACCGCGGCATACAGGTGGAGCCTCGTCGCGGACATCCGGAGCACGCTACTCTCCCTCCTCGCCGGGCTCGGCTTCGCTTCCTGTCGCGTCGGTGCCTTCGTCGTCACAGAAGCTGTAAGGAGGCCAGGGGCCACTCGCCTCGAAGCTGAAGCCCTCGGCCTGGAAGCGCGCTGACAGCAGCGCGTGCCGGTCTCGGAACGCCGAGCAGGAGGACTTGTCAACGAGCGCGGCGATGTTGAGGACCATGGGCTCCGTCCGTCCCGTGGCCGCCTCCAACAGCAGCGGCCGCAGCCGCATATCGACCGCGTCGTGCTCCAGAACCTCGACCGTCTCGTCGGCCATCGCGTCGATGCGGGCGGCGGCTGCATCGAGAAGGCGCGCGTCACGCCTCTTCCGAAGCACGAACGCCTGCCCAGGACTCGCCTTCGCCGCCTCCGAATCCAGCGCCCGCACCTGTGCGTCCTCCAGCCCGACGACCGCGTGGAGTCTGCCTTGGTCGCAGAACACCTTGAGCCCCCACTCTTCACGGGCCTGCACCCACTCGAGCGTGGCCAGGAACCGCTCCTCGTTCTCGGCGAGCGACGTCCGCAGGGAATCGGTGTTGCAAAACAGCGTGCACAGGCGCGCGGGAACGACCGGCCCGTGGCGCATAGCGCACTCGAGCACTGCCTCGTGCTTGTGCGCCAGGCTGGCGACCCATTCGATGGACTTCAGCTTCTCGTTCAGGGTGTCAGGCGAGAATTCTTGCGCGCAGACAGGCTCAACGAGCGCGACGACCGCCGAATGCGACACCGCCTGGACCGCTGCACCGACCTCATCCGGCAGGCCCTGATCCCTGGGGATGACGCCATACAGATACAACACCCGTTCGTCAGTGACCACCGCGTCCACCGTGCGCCCATTTTCCGCCAAGCGTCACTTCGCCTTCGGCAGCTTGAGCTCGAAGACGCCGTTCCGGTGGGAAGGCGTGACCCCTGCGACGAGCACGGCTGCCGGAAGGAGAACCTCCTTGCGGTACTTCCGCTCGCCCCGGGCGGCGTTCAATGTCAGGACGTCATCCTTGATCTCGAACCGGATATCGCCCACGTCGACCCCGGGCAGTTCTGCGACCAGAAGCAGGTGGTCGCCTTCGTCGAACACGTCCACCATCGGCTCGCGTGCCTCCTCGACGACCGCGCCACAGCCATCATCTTTCACGTTTCCGAACTTCTCGACGAGCGGCTTGCCGGCGCCCCCGACCCGGACCGAGAAGCCGTAGACCGCCTTGACGCCCTTCTTGTCGTCGCCGACCTCTCCGGACCGGCTGAGCTCCCCGCCTCCCTGCTCGGCGAGGTTGGAGAGGTTGGAGAGGAGGTCCAGGAACCCCCCGAAGCTGCGGAACATGCTCCCCGGACCAACATCGTCCGCGCCCGCTTGGGGCTGTCGTTTACGTCCCATCGCGACCTCCTTGGCGGCCTTCATGCACAAAACAATCAGCACGCCAGACCGCCAGCCTCGCCATGCAGTTTCCGAGCCACCCACGCCCATCGTGACATTCCAGTGACTTGCGACACCGTGTGCTCCGCACGGTGTCGCAGTTCCAATCAAATCGAAGGATTCTTTCCTTCATATTGAAGGAAATGTATGTCATTACAATAGAAACGGGAAGTCAATCAAGGGAACAAATGTGACAATAATCATGACCGCGATGCGTACACCAAAACACGAGGAACGGGGTCTGCCGTCAGACAAAGAGATCCGGCCGATTGATGACAAGGGAACAATTGTTCCCATATTCGAGGGAACAATTGTGACACGGTTATGGGTGAGCTACCCGGGCCACCATGTGAGGCGGACCTCGGGCGCGAGGGTCAGCGTGCTCGGCTGGTGCGGGGGCAGGGCCATGCCGCGGATCGGAAAGCTCTCGTACGAGAGTCCGTTGGTGGATCCGACGTCGAAAACATGGGGGCACTCGTCGAATGCAATGACGAGGACGTGCACGCGCGACACGGTTTCCGGCATCTCCACGATCTGAGAGCTGAGATCGCAGCGGTCGTATCGGCCGACCAGCACCCCGGCCCGCAGAGATGGCAGTCCCACCGGGAACTCGAATGTGGTCTCACCGGCCTCGAGCTTGAGCAGCCCCGAGCGCTTTCCGCCCTTGCGCCGCACGATTGGGCGGCCCAAGCCCGTGCCGCGGGTGACGGCCGACACGGCCGAGGGGGCGCGCGCGATTCCGGAAACCTCGCAGAGGCGCTGCTCTGCCGGCTCATCGGGAATCCAGGGAACGCTCTCGGTCCAAGGCACGGCCCCGAAATCGCCGATGGGCTTGCCGTCCGTGGGGATCACGAACAGCGCGGACTCGGCGATCCGCAGGGCCAGGGGCCCGTTCGCCGCGAGGGAGTAGTGGGCAACGCCCCGGGCGTCCACGGTGCCCGTCGGCGAGCGGAGGTCGAGCACCCGCACGAGCGACCGGTGCATACCGTCAACGCCGAACAGGAGGAGCACGTGCCGCAGCGACACGGCCGCGTCCGAGGTCACGACAACGTCGCTCTGTTCATGCCTCCCGACGACAACCGGTTCCACCTTGCCGCCCGGATCCACCGTGAAGCGGCGAATCACGGATCCGCTACGCCCCGGCGTACAGACCGCCACGACGAACCCAGGCTCAAGGTCCGCCGTGAGGCGAGCAACGTCTACGCGAACGCTCTCGAAGGCTTCCTCGAACAGTTCCGGCGAAGGCCGGCGTCGCACGTCCTCCATGAGGAAGGTGACGGCGTTCTTTCTCAGATCATTCATCAGACGGACAGGATACAGAAATCGCGCGGCCGGCGCAAAGCGGCTTTCCTTGCCGCAGGTCCAGGATCTGCTCGACAAGCTCGGTCCGGCGGAGCAAAGGCATTCGCCGACTCCCTGCGCCGGCTGAACGAGCTCCTCGCCAAGGCGGGGAGAGTGAACAACCAGGGGACGATCTCGAACGCGGGGTTCAGTTGTTCTTGGCGGTCATGGTGCGGTAGCGGCTCGCGGCCGGGCCTTCCACCCAGCTCTTCAGGTTGCCCGGAAGGCCGAGCAGGTGCCGCTCGATCTTCGCCTCCAACCCCGAGCCGAGGATGACCATGAGGCCGGCCGGAAACTGCACCGCCACCACGTAGGCCACGAGCGTGCGGCCGTCCTTCTGCGGGAAGAGCCGCCAGTAGCCGCGCGCGTCGTCGATATCGTGGGCTTTGTTGCCCACCATGCGGAAGGTGACCATCTGCTTGGCTGTGTCGCGCACGACCTCGACGAAATAGCTCACGTTCACGAGGGGATGGCCCTGCTGCATCCGCACGAGAGCCTTCTCGCCCTTGCGCGACACCTCGGTCACGGAGACCGTGTTGGGGAACATCTTGGAGTACGAGCCCCAATCCTCGAGCGCGGCCCAGATCACGTCCGCCGGCGCGTCGATGAGCGCCCAGCCCGTGCCTCCGAAGAAGCCGTTCTGGCGCGACGCGGGCAGCGGCTGCTTGACCGTCTTGCCGGCGTCGAGCTTGGCCATCTCCGCCGGAGTGAACGACGCGGCGCCCGCGACGCTTGCGGCGAGGAACACGACCATGACGACCACAATCACCGGAATCTTTTTCATGCTGCGTTCCATGGGCTCTCTCCTATCTCGCGCCTCTTGGACGGTCCGCCGTTCTTCTCATGCACGCCTCTTTCGTCCATGCGTGCCTTTTGAATACCCGCGGCCCGTGTCCCGTCTCCGGCGGCCAACTCGCATTTTACAAGCAAGAACCGTTCCCGCATTCCCGTTCTCGGACCGAAAGCTCGTCGAGTGGAGTGTTTTCATAAGCAATTACAGCGCGTTATGCGCATAAAAGCAGGCCCCATCCCGCAATCATCGGGTTGATTGTCGAAGCCGAGTGGGCTAATAATCGAGGTTCTGGCACCACACTTCGCGACAGGATGAGGCAATGGAGCAACAGATCATCCCGCAGGGAACAGTCGTCGGCAACCGCTTCGCCATCGAGGATCTCGCGGGCCAGGGCGACCTGGGCTACGTGTACAAGGCGCGCGACACCAAAGCGAACCAGATCGTGGCGCTCCGTGTCATCCCGCGCGCGCTCATCCCGGACGAGTCCGACGTGGACCGCCTGCGCGTCAGGGTCAAGGAGTCCTCGACCCTGACCCACAAGAACATCCGCGTCACCTTCGGCATGGGCGTGGACAACGACGGCTCGATCTTCATCGCCATGGAGTGGATCGACGGCCAGAACCTAGCCTCCTTGCTCGCCAAGCGCGCCGAGGACGGCAAGCGTTTCTCGTTCAAGGGCGCGTACAACATCATGGGCCACGTCTGCAACGGGCTCACGTACGCACACCACAAGCTGTTCCACGGCGCCCTGTCCTCCCACGCCATCATGATCAACAACGCGGGCCGCGTGAAGGTCAGCGACTGGGGGCTGTCACTCATCCGCGCCGGGCTGCCCACCTACGCCGGAAGGCAGAAGCTCGAGTCCGTGTTCTGGTCGCCCGAGGTCATGAAGAACATCGAGAACGGCAGCCCGAGGTCCGACATCTATTCCCTGGGTGCGCTGTTCTATCAGCTCATCACGGGCGTGCCGCCCGCGCGGCCGCTCAAGGCGCCGAGCCTGCTCGGCTTCCCCAAGGACGTGGACGCGGTGATCGCCAGGTGCATGGCCGCCAACCCCACGCAGAGGTTCGCGGACGCGGCCGCGGTCAAGCAGGCCGTCGCGGCGCTCGTCAGGACGCACGAGGCCGACGCCAAGGCGGCCGAGATCGACGACGGGCTCTCCATCGATGTCGAGATCGACATGGCGGACATGGGCGTCAAGGAGCCGGGGACCAGCTTCAAGGAGCCCGTGCCCACGTTCAGCATGTCCCAGACTGCCACCACCCAACCCAAGCCGCACACGGGCTCCATGCTCGCCGCGCCGGGCCTGCCCCCGCCGCCGTCGGCCAACCTGGGCACCGTGGCCAACTCCGCGAGCGACCTCATGCCCGGCCGCGCGTCGGTCATCGACATGGGGCAGGTCATGAGCAGCCTGTCCAAGAGCGAGGCCGCGCGCTGGATGGTGCAGAAGAAGAAGTTCGACCACGGTCCCTTCACGGACCGCGAGCTCATCCAGATGATCCTGCGCGGCGAGGCCGAGGCCAACGACCAGCTCCTCAACATGGACACGGGCGTGCGCAAGAAGCTGCGCGCGTGGGGCGACTTCGACGAGTACCTGGAACGCTACCGCATCAAGAAGAAGGAAGAGGAGGAGCGGCTCGCCCTCGAACGCACGGAGAAGGCCGAGAAGCGCGGCACGTTCTTCTTCGTCATGGTCGCGCTCGGCGTGCTCGGCGTGGTGGGCCTCGCGGTGGGCGGCTGGCTCATCTCGCGGCAGGTGCGCAAGGAGAAGGTCTATACGCCGGAGAGCATCGTGGCCGCCCTCGACAGCGGCGAGATCAAGCTCAAGACCGGTGGCAGCCTCATCAACAAGGCGCGGGCCGGCGGCGCGGGCGGCGGGCACAGGCGCGGCGGCCGGGGCGGCGCGGGCGGCGGGGAGTTCGTGCCCGGCATGTCCTACGAGGAGGCCATGAACACGGCCGTCGATCTGGGCAGCGCCCAGGACAACGCCGGGCAGAAGGCGCTCACGCCCGAGATCATCGGCCACATCATGGACCAGAACGTGCGGCGCTTCCTGCCGTGCATGGCCGGCCAGCACGAGAAGCGAGTGGACATGAACATCGCCATCGCGGGCGACGGCGGCATCATCGGCGTATCAGTCACGCAGGGCGACGGCTCGCTGCACAGTTGCGTGCAACGCGTCGTGCGGTCCATCCGCTTTCCGGCCTCGGGCGCGCCGCGCACGGCGGCCTCCTGGTACTTCGAGCTCTATTAGGCCGGCCCCGCATGGCACGCGCCGCGCTCCTCTTCGTCATCGCCGCGCTCGCCGTCGTGCCCGCCGCGTGCGCCTCGCCCGACTCGCTCGGCGGCCCGGCCGTCGCGGGACGGGATCGGGACGACCGGCCGGGAAGCTCGTTCCTGCCGAGCCCCGACGAGGAGCGTCTGCTGCGCGAGCGCACCTATGCCCGCGATCTCGCGCGTACGATCGGGGAGCTCCCGGGCGTGGAATCGGCGCGCGTGCACCTCTCCCTGGCCGACCGCTCGATCCTGTCTTCGGACCGCTCCGCGGCGTCCACCGCGGCCCTGGTCGTCCGGCGCGCGCGGGGCGAGGGCCCCTCCGAAGAGCGCCTGAAGGCGATCGCCGCGGCGGCCGTACCCGGGCTCACAGCGGCGAAGGTGAGCGTGTTCCTTTCCGACGCGGGCGCCGCACCTGAGAAGACCGTCTTCGTGGGCCCCATCGAGGTCGCGGCGTCGTCCGCGTGGAAGGCCCGAGCCTGCCTGGGCGGCCTCCTCGGCGCGTGCGCGGTTCTCGCTGCCGGGCTCGTTTGGGCGGGCTTTCGCCTCAGGCGCTCGCGTCCCTCCTGAGAGCGACGCAGCTCGCGCTCAAGCTCCCAGGGAGATCGCTACGGCGGCCGAGATCCAGCAGGCGGTCACGACCCCGAGGGCTGCGCCGTAATAGAAGGCAGGCCTTCTGGCTTCCAGGGAGAGGACCGTCTCTCTCCCGCGCGTGCCCAGCGCGTAGCCGAGAGGGAACAGCACTGCGGAGAAAGCTGCCCACACGAGTCCTTCCTGGATCATGAACGCCGCGAACCCACCGGCCCTGTCGAAGGACATGAGGTAGCTGCACGGCGCAACGGCGAGGCCCACGAAATAGAACGGCACGGCCGAGAGCAATCCCGCCCCGGCTCCGGTCGCAGCGCGCGTCGGCCCGCTGCGCTCCATGCCCCTGGCCGCGACCATCGCCACGCCCGCGAGCAGCGAGGCCTCGAACAGCACCGCGATGCACGAGTTGGCCTTGCACAGCACCGACGCGCCCATGATCGGCACGACCATCTGCTTGATGAGCACCGCCACGAGGGGGATGCCCAGGAGCGCGAAGGGTTTGCGCGCGTGGCCGAGAAACATGCCCATGACCAGCATCCCGAACCCGGTCAGGATCCCGGCCCGCAGCGGGAGATCCGCCGCCTTGATGGCGTCGTTCAGAAGGACCTCGGCGGCGCCCCACAGGGAGCCGAGCACGAAGATCAGGATGACGATGTTCCGCAGCATGGATGCGCGATCGGTGCGGTTGACGGTTTCAGTGGTCACTTGTTCCTCCTCTAATTTCCACGCCTTCCGATCCTCTCGTGTCGGGCCGTTGTATTAGAAATAGCATGGCGGAACGACGGAACGCAATCCTCTTCAGTCGTAGGGCGATTCGCCCTGGCATGCCTTGCAGGCCGCGCCCGCCAACTGCGGATACGGCTCCTTGCACGAAGGGCACAGGGCGATGGGCCCCTTGCTCCTCTTCTTCCTGAAGGCCTCGGGAAGCCTCACCCGCTGCACGCCGTATGGACGCGATCCCGCGTCGAAGATCTGATCGACGAGCGTCCGCTCGTCCTGCTCGGACTTGGTCTTGAGCTTCAGGAGCCACGCCCTCATCTCCGGCCACGGCTCGAGCCGCGAGGGCTCCACGAAAACACGGACGCCCTCTCCCCCGTGCTTGTCGTACAGGCAGATCGCGAAGCGGCCGACGTCGACGACCTTGAGCCAGCCGTTGCCCGCCGTGCAGGGCGTCAGCATCTGGATCGCGTCGGGAAGACACGCCGTGCTCTCCGCGATGGCGTCGAACAGAATTCCCTTGGGCAGCGCGCCCAATGCGAGATCGACCATGAACCCGCCGACGATCAGGCCCGGAGCGGGATAGCCGTGGAAGCGGCGCGCCATCTCCAGGAACTCGTCGCGGGAATGTCCGCAAATCCCGTCCATCAGCCGATCTTCTCCATCCTCACCGCACAGGCCTTGTACTCGGCGGTCTTGGTGCCGGGGTCGAAGACGTTGTTCGTGAGCCAGTTCGCGTTCCCTTCGCGGAAATGGAACGACGTCCAGACCAATCCCCTCGGGATGCGGTCGTTCACCTTGGCGCGGATCCTCACCTGCCCGCGCCGGGTCTTGAGGGTGATCATCTCACCGTCCACGATGCCGTGCTCCGCCGCGTCCGCCGGCGAGATGTCCGCGATCTCCTCGGGCAGCATCTGGTTCAGGCCGGAGCGGCCCGTCTGCGTGCGCGTGTGGTAGTGGTACAGCCTGCGCCCGGTCGACAGCACCAACGGGTACTCGGCATCCGGGACCTCGGCCGGCGGGGTC
>JAQTNF010000167.1 GCA_028713995.1 Deltaproteobacteria bacterium | reverse complement strand
GATCAGGCACGGCGCGACCGTCATCGCCATCGGCGCCGACGTCTACGAGCCCACGGAGTATCTGTACAAGAAGAGCGACAAGGTGTTCACGCATCTCGAGCTCGGCGAGCGCATCGCGCAGGGCGACGAGGCGGTCGTGGGAGCCGACAACCTGGTGATGATCCAGTGCGTGGGCTGCCGGAACGAGGACCGGAACTACTGCAGCCGCGTGTGCTGCAGCCATGCGATCAAGAACGCCCTGAAGCTCAAGGAGCGCAGGCCCGGGATGAACATCTACGTTCTCTTCAGGGACATGCGCACCTACGGGCTGAAAGAGGACTACTACCGCGAGGCGGCCGACAAGGGCGTGGCGTTCATCCGCTACACGCCGGAGACCAAGCCCGAGGTGCAAGAGGCCAAGGAGGAAGGCAAGGACGTTCTCAAGGTGACCGTCTTCGATCCCGTCCTCGGGAAGAACATCGAGCTCAATGCGGACGTCCTCTCGCTGGCCTCGGCGGTCGTGCCCTCGGCCTCGACCGACGAGGTCGCCGGGCTGTTCAAGGTCAACTTGAGCCCGGACCGCTTCTTCAAGGAGGCGCACGTGAAGCTTCGGCCCGTCGAGTTCGCCGCGGACGGCGTGTACCTCTGCGGGACGGCGCACTACCCGAAGCACATCGAGGAGACGATCAACCAGGCGTACGGCGCCGCGGGCCGCGTCCTCACGCTCCTCACTCACGACACGGTCGTCGCCTCCGGCTCGGTCTGCGAGGTCGTGGAGCGCGACTGCGTGTCGTGCGGCGCGTGCATCACGGCGTGCTCGTACGGCGCCATCGAGTTCCGCGAGACCGAGAACGGCAAGAAGGCGTGGGTGAATCCGGTCCTCTGCAAGGGGGACGGCGTGTGCAACGCGAAATGCCCGACGCATGCGGTCGTGCTCAAGCATTTCACAGATGAAGAGATCCTGAGCCAGATCGATGCGGCGATCTGAGGGAGAAAGGAGGTGAAGCCATGAGCGCGAGTCTCGAGTTCAAGCCGAGAATGCTGGGCTTCGTCTGCCACTGGTGAGCATACGGGGCAGCCGACATGGCCGGAGTTTCCCGGCTACAGTATTCGAGTGAGGTGAGGCTGGTTCGCGTCATGTGCTCCGGGAGGATCGACCTGGGGTTCATCCTCCGGGCGTTCTCCAACGGGAACGATGGTGTGTTCATCGGCGGTTGCCGGTTGAACGAGTGCAACTACGTCACGCACGGGAACTACGATGCCCTGGGCGTCACGCACATCTGCAAGAACCTTCTTGCGCGCATGGGTTTGAACCCGGAAAGGCTCCACATCGCCTTCATGTCCGGCGGGGACGGCAACCTGCTGGCCGAATACATCGACAAGTTCACCAAGGAGATCAAAGAGATAGGCCCATTGGGCACTGCCGAGGGGATCGGCCCGGAGCTGCTCGGGCTGAAGCTCGAGGCGGCCTCGAAGCTCGTCCCGTTCCTCCGGCTCGTGGAAAGGGAGAGGCTGCGCGCGCCTGCAAAGTCGAAGGAGGCGTACGAGAAGTTCTTTGCGAGCGACGAGTTCGACAGGCTGTTCGACGAGATCGTCGCGGACAAGCTGGCGGTGAGCCAGATCATGCTGCTCCTGAGGGGAAAATCCCTGTCGGCCGGGGAGATCGGGAAGGCCCTGGGCCTGACCCCGTCAGAGGTGTCGAGACACATGAGCAACTCGTCGAGACAGGGGCTGGTCACGTACGACGAAAGCCGGAACTGCTTCGCGCTTGCCTGAAAAGGACAACGTGGGAAGGCGGCCATGGACAAAGCAAGAATCGACCAGATCGTGGACAGGCATGGAGGCGAAGCCAGCGCTCTCATCCAGATCCTTCTCGAGATCCAGCGGGAGAACCACTGGCTGCCCGCCGAGGCGTTGAAGAGGGTCAGCGACAGGTTGAAGGTGCCGCTCGCCCGGACGCAGCACATCGCGACCTTCTACAAGGCTTTCAGCCTGGTTCCGAGAGGGCGCCATGAAATCCACGTCTGCATGGGCACGGCCTGCCACGTCCGCGGCGCGCAGCGCATCCTCGACACGGTGGAGGACCGGATCGGCATCAAGGCCGGAGAGACGGACTCGGAGCTGAAGTTCAGCCTCGAGACCGTCAACTGCATCGGCTGCTGCGCGCTCGGACCGGTGATGGAAATCGACGGGAAGACTCACGGCAAGATCTCGCCGGCCAAGACGGCGGACGTCTTGAACGGCTACAAGTAGGGGAACATCATGACGCGGCTTCTTTCACCCGAGGCTCTCACGACATTCAGGCAGAAGCTCTTGTCCGGAAGGGATCCAAGCAAGCCTTGCATCTCGATATGCGCCGGCACCGGTTGTCTGGCCTCCGGCGCAGGCGAGGTCATCGCCGCGTTCGAGGCGGAGATTGACAAACAAGGCTTGAAGGCCGCGGTGGACACCAAGGGAACCGGATGCCCGGGGTTCTGCGAGCAGGGCCCGGTGGTGGTGATCTATCCGGAGGAGATCTGCTACCTCCAGGTCAAGCCCGGGGACGTCGCCGAGATCGTGTCGCAGACCATCAGGGACAAGAAGCCCGTGGACCGCCTGCTCTATTCCGACCCGGCCACGGGCGACAAGGCGGTCCATGAATCCGACATCCCGTTCTACAAGAACCAGACGCGGAACGTCATTTGCGACAACATCAAGATCGACTCCAAGAGCATCGACGACTACCTGGCCATCGGGGGTTATTCCGCACTGGCCAAGGTTCTCTCCCGGATGACCGCCGAGGAGGTTCTGGCGGAGATCAAGAAGTCCAACCTGAGGGGACGGGGCGGCGCCGGCTTCCCGGCGGGGCAGAAGTGGGAGGGGTCCCGCAACGCCCCTGACAAGACGAAGTACGTGATCGTCAACGCCGACGAGGGTGACCCCGGAGCCTTCATGGACAGGGCGCTCCTCGAGGGAAACCCTCATTCGATCCTCGAGGGGTTGATCATCGGCGGCTACACCATCGGCGCCCACGAGGGCTACATCTACGTCCGGCAGGAATACCCCCTGGCCGTGGAGAACGTGCTCCTCGCCATCGAGCAGGCGCAGGCGTACGGCTTGCTCGGGAAGAACATCCTCGGCTCGGGCTTTGATTTCGTCGTCAAGGTGCACCGCGGAGCCGGCGCCTTCGTCTGCGGCGAATCGACCGCGCTCATGACCGCGCTGGAAGGCAGGGCGGGCGAACCCCGGCCGAAGTACATCCGCTCCAACTTGAAGGGCCTGTGGAACAGGCCGAGCGTGCTCAACAACGTCGAGACATGGGCGAACGTGCCGCTCATCATCAACAAGGGCGCCGACTGGTTCACCCGGATTGGAACCGAGAAAAGCAAGGGCACGAAGATCTTCTCCCTGGTCGGCAAGATCACCAATACCGGTCTCGTCGAGGTCCCCATGGGCATCACCCTGAGGGACGTCATCTACAAGATAGGCGGCGGCATCCCCGGCAACAAGAAGTTCAAGGCCGTGCAGACCGGCGGGCCCTCCGGGGGGTGCATCCCGGAGTCGCTGCTCGACCTCGAGGTCGGCTTCGACGAGCTCACGAAGGCGGGCTCGATGATGGGCTCGGGCGGCATGATCGTGATGGACGAGGACACCTGCATGGTGGATGTCGCCAGGTACTTCATCAACTTCTTGACCGACGAGTCGTGCGGGAAGTGCGTCCCGTGCCGCGAGGGCCTGCGGCAGATGCACAAGATCCTCACCCGGATCACCGAGGGCAAGGGCAAGGATGGCGACATCGAGACGCTCAAGGAGCTCTCCGAGACCGCGGTCGAGGCCGCGCTGTGCGCCCTGGGCAAGAGCGCGCCCAACCCGTTCCTCTCCACCCTGCGCTACTTCAGGGACGAGTACGAGGCGCACATCAATGAGAAGCGGTGCCCTGCCCTTTCCTGCAAGAAGCTGATCTCGTACTGCATCGATCCGGCCAAGTGCCAAGCGTGCATGATCTGCCTCAAGAAGTGCCCCGCGGAGGCGATCGACGGCGGCAAGGGCAGGATTCACGTGATCGTGGAGGAGAAATGCACGAACTGTGGAACCTGCCTCGAGGTCTGCCCCTCGAAGTTCGCGGCGGTGCGGAAGATCTCGGGCGAGCCCGTCCCGCCGCCGATCCCCGAGGACCAGCGGGCCGTCGTCAGAAAGAGCAAGGACACATGAGCGAGATCTCTTTGCGGATTGACGGGGAAAGCGTTGCGGCAAAGGAAGGGATGACCGTGCTGGAGGCTGCACGCAGCGCGGGCATATCCATCCCCACGCTCTGTCACCACGAAAAGCTGGAGCCCTTCGGGGGTTGCCGGATCTGCATCGTGGAAGCGGAGTCCCGAGGCGCGACCAGGCTCGTCGTCTCCTGCGTCTACCCGGTGGAGAAGGACCTGGTGGTCAGGACCAGATCCCCGAAGGTGGACAGGATTCGCAAGACCCTCGTGGAGCTATTGCTGGCTCATGCCCCGGATTCCCCGGAGTTGCAGAAACTGGCCAAAGAATACGGGTCGGACAGAGACCGATTCGAGAAAGAGGCCTCGTTCTGCGTCCATTGCGGGCTGTGCGTGAGGTACTGCGCCGAGATCAAGAAGAAGAACGCCGTCGGCTTCGTCGACAGAGGAGTGAGGAAGGAGATCTGCTTCATCCCGGAGATCGCCGCGAGGGAGTGCAACGCCTGCAAGGAGTGCTTCCCGCTGTGCCCCACGTCGTACCTCCAGGCCTGCTTCGTGCTCACCGAGGCCCTCGCGTTCCCCCTGGCCTCCGCAGGTGGTTGATTCGGTCGTCCCACGATCATAGTATCGGCAAGGAAGGCATAGAAAGGAGAGTCACGAGATGGCTGAAGAGAAGAAGGCGCCCGCGTTCAAGAAGATCATGGCAGCGGACATGATGAAGAAGGTGATGGCCAATCACTTCTACGACCTCAACAACGCAGCAAAGACCGGCAGCCCCAAGGTCGCCTGGTGCACGAGCGTGGGACCGGCCGAGCTCCTGCGGGCCATGGGGTTCCTCGTGTACTTCCCGGAGAACCACGGCGCGGTGCTCGGCGCCACGCGCACGGCCATGGACTACATCCCGCTCGCCAACGCGGTCGGCTACTCGCCGGAAATCTGCTCGTACCTGACGAGCGACATCGGCGCGTTCCTGAAGGGCGAGACGCCCCTGTCCAAGCAGTACAAGGAGATCACGAGCCTGCCCAAGCCGAACGTGCTCGTCTACAACACCAACCAGTGCCGCGACGTGAAGGACTGGATGCAGTGGTACGGCCGCAGGCTGAACGTCCCGTGCATCGGCATCGAGACGTTCCGCAACATCGGCGACGTGAACGAGGACGCGGTCAAGGCCATCAGCGCCCAGATCAAGGCGCTCGTCCCCACCCTCGAGAAGATCTCGGGCAGGAAGCTCGACATCGACAAGCTGCGCGAGGTGGTGGGCCTGTCACGGCGCTGCACGGATCTGTGGAAGCAGGTCCTCGAGACCTCGTCGGCCATCCCGAGCCCGTTCACGTTCTTCGACGGCACCATCCACATGGGTCCGGCCGTGGTGGCGCGCGGCACGCAGGAGGCGGTCGACTACTACGAGCACCTGCTGCCCGAGCTCAAGAAGCGCATCGCGGACAAGGTCGCCGCGGTGGAGGGCGAGCGGCACCGCATCTACTGGGACGGCATGCCGGTGTGGGGCAAGCTGCGCGAGCTGTCCACGCTCTTCCTCGAGCAGAAGACCTGCGTGGTGGCGTCCACCTACTGCAACTCGTGGGTCTTCACCGCCCTCGACGCCAAGGATCCGTTCGACTCCATGGCGCGCGCCTACACCGAGCTGTTCATCGTGCGTTCGGACGACGCCAAGGAGAAGTACATCGAGCGCATGCGTGACCTGTTCAAGTTCGACGGCATCCTGTTCCACGACTCCAAGACGTGCCCGAACAACTCCAACAACCGCTACGGCATGCCGCAGCGCCTGGCCGAGAAGCTCGGCATCCCGAGCGTGGTCATCCACGGCGATCTGAACGACCTTCGCTGCTACAGCGAGGAGCAGTCGGTCACGCAGATCGAGGCCTTCATCGAGCAGCTCGAGGGGAAGAAGTAGGCCATGGCGAGCCCGCTCTTCGCGGGGATCGACGTGGGCGCGGCGGCCACCAAGGTCGCGCTTGTCGACGCCAGCGGTGCGCTCGTGGGCAAGGCCGCGATCCCGAGCGGAATGGACTTCGCGGAGGCGAGCGAGACGGCACGCGCCCTGGCTCTAGAGGACGCCGGAGCAAGCGCCGGGGACCTCGTGCGGACCGTGTCCACGGGCTACGGTCGCAAGAACGTGGCCTTCGCGGACGGCACCAAGACCGAGATCGCCTGCCACGCGCGCGGCGCCCACTTCTACTTCCCCGAGGCCATCACGATCATCGACATCGGCGGCCAGGACAACAAGATCATCAAGCTCGACGCGGCCGGCAACCGGCTGGACTTCAGGATGAACCGCAAGTGCGCGGCCGGCACGGGCGCCTTTCTCGAGGAGATCGCTCGGCGCATCGGCGTGCGGATCGAGGAGATGGAGGGGCTCGCCCGGCTCTCCACGGAGCGCGTGGAGATCGGGTCGTTCTGCACCGTGTTCAGCGCCACCGAGATCCTGGCCCTCGTACGCAGGGGCGCGAAGGTGCCCGACATCGTCAAGGGCGCCTTCCGATCCGTGGTCAAGCGCGTGACCGAGATGGATCCGTTCGAGGGCAAGGTGGTCGCCACGGGCGGGGTCGTGGCCTACAACTCCACGGTGGTAGAGCTGCTCTCCGATGCCGTCGGAAAACCCGTGCGCACGCCGCCCGCCCCCCAGCTCTCGGGAGCCATCGGCGCGGCCCTGTACGCCCGTAACGAGCCCGCAAGCTCCTGATCACAGCTCGGCCCAACGCGAGGCCTCGCGAAGCTCGAAGGGCTCGCCGTGCCCCGGATAGACCTTCGTCCGCCCGGGAAAGGTATCGAGCAACCATCGGATGCTCCTCCTGCTCAGCCGCTTATCTCCTCCCGGCAGGCGCGTCACGGTCTTGATGTCCTTGATCAACGCATCCCCGGTGAAAAGCGCGGGTCCGATGCGCAGGCACATGCTGCCCGGCGTGTGGCCGGGAGTCCTGAACATCTCGAGCGCGAGGCCCTCCCATGCGAGATCCCCCCTGTCGCCGGCGATCACGACGTCCACCGACCGCAGCGCCACCTCGCCCAGCCCCGAGTACTTGGACATGTTCCGCGCGGGATCGGTGACGCTTTCGGCGCATTCCTTGGAGGCCACGAGCTTCGCGCCCTCGCCGGCGCACAGCTCCCCCGCGCCGCTCATGTGATCGAAGTGCTCGTGGGTCAGGATCACGAAATCGACCGCAAGCTTCCTCCGCCTCAACACGGTGCGTATCGTCTCGTACGGCACCCCGGGATCGACGACGACCGCCCGACGGGCCCCTGGCGAGCTCGCGACGATATAGCAGCAGGATCCGAACCGCTCGTTGGTCAATCGGAGGATTTCGATCGGCTCTTCCACGGCGCTCACGGCCGTCACCTGTAGAGCGGCATCACGGACACCGCCAGGATCCACAGAAGCGCGTGCCCGGCCATGGCCGGTACGAGCGACTTCGAGCGCACGGTCATGACCCCGAACGCGAGCCCGCAAAGCGCCGCCGCACCGCCGACGAGCGGGTCGAGCGCCGCGGTCCAGAAGATCGCGTACGCCGCGGCCGCGATTGTCACGCCAGCGACGGGACCCAGGCGCACGGCGAGTCGCCGCAGGACGAACCCGCGCCAGAAGAGCTCCTCCGCCGGCACGAGCACGATCGCCCCCGCCGGTCCCGCGAGCCAGACCGGCACCGCCGAGGCCCTGGACGCGAGCCGTCCGAGCCACAGGCCCGATATCGGCATCACGTCAGGGAGGACACGCCGGGCCCACGAGAGCAGCACGTAGACGAGGATGCCGACGGCCAGCGCGAAGAGCACGTCACGCAAGGAGAAGGCGAAAAGCGAGCGCAGCAAGCGCAGCTCGAATAGCAGCGCGAGCACGACCATGGCCCCGGCCAGAGCCAGGATCAGTGTCGTCAGGGGAACCTGCCACAGCCGTCCGAGCCCGAACGCGGCCACGCATGCCAGCATTGCAGCGGAGCGCACCGCGTTCAGGTTCGGCTTTTCCTTGGTTTGCGCCGTCTCGTCCTGCATGGGGCCACCTTATCCCGCACGCCGTGCCGGCACTAGTCATACGAGCGCAGCGCCAGGATGAGGAACGTGCGTGCGCCCTCCAGGCGCACATCGGCATCCTCGGCGCGCAAGGCGGCCGCTGCCGCGCCCAGATCCTTGGCCGTCGGCTTGCGGGCCGTTGCCGCGAGCGCGCGCAGCGCCGCGACCCGCAAGGAAGGCGTCCCCCGCATGGCGGGCCCGTGCAAGGCCTCCGAGGATCCGCGAGAGAGAGGC
>JAQTNF010000166.1 GCA_028713995.1 Deltaproteobacteria bacterium | reverse complement strand
AACAGGCCCCACGTCTCGACTGCACGCCTCTTGGCCGAACGCCGTGAAGCTGCGTGCGGGGCCGAGTGAGATGCTCCGTGAGGTTACCCATTCCGGACCTCATGCGAGACACCTTGAAAGGGCTGGATGGGGGATCCTGAGCCGCGTGCGTGGCGCCCAGGCGGGAGTGCTGCGCGAGGTCTAGCGGCGGAGCTTCAGGTAGGCCTCAAGGCTGATGTCGGCCTCGCCCAGAATGGTCCGGATGAGACCGCGCCCGAGATCCTCGCCCCGATGCCCCGGAACCACGATCGTCCGGCCATCCGGATGGGCCACGAAAACGTGGCTGCCGCGCTGACGGATCTTCTTGAATCCGACTCCTTCGAGCAGCGTGCACATGGCTCTTCCTGAAATGAGCGGGAGCCTGCTCATGCCACGTCGACGAGGTGAGCGCCGATGAACCTGTTCGGTTGGATCGGCGTACGGCGCTTCCTGGCCACCTCGAGGTAGAGCCTGATGGCGACGTGGATGCGCTTTTCGACCTCGGCGAGGGACTTCGCCTGCGTGTGACAACCCGGGAGGGACGGCACGTGCGCGATGAACACGCCGTCCTCGTCCTGCTCCACCAAGACCGGGAACCTTTTCATGCGGCACCTCCGAGATCGAGAATAGACCGCCGCGGCCAGGCTTCGCAAGGGACAGCAACGGCCGCGCTTGTCTGAGCAAGCTCAATCAGCGACCCAAAGACACCGAACGAGAGCCGGTTTCGTGTCATCGGGAACTGCGGACATATGTCAATTGGGCTGGATTGACACGTCCCCCCTACACCGGATCGCGTGACGACTCCCGCATCCGCGTGGGCACGATCCGCATCATTTATGAAGTCGATGATCGCGCGAAGAAGGTCCGCGTGATGCGCGTCAAGCACCGCAGGGAGGCCTACCGGTAGGTGCCTCCGTTCGACGGTCCTGCGCGCCGGGTCGGTCGAGCCGGTGCGGGGCGGGCCCGGGCGCCCGTCTTGCCCGTTCCCGGTCAAACGGCTAGTCTCGAAACCGTCGGAGGCAACAATCGCGGAGGAAGCCATGCCCAAGCACATCATCCTGGGAGTCCACGTCACGGAGCGCATGAAGAACGCCCTCGAGGTGCAGCGGCTGTTCACCGAGCACGGCTGCAACATCAAGACGCGCCTCGGCCTGCACGAGGTGAACGGTACGGCGTGCGCGCCGGGCGGCGTCGTGCTGCTCGAGCTCGTGGGCGAAGAGAAGGCCTGCCTCGCGCTCGGCGACAAGCTCGGCGCCATCCCCGGCGTCGAGGTCCAGAAGATGGTGTTCGGCCACTAGCCCGTGACGACCCGGAAGGAAAAGGACCCCTTGGGCGAGGTCGAGGTGGACGCGGCGGCGCTCTACGGGGCGCACACCGTGCGGGCGCTCGAGAACTTCCCGCTCGCGGGCCGGCCCGTGCACCCGGCGCTCGTCGCGGCCATGGGCGCGGTCAAGCACGCCTGCGCGTCGACCAACAGATCGCTCGGCGCGTGGAAGGGCGACGACGCCAAGGCCGACGCCATCGAACGCGCGTGCGGCGAGCTCGCAAAAGGGCTCCTCGATGCGCACGTGATCGTGGACGCGTTGCAGGGCGGCGCGGGCACCAGCACGAACATGAACGTCAACGAGGTGATCGCGAACCGGGCGCTCGAGCTCCTCGGAGAGCCTCGCGGCGCGTACGGGCGAGTCTCGCCCCTCGACGACGTGAACCTGCACCAATCCACGAACGACGTGTACCCCACGGCGCTGCGGCTGGCCGCCATCCGGCTTTTGCACGCGCTCGAGCGCAACGTGCTCGCGCTGCAGGAGGCCTTCCAGGACAAGGAGAAGGAGCTCGCCCACGTGGTCAAGGTGGGCCGCACGCAGATGCAGGACGCGGTGCTCACCACGCTCGGCCGCGAGATGGGCGCCTACGCCGAGGCGTTGAGCCGCGATCGCTGGCGCATCTACAAGTGCGAGGAGCGCCTGCGCGTGGTGAACCTGGGCGGCACGGCCATCGGCACGGGCCTCGCGGCGCCGCGACAGTACATCTTCAAGGTGGTCGACGCCCTGCGCGAGCTCACGGGCATCGGCTTCGCGCGGGCCGAGAACCTGGTCGAGGCCACGCAGAACGCGGACGTGTTCGTGGAGGTGTCGGGCATCTTGAAGGCGAACGCGGTCACCCTGCTCAAGATCTCGAACGACCTGCGCCTCCTCTCGTCGGGCCCCGAGGCGGGCATCGGCGAGATCCGGCTTCCCGCGCGGCAGGCCGGCTCGAGCATCATGCCCGGCAAGGTGAACCCGGTCATTCCCGAGGCCGTGAGCCAGGCGGCCATGCTCGTCATGGGTCACGACGCGGTGATCGCCGCGGCCTGCGCCGCCGGCAGCCTCGAGCTCAACCCGTTCCTCCCGCTCGTGGCCCATTGCCTGCTCGGCAGCCTCGATCTGCTCGCGCGCGCCGCCGACGTCCTGCGTCGCCACGCGGTCGTGGGGCTTAAGGCCGACGAGGAGCGCTGCCGGGCCCACGTGGAGGGCTCGACCGCGGTCGCGACGGCGCTCGTTCCGCTCGTGGGATACGAGAAAGCAGGGGAGGTCGCGCGGCGCGCCCGTGAGACCGGCAGGACCGTGCGCGACGTGGCAGTGGGCGAGGGCCTCGTGACCGCGGAGCAGTTCGACGACATCCTGCGCCCGGAGGCGGTGTGCCGGCTCGGCATGCCCTGAGGTCCGTGGGAAAGAAGAGGAAGGACAAGGGCCGGGGGAAGCAGGCGGAGCCGCGCGAGGCAGGCGCGCCCCTCGCATCCGGGGCCCGTGGGCGCAGGCTCGCGATCTTTGCCCGCGAAAACGCGGACCTCGTGGCCGCGGCGGCGACGGCCCTCGCGTTCGTGTTGCCGCTCTTCGCCACGAGCGAGCTCTTCCTGGGCTCCGGCACGGACATGGTCAGCAACGAGTACCCGCTCCACGTGTTCGCGACCTCGTGGATCGCGAAGGGCGTGCTGCCGCTGTGGAACCCGTACATCCTGGGCGGGATCCCGTTCCAGGCCGGGATCCACGGCTACCTCTACCCGGGCTGGTGGACCGGCATCGTGCTGCCCGCGGGTTTTGATATCAAGCTCGGCATCTTATTGCATCTCGCGCTGGCCGCGGTGGGCGGCGCATGGTTCGCGAGGGGGCGGGTGAGAAGCCGTCTCGCGTCGTACGTCGCCGGTTCGGCGTTCGCGCTGTCCGGGTTCATGTTCCTGCACCTGTTCGCGGGGCACCGCGTCATGATCGCAACGGCCGCGTACCTGCCGTGGATCGCGGGCTGCGTGGACCGGGCGTTGCGCGGCTCGCGCAAGCACCTTCTCCCGGGAGCGGCCCTCGCCGGGCTCATGGTTTTGTGCGGCCACTACCACGTGGTGTTCATCGGCACGGCCGGGCTGCTCCTCTACTTCATCCTCGATGCGCTCCTCGGCGAGATGGGCGGGACGGGCGGAAAGGCTCGCGCGCGCGGGGCGGCAACCGCGTTCGGCTTCATGGTGTCCGTGATGGCGGCGGGAGCCGTGCTGGCCGCGGTTCAGGTGCTCCCCATGCTCGACACGATCGGGCTCACGCAGCGGGCCGAGCGCAGCCTCGAGTACAACGCCTCGTACTCGTCGGCGCCTGCCAACCTGCTCACGTACCTGCTTCCCAATCTGTTCGGGAACAACGTGGACGCTTTGTTCCTGGGCGACTGGTCCTACTGGGAGGCGCTCGGCTACCTGGGGCTCGCGCCGCTCGCGCTCGCGATTCTCGGCGTCGCGGTCCTGCCCTGGCGCCGCGTCGTTCCCGCGGTCGCGGTGGCGCTCGCTGGGCTGGTGCTCGCCCTGGGCGCCCACACGCCCGTGTTCGGGCTCTATCTCGACGTGATCCCCGGGGCGGACCTGTTCCGTTCGCCCGGGCGCTTCTGTCTGCTCGTCACCTTGTTCTGCTCCCTGCTCGCGGCGCAGGCGCTCGACGCATGGCTCGCGGGCGGCATCCCGCGCGGCCGTCGCGTCGCGGCGTGGATCGCCGTGGCCCTGCCGGCGCTCGCGGGTCTCGCGGCTGCAGCCGTGCTCGGTTCGGCCTCGTCCTCGGATTTTCAAGGCTGGCTCGCGGGCGTCTGCGATCGCGGGAAGGTCGCGGTCATGACGGACCAAAGCTGGGCCGCGTTGCTGGCGCTCGTCCGGACCGACGCGACCAAGGCCGCGGCCACGCTCTGCGTCGGAGCGATCGTCCTCACGCTCGGGATGCACCGCCCTTCGTGGCTGCGCGTGCTGGGACCGGCGCTCGTGACGCTGCTCGTCCTCGACCTCCACGGCTTCGGCCGGCGCTTCCTCAAGACCGCGCCCGAGAGCCGGTTCGCGCTCCCCGCGGGAGTGGTGGACCTCGCCCGCGAGCAGGGGGGCGTCGCGGCCCGGTTCCTCACGCCGCCCGAGACGCGCTGGATGAACTACGGCGCCATGCACGGGATCGGAAACCCGGCCGGGTACGACTCGTTCATCGACGACCGCTACGCCCGCTACCTGAACCGCTCGCAGGGCAGGGCCAAGGACACGTTCTTCGTCATCGAGAGGCTGCGCAAGGGCTCGCCGCTCATCCGGCACCTCGGCGTGTCCACGCTCGTGTCGCTCGGGCCGCTCGTCGCCGGAAGGAACCGGATCGTGACCGGTTACGACTGGTTCGCGCCGTGGAAGCGCGCGGGCGAGACCTACGTCTATCGCGACGAGAAGGCGGAGCCGCGCGTCGCGCTCGTGCACCGCACGGAGGTGGTGGCCGACGAGGACGCCGCCTACTCCCGCATGGAGAGCCCCGGGTTCGACATTCGCGAGACGGTGCTCCTCGAGTCCCGACCAACAGCCGGGTTCGACGCTCCCGAGCCTGCCCCAAAGGGCGCGACCGAGACGGCCGAGATCGTGCTGTACGAGCCGAACCGGGTCGGGATCCGGGCCGAGGCGGCCTCGCGCGCGGTGCTCGTGCTGTCGGACGTGCTCCTGCCCGGCTGGACCGCGACCGTCGACGGGAGGCAAGCGCCCATGGTCCACGCCAACCGGGTCATGCGCGGCGTTCCCGTGCCGCCGGGCAGGCACACGATCGAGATGCGCTACCTGCCCGGCTCGTTCGTCGCGGGATCCGTCGTGTCCGCGATCTCGATCGCGGCCCTCGGCCTCGTCGCGGCGATCGCCCGGCGCCGCTCGCGAAGGAGGGCGTGAGCCGTGGACCTGCGCGAGATGAAGGACGCGGGCGCGAGGCGCCATCCGTGGGAGATCGCGCGCGCCCACGCCCTGCGCCGCATCCTCACGGGCATCGAGATCGGGCCGCGAGGCGCCGTGCTCGACGTGGGCTGCGGCGACGGCTACGCGGCGAAGGCGGCCACCTTGGGTCTGGCGCCTTGCACCGTGTTCGGGGTGGATCCGAGCTTCACCGACGAGCAGATCCGGGCCGTGTCGCGGGCGTGGCCCGGCATGGAGCTCGTGAGGCGTCTCGACGACGTCCCGCGCGCCGCGTTCGACCTCGCGCTCCTGCTCGACGTGCTCGAGCACGTCGACGACGACCGGGCCTTTCTCGCGGACGTCGTGTCGCGCTTCGTCAAGCCGGGGGGGCACGTCCTCGTCACGGCGCCCGCGTTCCCTTCCCTGTGGAGCGGCCACGACGCGTTCCTCGGCCACAGGCGCCGCTACGATCTGCGCGGGCTCCTCGACGTCATGGAAGGCGCCGGCCTCGCGACGGAGCGCCACGGCTACCTCTTTGCCTCGCTCCTGCCCGCACGCGCTCTTTCCCGCGTATTGGAAGGTTTGCGGGGCGCCCGCACGGGCAGCGATCTCGCGTTCGCCGCGTCTCGACTCGGTTGGACGGCGAGGGCGTTTGAGCTAACATGGCGGATCGAGAACCGTCTTCTCCTCGGGCTTCGCGGGCTCGATATCACCGTGCCGGGGCTGACGGTGTGGGCGCTATGCACAAAACGGCCATCGTCGTCCCCTGCTACAACGAGGCGTCCCGCCTGGACGCGGAGGCGTTCGTCCGCGCGCTCGCGCAAAGGCCCTGGCTCGAATTCCTCTTCGTGAACGACGGCAGCACGGACGCCACGTGCGAGGTCCTCGAACGCATCGTGAGAGGAGGACGCGCCTCGGTCCTCGACCTCGAGGCGAACGCGGGCAAGGCCGAGGCCGTGCGGCGCGGCGTGCTCGAGGCGCTTCGCGGCGACGCCGAGGCGGTCGGCTACTGGGACGCGGATCTGGCCGCGCCCCTCACGGAGCTCGACGCCATGATCGAGGCCCTCTTCGCGAGGGACGCCTTCCTGGTCATCGGCTCGCGCGTGCGCATGCTCGGCAGGCGTGTCGAGCGCTCGAGCGTGCGACATTATCTCGGGCGGGTGTTCGCCACCGCGGCGAGCTGCGTCCTCGACCTGCCGGTCTACGACACCCAGTGCGGGGCCAAGGTGATGAGGAGCGAAGAGCTCGCGCGAGAGATCTTCGGCGAGCCGTTCGAGAGCCGGTGGATCTTCGACGTGGAGATCCTGGTGCGCATCGCCCTGCACGATCGGCGGGCGGGCACGACCGTGCTTCGCGAGCGCGTCGTCGAGCACCCGCTCGGGGCGTGGTCCCACGTGTCCGGCTCCAGGCTCAAGGTCCTCGACTTCGGGCGCGCCGCGCTCGACCTCGCGCGCATCTCGCGCGGGATGGGGCGGTCGCGGCCTACTTGAGCCCGTCCATGCCGTCGAGCCTCGCACCAAGATCCGCGTAGGAGCCGAGGAACGGGACGCGGTTCACGACGAAGAAGGGCGTGCCGTCCACGCGCAGCTTCTTTCCGTCGGCCTGATCGGCCGTGATCCGCGCCGCGGCCTCGGGCGATGCCATGTCCTTGGCGAAACGTGCGACGTCGAGACCGAGCTCGGCCGCGAGCTTCGGGTAGAGCGAGGGCGAGAGGTCGCCCTGGTGCTCGAACAGGGCGTCGTGCATCTCCCAGAACCGGCCCTGCATGCGCGCGGCCTCGGCCGCGAGCGCGGCGGGCACGGAGCTCACGTGCATGGCGAGCGGGTAGTGCTTGAAGAAGATCTTCACGCGGCCCGGTCGGCCGACCTCGATGCGCTTCAGCTCGGCCGCAGCGCGCTTGCAGAACGGGCACTCGAAGTCGGAGAAGACCACGATCTCGATGGGCGCGTCCGCCGGGCCCAGCATGGGCGCGCTCGAAAGATCGATGGAGCGGTCGAGCGCCGCGCACGATGCGAAGGCAGCCGCGAGGATGATTGCGGGGTGCGTGAGTCTTGCCACACGGCAATAATATCCCGACCCGGCGTTTCGGCCATTTCAATTCTTCAGTTCGTGTCGCGGGCCATTGGGGACTGTAGTAACATCAGTCAGGCAGGACCTTCACGGCACGAATGACATGATGACGAGGACACTCACCGGCCTCACGGCGCTTCTCATGACCCTCGCGGCGAATCCCGCGCGGGCCGGGGACAGGGACGAAGAGGCGCGCATCCAGTTCCAGCAGGGCGTGGAGCTTTACGGCGACAACCGCTTCGAGCAGGCGGCGGTCGCGTTCGCCAGGGCCTACGAGCTCAAGCCGTCGTACAAGATCCTCTTCAACATCGCCCAGGCCGAGAACGAGCTGGGTCATTACGCGGCGGCCCTCGAGGCGTACCGCGGGTACGTGTCCGGGGGCGGAGCCGAGATCGAGAAGGCGCGGCGCACCGAGGTGGACCGCGAGATGAAGCGGCTCGACGCGTTGGTGGGCTCCATCCGCCTCAGTTGCGCCGCGGCCGGTGCCACGGTCATGGTGGACGGAGAGGTCAGGGGCGAGACACCTCTCAAGGCACCCGTGCTCGTCGATCTCGGCAAGCACGAGGTCGAGGTCACGCGCGGAGGCGCCAGGCTGCACCGGCAGATCGTGCCCGTGGCCGGCGGCCAGGAGGTCGTGGTCAAGGTGGAGGCCATCGGCGCATCGCCCGTTGCGATCAGGCCCAAGGCGCCCGTGCGCCGTCCGGAGGCAAAGGGCAAGGTCGCCGCGTCCGCACCCCCGGGGCCGACCCCCAAGGGGGAGGGGCTCGATCCGCTCTATTTCTACCTCACCCTCGGCGCGGCCGGCGCGCTCGGTGCGGGCACGCTGGGGCTCGAGCTGGCGGTACAGTCCACGGCCGACGATCTGGAGAAGAACCCGTCCGACAAGGCGCTCGTCGACAAGGGCAAGGCGATGCAGACCGGTGAACGCGTGCTGCTCGGACTGACCTGCGCCGCGGCCGTGGCCACGGGCGTGCTCGCGTTCTTCACGGACTTCGGCGGGGACGAAGCTGAGGTGACACCCTCGGCGGCTGTCACGGACCAGGGGGCCTCGGTCGGCCTTGTCGGGAGGTTCTAGGATGGAGCCGCGCTCGCGAGGGAACGTTTCCGCATTCCTGTTCGCCGTGGTGCTCGGCCTGGGCGTGGCCGGGTGCGGGCTCGTCTACGATTTCGACAAGGCCTACGAGCCGGACAGCGGCGCGGACGACACGGACACGGGAACCGGCACGGGCACCGAGGACAGCACGGACACGGGTGCGGACGCGGACGCGGACGCGGACGCGGACGGGGATACGGATACGGACACGGACGGAGACACGGACACCGACACCGACGCCGATACTGACGCCGACCCGGACGCTGACACCG
>JAQTNF010000165.1 GCA_028713995.1 Deltaproteobacteria bacterium | reverse complement strand
CTGTGCCTGCTCGCCCTGACGCGCTTCGAGCAGATCACCTTTGTGCTGTGCGCGATCCCCTTCTCCCTCCTCGCCTACCGGGCATGCGGCTTTCCCACGGGCCGCAGCCTCGCGAAGACCGCCTGGATGACCGGTGCGCTCGCGCTCTTCTCCCTGCCGTGGGTCATCCGCAACATGGTGCGCTTCGGCGCCCCGTTCGCCAGCAACAACGCGCAGTCGGTGACCCTCGTCTACTCGGGCATTTCGCCCACGTCCTTCTGGCCGCCGGATGCCGCCCCGGCGACGCTCTTCACCGAGCCGGGCCTGTGGCTCTTCGACCGCTTGGGGTACGCCTCCCGGAACTGGGCGACCGTCGTGCAGGTGACGGACAGCCTGATCTACGTCGTGCCGCTCCTGGCTCTCGTGGTGTGGGGCCGCCTGGGGCGCGCCCAGAAGGTCGCCATCCTCCTGTGCGCGGTTCACGGCGCCGTGAGCTTCCTGTCCATCTCGCTCACCCCGTACCACGATAGCCGCTACTGGATTCCCCTCCACCTGAACCTCGTCCTCGTCGCGACCATCGCGGTGGTCGCGGTGCTGAAGGCGGTCTCGCTCGGCCGCGCCATGACCGTGCTCCTCGGGGTGCTGCTGGCCGGATTTTTGGCCAGCGGCTTCGCGACCCCGGCGTTCCGGCGGGTTCTCGGCGATCGCTTCCTCAAGGGGGCCTTCGTCGTCCCGCGGCTCAAGGAGCAAGCGCGTGACCACCGGAAGTTGATGGCCCACTACAGGCGGTTCCTGCGTCCGGACGCGATCATCTCCCCTTGCCGCTACGGGGAGATGTTCACCTACTTCACGGGGCGCAGGACCGTGGAGTACCCGCTCAACCTGTGGAACTCCAAAAGCGTCAGGGATGACCGCGCGTTCTATCTGTGGCTTGAGAAATGGAAGATCGACTACCTGCTGGTGTGGAAGGAACACGAGGCGCCGTTCCTGGATTTCTACGAGAAGCCGTACGTCGTGCGCAGGCGCGCGGGAGACGTGCTGCTCGACGCGAGGAGGATTCTCGCGGACTTCGCGCCGGTCGATGGTCCGCCAAGCTGACCCCTCAACCTGCTCGGCGTCACGCGGCAGTCGATCATCAAGATCTGGATTGCAGAGCGCCTTGAGAACCGCGTGGCGTGAGAGCGGACCGTCGGCGACCACCTCCATCGTGCCGTCCGGTTCGTTGCGAACGAACCTTGCGGACATGGTCGACAACCACGTCCCCACGTTCGAGGACAAGCTCCAGTATGGCGCCACCCGTGGTCACGGCAGGAGCGCAGGCCACCCTTCGGGCAAAATCGCCACCATCACCTCGAACTGCGACGTGAGATCCCCCTGCCCGAAATTCGCACCCCAGTAGACGCGCGTGCCGACCCGGTTGGTCGAGGCGAAGGCCTCGGCGAAGTAGTTGCTCTCGCCGGTGTAGTCGATGGCCTGGTAGGTGTATGTGCTCGCCACGCGGAGCACGCGGTGCGCCCCGCCCAGCTCCAGGAAGAACAGGCTCGTGTCCATCCACGAGCGGCTCGATCCTGACGGTGGATTCTTGGCGCCGCTGGTCGAGACCAGCACCCAGCCCGCCGGACCGTGTCCGGAGAAGTGCAGCCCGATGTCCGGGTTCACCTCGAACGGGATGTGCACGAGCTCGGTGAGCTCGCCGGTCTCGAGATCGCCCATGGTGATGAAGTCGGTGCGGATGTCCTGGAAGACCGTCACGTCCCTGCCGTCCGTGGTCACCGCGAAGTCGGAGTGCCCGAGGCCGTGCCCGGGCATGACGGCGATGTCGACATGGCTCGCGAAGTCGCCCGTGTACGAGGTCGCGCCGCCGAGGTCGAAGCCGAGCACGCAATGCGCGCCGGTGGCCGAGATGCTCGCCCAGTTGACGGTGTCGGAAAGGCCGGCCGCGGTCATGGTGCCGAGCACGGCGTCGGTCTGCCGGTCGTAGGAGACGAACGCGTGCGCCGCGCCGTCCTGATCGACGACCATGAAGCAGAAACGGTTCCCGTCGCGCGACGGCTCGCCCTCGGTTCCGGTGCTAATCCTCCCTCCCGCGGCAGCAAGCGCCGGGAATTCGGCCGAAAAATCGTGGATCGTGGTGCTCGACATATCGCCCACGTCGAACCGTTTGAGGCTCATGCCGTCGAGGAAGTAGAGGAAAGCCGGCTCGGCCGGATCCCAGCGCGGCTCCGGCTCCTGATTGAGAAATACGAAGGGGGTGATGTCTGCCGCCACGGAGAAGTCGGAGGTGTCGTAGACGAGGAATGTGCCGTCGACCCCGCGGAGGATCGCGTGGCTGCCATCCGCGTTTTCGGGATCCGCGCGCGAGTACTCGTTGGTCACGCCGGCCGCAGCGTAGGCATCGGCAGCTTTGTCCGTCATACGGGCGACCAGTGTGTGGTAGAGTTGGTCGGCGTAGGTCTCGCACTTGGCCGGCCGCGCCAAGTCCGGGATGTCGTAAGCCGCATCTCCCAGCACGAAGTCGGTGCTGGGGACGATATCCTCGCCGCACAAGGAGACCCCGGTGTCAGTGTCGGAATCGGTGTCCGCGTCCGTATCCGCGCCGCCGTCCTCCCCGGCGTCGGCCCCGGTTCCGCTGTTCGTGTCGTCCCCGTCCCCAGCCGATTCGCGTGAGCACGACATCCCGGCCGAAAACAGCCCTAGAGCGCACAAAAACGAAATCGTTCTCATCGCATGCCCCTCCTTCTATGCCGCACGGGCCTTTGTCGCGTCAGCCGAGTCCGATGACGAATTCCACGAGCCGCTCGGGCTCGATGAGCTGGCCATCGGTCTGGGTGACGGAAAGCACGTCGCAACGCGCATGCTGCCGCGCCACGTCGGCCATCTGGCCCTTGTTGAGCTCGGGCACCACGATGTGCTTCACGCGGCCGCCGAGATCGGCCAACTGCTTGGCCGGGAACGGCCAGATGGTGCGCGTGCGCAGGAGCCCGGCCTTGACGCCCTTGGCGCGCAGGCGCTTCACGGCGGCGAGCGCCGAGCGCGCGCAGATGCCGTAGGCGAAGAAGGCCACGGACGCGTCGTCGAGCATGCTCTCCTCGGTCTCGACGATCTCGTCCGCGTGATCCGTGGTCTTGTGCATGAGGCGCGTCACGAGCGCGTCGTGGATCTTCGGATCGTCCACCTTGCGAAAGCCCTTGGGGTCGTGGGTCGAGCCCGTGATCAAAAGCTGCGCGCCGTCGCCGAAGGCCGGCATGGGCGGCACCCCGTCGGGCAGCGGCGAGCCGAAGGGCGGCCCGTCCCCTCGTCGGACGCGATCCACGATCTCGGCGGCGTCCTTCAACTCCACGGTCTCGCGCAAGTGGCCCACACCCTCGTCGGTCATGATGAACGCCGGCACCCGGAAGCGCTCGGACAGGTTGAACGCGCGGATGGTGAGGTCGTGCAGCTCCTGCACCGACCACGGGCAAAGCGCGATGGGGAACACGTCGCCGTGGGAGCCGTAGCGCACCTGCATGAGGTCGCCCGAGCCCACGTGGGTGGCCTGTCCCGTGCACGGCCCGGCGCGCTGCACGTCGATGAGCACGAGGGGGGTTTCGGTGAAGTAGGCGTATCCCAGGCCCTCCTGCATCAGGCTGAAGCCCGGACCGGACGTGGCGGTCATGGCCTTGACGCCGCTCCACGAGGCGCCGATGACCGCCGAGATCGAGGCGATCTCGTCCTCCATCTGGATGAACGTGCCGCCCCGCTCGCGCAGGAGCTCGGCCATGCGCACCATGATCTCGCTCGACGGCGTGATGGGGTACCCCGCGAAGAAGCGGCACCCCGCGCGCACGGCGGCTTCGGCGGCCGCCACGTTGCCCTGCATGAGCACCTTGCCCGTCCCCTTCCCGCTATTCTCCTCGGACATGCGCCACCTTCCGCGCGTTCGCGCACTTTCGAACCTATGTGTCCGGTTCCAGGGCCGTTGGCAAGGCGAAAGAAGGTGGGTCAGCCGAGGCCGGCCCGTATCGCCCGCACGTCCGGGTGGGCGTCGTAGAGGGCGCGCGTGCGCGGGTTCGCGATGAGCTCGCGCTTGCGCTCCACCTCTTTGCGGGCCTCGGCGAGGGCGCGCTCGGCGCGCGTTTTCGCTCCGGTCTTGTGCAGCGTGAGCGCCTGCAGCCACCAGATGCGCTCGGCGCGGCGCACCCGTCCCACGTCCGCGAGGAGATCCGTGGCGCGCCTCGTGGCGGCGAGCCCCTCGCCGTGGAGGCCGGACTCGGCCAGAACCAGCCCCTGCAGCACGCCGCCGTGGATGGCCTCGCCGTTCATGCCCGCGGCGAGCGCCACGCGCGTCGCCTCCTCGGCGGCGCGGCGCGCGGCACCGAGCGAGCCCGTGCCCATGAGGGCGAGGCAGATGAGCTGGCGGTGCTGCGTGAGCAGGATGCGGCTCAAGGACACGAGGCGCTCGCGTCCGAGATCCTCGAGCAGCTCGCGGGCCGAACGGGGATCGCCCTCGGCCATCTTGAGCTCGGCCAGCCCGAGCCGCGTCTCGATCTCGCCCACGGGCTCCTGGTTGTCGCGGCACACGGTGAGGCTCTCATCGAAGTGGGCCGCCGCGCTCTCGAAGTCGCCCAGCTCCACGCAGATGAGGCCCATGTTGGCGAGCTTCCTGCCGCGCGCCGACACGTCGCGGATCTGGGCGTCGATGCGCAGCGCGCGCTCGAAGAGCTCGAGGGCCTCGGTCAGCTCGCCGCGGGCGCGGGCGAGCAGGGCCAGGTTGCTGAGCGCGAGGGATTCGGCCGCGCGGTTCCCGGAGCGGCGCAAGGAGACGAGGCTCTCCACGAGCACGGCGGGCGCCGCGTCGAGGAAGCCCATGGTGTAGAGCACGAGCCCCTTGCTGTTCTCGACGCGTCCCTTGAGCGAGAGCCCGCCCTCGCCCTCGGGCACGAGCGCGAGCGCCCGATCGCAGCAGTCGAGCGCGCGGATGAGGTGGCCCTCCTCGGAGGCCACGTAGGCGAGCAGCCGCAGGGACTCGGCCTGCTCGGCCGTGTCGCCGGCGTGCACGCCGAGCTCGAGGGCCGCGGTCAAGGATGCGGCCGCGGAGGCGAAGTCTCCGAGATCGTAGCGCAGCTGGGCGCGCCTGTTGGCCGCGGCGGCCGCCATGGAGCCGTCGTGCAGCTCCCGGGCGAGGCGCTCCATCTCCGCCACGTCGGCCTCCCGTTCCTTGTGCCGGCCGAGGCCCTTCAGGATCTGCTCGCGCCTCGAGAGCGCCTTGAAGCGTGGCGCACAGGACGGCGCGAGGAGCGGCAGGGCGCGGTCGTAGAGGCGCAGCGCCTCGCGGCTCGAGTAAATGGCCATGGCCGCGTCGGCGGCCTCGAGGTATGCGGCGCCGGCCCGTTCGGTCTCGCCGCACCGCTCGAGGTGCCAGGCGATGCGCAGGATGGGCGCCCCCTCGCCGGATTCGGCAACCGCGATGAGCTCATCGGCGAGGCTCCTGTGGATGCGCTTGAGATCCTGGGTCGCGAGCCCGCCGTACGCCGCCTCCCGGTCCATGGGACGCCGGAAGCGGTAGGCCCGCTGCTCGGCGGGCCGGGTCGCGGCCTCTACGAGCAGCCCGAGCCCCACGAGAGCGGCCACGTCCTCCTGCACGTCGCGCTCCGCGAGCCGCCCGAGCGTCTCGAGCGTGAAGCTGGCGCCGATGGCCGACGCGGCCCGCAGCACCGTGCGCTGGCCTTGCGGCAGGGCGTCGATGCGCGCGGCGGCGAGACCCTCCATGGTCGTGGGCAGCGGGATGGGCTCCTGCCGCGCCTGGCGGTAGCGCGAGGGAGTGGAGCCCGCGACAAGCTCGATGGCGCCACGCTCGATGAGCGAATCGATGATCTCTCCTGCAAAGAACGGGTTGCCGTGGGCGCGCGTCACGACCTGCTCGACGATCTCGTCGGTTCCGTCGCCCGAGCCGAGCCTGTCGGCCACGATCTTCCTCATCACGTCGTCTTGCAGCTCGGAGATCTCGAGGCCGTCGAGCCCCGCGATGCGCCGCCCCGTAAGCGTGGCCGGATGTCCCACGAGCAGCACGAGGACCGGCGCGAAGCCGCGCGTCCGGGCAAGCTCGGAGAGGACGTCCACGCTTGGGGCGTCGAGCCAGTGGGCGTTGTCCACGACCACCACGAGCGGGCGCGTCGCGGTCCGCCGCGCGAGGAGCACGCCGAGGCCGAACGCGGACGCACGCACCAGATCGCGCTGGCTGTCGCCGCTGCGGGCCCACAGGGAGGCGGGCGACGCGAGCAGGCCCGCGAGGAAGCGCTCCTGCCTCTTTGTGTAGCGCGTCGCGCCGGGCAGCAGCCGGCCAAGGCACCTGCCGAGCAGCCCGGCCACGTCGCCCTCGGGCAGGTCGAGGACGGCGCGCAGGACCGCCGCGACCGAGGAGAGAGGCGTGTCGCGCTCGGCGTACAGGCACTCGGCGCGCACCACGTCGGCCAGGGACGGCGGGACGGTCGTGAGGAAGCGCGCCACGAGCCGCGACTTGCCGATGCCCATCTCGCCCGTGACGCGCAGGAGCACCGGACGGCCGCCGAGCGCCCGGCGCAGCGCACCGGACAGGTGCTCCATCTCCGCGACCCGCCCGTGGAACTCCGCCTCCCCCTCCTCCACGCGGCTGCGCTCGGCCCGGCTCTTCGCCCCTTTGACGCGGTGCGCGCGGGCCACGTCGGCGCGCTCGTCGCCATCGCCTGTCGCGTTCTGGGGCAAGGCCGCGCGCGGCTCGTCGAAGTTGAACTCGCGCCGCGCCAGCCTGTAGACACCGCCCCCGGCCACGATCTCGCCGGCCGCGGCTACGCCGAGCAGCTGGTCCGCGGCCTCGAGCGTGCCGGCCTCCGGGGTGAAGACGGGCACGCTGTCCGCGAGGTCGCGGCGATAGCGCGCGTGGCCGCGGCTGACCGCCAGCGAAACGCGGATGGCCACGCCCCGGTCGCGTGACAGGGACTGGCTCACGTCGAGCACGTCGTAGGCGAGGCGCAAGGCCCGGATCGCGTCCTCCATGGAGGAGTAGATGAGCCCGAGGAAGATGCGGAAACCCGAGCTCGTGACCTCGAGGACGCCCTCGGCCTTGTACGCCATCTCGCCCACGAGCCTGAAGAACTCGTTGCGCACCTCGCCGCGCGCGGGATGGGGCTCGATCTCCACCGCCGCCGAGACCAGGATCATGGACCGACGCTCCACCTCGCCCAGCGCCCGCTCGCGTGGAGTCTCCCGGCCGCGCCGTCGGCCGGCCGCGGTCGTGGCGGCGTCCCCCGTCGAATCGGCCGCGGGATGGGGCTCGCCCTCCTCCTGGGGCATCATCTGCGCGATCCACGCCTCGAGCGTGCCCGCGTCGTTGATCTCGGGCAGCGAGTGCAGGTAGAGCGCGAGCGCCTGGGCCATCTCGCGCGCCGTGTCGTAGCGCTCAGCGGGATCGCGGGCCGTCGCGCGCCCCACGATCGCGTCGAGGGCCTGCGGGATCGACGGATCCACGTCGCGCGGAAGGGGGAAGCGCGCCTCGAGGGCCGCGGTGAGGGGCTCCACGCCCGGCCGCAGGTCGAGCATGGGCCTGCCGACGAGCATCTCCTCGAGCACGAGCCCGAGCGAGTAGACGTCGCTGCGCAGGTCGACCGGCCTGCGCGCCGCCTGCTCAGGCGCCATGTAGCCGACCTTGCCCTTGAGCGCCTGCGACGCCTCCTCGTGCAGCCACCGCGCCCGCGCGATGCCGAAGTCCGCGATCTTCACCGCGCCCTGTCGCGAGACGAGGATGTTCTGCGGCGACACGTCGCGGTGCACGATGTCGAGGGGCTCGCCGCGGTCGTCGCGACGGCTGTGCGCGTAATCGAGCCCCTTGGCCACCTCGGCCGCGACGAAGGCCGCGAGCCCGAACGGCAGCCGGCGGCGGCGGCGGCGGGCGGCGGCCTCCAGCGCCTGCAGGTCCGGGCCGTCCACGTACTCCATGGACAACACGTAGGCGCCGTCCAGGTGCTCGAACGCGTAGACCTGCACGATGTTGGAGTGGTTGAGGCGCATGGCCACCCGCGCCTCGTCCACGAACATGTCGATGAAGCGGTGGTTCAGGGCCAGCGCCGGGTGGATCTTCTTGAGCACGAGCAGCTTCTCGGTGCCCTCGGCCCCGCGCGCCCGCGCCAGGAAGACCTCGGCCATCCCGCCCGATCCGATCTTGCGGATGACCGCATAGCGGCCCACACTGTCCATCGATCTCCTCGCCTCGCCCCTCGTATCACGCTCAACCCGTAAGGCCGGTTGATCTATACTGTAATCGACATTCCGTGAAGCCCATGTTCACCTGAAGGAGCAAAGCATGAGCCATGTTCTTCGAAGGTCAACCCGGTTTCTTCCCTCGCTCGCGCTCGTCGCGGGATGCGCCGGGAGCGGGTCCGGCAACGACGCGGGGGTGGACGCGAACAGCACGGGCGGCGATCGCAACCCGGTCTGCGCCGCGGGCGAGAGCCAGGGCGAGGTGCAAGCCCCGCTTTTCCTCTACAACCTGCCCGGCGAGACCGGCTGGTTCGCCTCGCCGGTCGTCTCCGATCTCGAGGGCGACGGCGCGAACGAGCTCGTGGTGGCGCAATACTCGCTCTTCGTCTACGACAGCGACGGCAAGCTCCTCGCGCAGGCGAAGGAAGGCCTGGGTCGGGTCTACGCGCCGCACGTGGTGGCGGACCTCGACGCGGACGGCACGACCGAGATCGTGGTCGGCAACGATCACCAGGTCATCGCGTACGAGTGGCTCTCGGGCACGCTCGCGGTGAAGGCCGGCTGGCCG
>JAQTNF010000164.1 GCA_028713995.1 Deltaproteobacteria bacterium | reverse complement strand
CGCTCGATCCCGAGCTCCAGACCAAGGCCACCAGCATGGGCCAACGCGTCCGCATCATCCTCGGGATCGCAGCCGTGCTGATCGCGGTCGGCGTGGGCGGGTACTTCTGGATGGGCAGCCAGAAGGATCTCGAGGCGAACAAGGACGTTCGAGCGGCCTTCGAGAAGGCCCACAAGCAGGGCTACGTGCCGTTCTGGGACGCGGCCCAGCTCAAGCTCAGCCAGTACAGCAAGCCCGAGGAGCTCGAGCGGGCGGTGCTCAAGATCGTCCACAAGACCCCCATGGCCTACGGCAAGCTCCTCAAGGAGAAGGCGCTGCCGGTGCTCGAGGCGGGGATCGGCGGCTTCAAGGGCATCAAGGCGCCGCAGGGATACGCGGACAAGCTCGCGGACGTCGTCGCCGCGGTCGATGGCCTCGACAGCGCCGTGAACGTGCTCGCCGGCGAGTTGCAGATGATCGACGCGTTCGAAGAGGGCGAGACCGAGCTCAAGCGCTCGGAAACGGCTTGGTTCAACTCGCTCATATGGGACGATCCCCAGTACCTGCCCGTGTCCTTCAAGTACGGCAAGTTCCTGGGCTGCGTGCTCAAGGACAAGAAGATTGCGGACATCAACCCCACCCAGCTCGGGCCCGAGATCACCAAGAGCTGCGAGAGCGACCAGCCCGGCTGGTTCCGGCGCGTGGCGTTCCAGTGCTTCCCCATGTTGTCCGCGTCCGACGCGGAGCCCGACCAGGGCTTCAAGGACATGGTGGCGGCGATCCGCAAGCAGGCCGACGGCAAGGAGGAGAAGGTCGATCAGTTCTCGCGGGACGCCATCGTCGAGTGCGTGACCAAGACCCGTGAGGCGTTCGAGGCCGAGCAGTCCCGCACGCTCTCTCCGGCCATGAAGAGCTACGAGAAGGCCCGGTCGGCGTTCCTCGAGGCCAACAACGCGGCTCTCGGCAACAAGTAATGGGCTGCAGGAGGATCACGACGAACGCCGTTTTCGCGGGAGCCCTCGTCCTCGCCGTCGGGGGCGCGCGCGCCGCGGATCCGACCCCGCCGAGCCGTCTCACCGCGGAGTTCGTCATGGAGCGCACGCTCAAGGTCCTGTCCGACACGGTCAGCTCGTCGGGGCGCATGGTCATGGGCGGCCCGGGGCTCCTGCGCTGGGAGATGACCAAGCCGTCGAGGTCGCTGCTCCTCATCGCCAAGGGGAGGGCGACCATCCACTACCCGGACCTCGGGATCACGAAGACGTTCGACCTCGCTTCGGATCCCGTCATGCGCGTCATGTCGGAGCACCTCCTGGCCCTCACCTCCGGGGCGTGGGACAGGCTGGCCGCGCTCTACGAAGTGACCGTTCTCGATGGCGGCGTGCGCAGGCTCGTGCCGCGCGAGACCGCGGTCAGGCAGGTCTTCTCCGAGATTCGGGTGAGCCTCGGTCAAGGCGGCGTGGTGTCGTGGGTGGAGCTCGTCTCGCCGTCCGGGGATCTGACGCGCATCACGTTCTCGAGCGTGCGCCTGAACCCCGAGCTGCCGGCCGGTTATTTTGAGAAGCCCTAGACCCGCACGTGGCGGGGTATGGTCGAAAAAACAGGGAGCCCATGGGAAATCCAATCCGCTCGTGGGGAGAAAAAGAGAGGAGCATCGACATGAGAGGCAAGGCATCGTTCGGAGGTTTTTGGTTGTTCATCGTCATCGTGCTCGCCGTCGGCGCCGTCGGATGCGGCGACAAGAACGGCGATGACGCGGACGCTGGGGACGGGGGAGACGACGCGGCAGGCACGGACATCGGCGAGGCGGCCGTAACGGCCACGCCGCCGGAAGGCCCGGCGCCGCTGCAGGTCGCATTCACGTGCGCGGCCACCGGAGGCACGCCGCCTTATACCTTCGCGTGGGACTTCGGCGACGGCGCCATGTCCGCGGTTGAGAACGCGTCCCACACATATGTGGACGTCGGCGAATACACGGCGACCTGCACGGTGACCGACAAAGCCGGCGAAGTGTATCAGGCCAATGCGGCGATCATCGCCCAGGATCCGGATCTCTCGCTCGGCCCCAAGATCGACGAGATCAGGGCGGACAGCGGCCAGGGCGCGGGAGTGCCGGCGAACTGCGCGGTGGTCGGGCAGGACGAGGTGCAGCTGACCGTCCTCGCGCACGACCAGTCCGAGAGCGATGGCCCCGCGGACGTGGACGGCGGCGTGCTGCCGGACGGCGGCAGCGCGTTTGATCCGCTGATCTACGAGTGGGTCTTCGAGTCGAAGCCGCCGGGATCGGTGGCGCCCCTCAACAACGCCAACGGCTACAACCCGACGTTCACCCCGGATCGCCAGGGCACCTACGTGCTGCGCGTCTTCGTCAGCGACGACCAGGCGGACCTGCGCGCGCTCATCTCCGCCACGATCGTGGTCGAGGCCGGAGTCGGCGACCACCTCGTTCCGCGCGGCAGCGCCACGCTCGGCGACGGACAGTCGGGCGAGATCCATCCCGAGCCGATCGAGGCCGAGGTCCAAAACGTCTGCGGCGCCCGCGCGGGCAACGTCCTTGTGCGCTGGAGCGCGCAGAACGCGGTGCTCCCGTCGCCGCTGCCGCCTTACAGCGCCATCAGCTCGGCCGAGGAGGCGACCCTGGGACGGGTTGCGCTCGTCGGCGTGAGGAACGGATGCCCGCAGCTTCCCGGAGCCGGCTCGGTGGTCGGCATCCCGTATTACGACGTGACCCCGGACTGGTACCCGGCCATGCAGGCGTCGACCTGGACCTGGGTCGTCGGGATCGGTCCGGCGCGGCGCATCGCGGTCGACCTCGCGCGGCGGGTGCCGGTCATCAACGCGAGCGGCGATCCCGGCCAGATGGCCTTCAGCGCGATCTGGGCCGACGGCTGCGGCAACGCCGCCACGGGCGACGGCAACGTCTCCTTCCTGGCCAGCATCGTGAGCGAAGGGAGCTGCACCTTCTCGACCGGCGGCGACACGTGGGTCGGCAGCACCTCCACCACGACCTGGCCCACCATTCACTGCGACGACGCGCAGGACTTGGGCGTCACCTTGAGCGGCCTTCCGAGCGACGTGTCCTGGGGCGGCGAATGCGTGGTTCAGGCTCTCGCTCCCGACACCATGTACGGCGGCGCGCTGTACGGCCCGATGGACTACTGGACCGACGGCTCCTTCGAGGCGCTCGGCCCATACTCCGGCGCGGATTCGCTCTGGTTCGACGGCACGCAGGTGGCGGCGGTCGGCTGGGAGGACTGGCACTATAGGTACGCGGCCCTGTCTTCATCCGACGTGAACTGTTCGTCGTTCCGGCAGTTCCCGTATCCCTACCACCTCGAATGGCAGCAGGCCTATGCGTTCGGCACGGACAGCGGCGGCTACCTGATGGGCTCCCACTTCACCCCGAACGACATCTCCTACGATCCGGAGGTGCCCGGCTTCGATATCATGAGCCCCGAGTTCAACTGGTGGGCCGACAACCCGTCGCCGGCGTATTCGGGGACCGTGGCCGGCTTCGGCGCCTGGACCGGGTCGGCCCGCTGGGCACCGGCGTCGCTCGACGTCACAGAGCCGATCTCCACCTGGGCCTGCGCCGAGGGCATGGACGGCCTCTCCCTTTATTGGCTGTACTACGTCGGCGCGAACAGCGCGCTCGCGGACAACTACTGGATGCTCGATGACATGGAGCTGTGGGGATGGTGCACGACCCATGTCGATTCGGAGTTCGTCGCGGGCCCGTATCTCGAGACGGTGTTTTCGGACCACACCGACGGCGTCATCGATTGCGAGACCCAGCCGGCCACGGTCACGGTCTACGGGTACGACGCGAACGGCAACAACACCCCGGGCGCGCAGGTCGTGATCAACTACACGGGCCCGGCCGGTGTCACCCTGGCCTCAGTCTATCGCGGCCGCATCGTCAGCTCCGGCTCGGGCACGGCGACCGTCGAGCTCGGCCCGCAGGGCGACGCGATCCTGTTCTTCAACAGCACCGCGGCCGGCGCGATCAACATCACGGCCGTGGCGGCCACCGGCGGCGCGGACGCCACCACCACGATCAATATCTTCGCCGCCGTGGACGCCGAGGAGGATCCCAACTGCGGCAACGGGATGGACGACGACTGCGACGGGCTCACCGACTGCGACGACCCCGGCTGCGCCGCCTCCGCACCCTGCTTGCCGGATCTCATCCCGCTGGGCGCGGACTTCTCCTACGATACCTACAACGACGACCTGGATTTCGATTATCAGGTCGAAAACATCGGGAACGGGGGCTCGGGTCAGTACAACGCCGCGGTGTACGTGATGCCCGACGGGGTGGCGCCGTCCGGGACGCCGCTGTGGGTCTATTCCGTGGACTACACGAGCGGCACGCTGCACCCCAGCCTCGGCGCCGGGGATATCTATCCCCTCCTTGGCTCGATCACCGACACCGTCTCCCCGTACCTGAGCGGCCTCGTTCCGGGCGACTACACCGCGTATCTGGTCATCGATCACACGGGCGTGGTCGGCGAGGTGAACGAGACGAACAACACCTACCAGGAGGACTTCACGATCATGGGGCCGAACCTCACCGGCGGGGGCGGGGTCAACGGCGCGGTGTACTCGAGTCCCAACGTGGTGTTCACGTTCTACTATCAGAACGACTGGTACACGGATATCGCTCTGACCTTCCCCGCCTGCTCCGACATCACGGCCTATCTGATGGCCGACGGGCAGGTCCCGGGAACCGACACGCCTCTCGTCACGGTCAACCTTCCCGACGAGGTGTGCACCCTCGACAGCGGGGCGAGTGACAGCTCGGTGGCGCAGTTCAGCGCGGCGGGCCTGGTCGGCGGCACGCCGTACGATCTCTACTTCGAGCTCGATACCAACAGCGCCGTGGCCGAGAGCGACGAGGCCGACAACCTGGTCGGCCCGTACAACTACACGCAGCCCAGCTAGACGAGAGTCCGCAAGTTCGCAATCGAGCCAAACCCCGGTATAAGAAAGCATGGGAGGTCGACAGAACCGTCTGCTGCGTACCCATGTCCTCATCGTAGGCGCGGGTCCGGCGGGGCTCGGCGCCGCGCTCGCCCTGCTCGAGAAGCGGGTGCGCGTGGTCGTCGTGGACGCGCGCAAGGTCATCGGCTCGCCGGTGCGCTGCGGCGAGGCCACGCGCAAGGACTTCTTCGACGTGCTCGGGGTGGAGGAACGGCCCGAGTGGATCCGCCAGAGGCTCGGCGGCGGCGGGAGCCTCATCGTGCTCGATCGGGAAAGGTACGAATTCGATGTGGCGCAGATCGCGGCCCGGCGCGGTGCGGTGGTGTGGCCCGCCGCGAGCGTGGTCGGGGTGGGCCCGTTCGACGGCACGCGGCGGCGCGTGACCATCGAGCGGGACGGGGAGCGGCACGAGCTCGAAGCGATGTGCGTCATCGCGGCGGACGGCGTCTCCTCGACCGTGGCGCGCCTCGCCGGGATGGACACCTTCCTGGGCCTCGACCGCATCGCGTCCGGGCTCGTGTACCAGGTGAGGGGCGCGACCCTCGCACGGCCCGACGCCGTGCACGTGGAGCCTCTGCCGAAGCCGTTCCCGGCCTACCCGTACTACTTCTGGGTCATCCCCAACGGCCCGGGCGCGGCGAACGTGGGCCTGTACGTGCCCGGGCGTGTCGGCTTCAGGGCGCGGGAGCTGCTCGACCGGATGCTGGCGCAGACCGCGGCCATCAAGGGCGGGCGGGTGGTGAGGACCGTGGTGGGGCTCATCCCGGACGCGCGGCCGCTTCAGACCCCATATGCGGACGGGCTCCTCGTGACCGGCGGCGCGGCGCGGCTCATCCACCCGCTCTCGGGCGGCGGGATCGGTCCGGCGGTCCTGAGCGGCAAGGCCGCGGCCAGGACGATCCTGGCCCTCGGCGGCAAACCGGCTGTCAAGGACGCGCTCGCCGAATACCGCAAGAGGATCGAACCTATCTATTCGAGCCTCGACGAGCTGTGGAGGAGCAGGGGCGAGACCGAGGAGCAGTTGAGACGCAACCAGCCCCTGCGCGTGATATACGACAAAGACTGGACGAAGATCTGACACCGTGAGCGAAGGGAACGGCAAAGAGGGCGCCCCGCGAAAGGCGCCGCGCGTGGACAGGCGGACCGTGCTGCGGTCCGGTGCGGCCGCGCTCATGGGTTGCGCCCTCGTGACCGGAGCGGCCCGCAAGCGCAATCGGGAAAAGCGTCCGCCGGAGCCCAGGGCGTCGATTTCGCCATCGTGCGTGGGCTGCACGGGATGCGCCGCGGTGTGCCCGAAGGCCGTCATCACGGCCGTGCCCGGCGGCATCGCCATCGATGAGGAGAAATGCATCCGGTGCGGGTACTGCGAGGCCGTGTGCCCGGTGGCCGGGGTCAGGATCGGCAGGGAGGCGTCCCGTGGCTAGGGCCCGCGTCGCGCGCCGGATCGTGCAGGTCGCGCTGCTCGTCGCGTTCGCCGCGTACCTCGTGTGGCCGGTCGGTGCCTGGCCGGGCGAGGCGCTCTTCAAGGTCGACGCCGTGGCCGTTGCGGGGGCGGCGCTCGCGCACCGGGCCGTGTTCCTGTCGATCGCGTTCGCCGCGGGCCTCATCGCACTCACGTTCTTTTTGGGCCGCGTCTTCTGCGGCTGGGCCTGTCCCCTCGGTTGCGTCGTCGACGCCGTCGATTTCGTCGCGGGCCGGCGCGTGCGTGCCGCCTCGGCGCGGCGGGTGAAGTACCACGTGCTCACGATCACGGCCGGGTTTGCCGCCGCCGGTGTCGCGATCGCGTTCCTGCTCGATCCCATGAGCCTCGCCGCCCGTATCGGCACCATCGCCTCGCCGTCGCGCAGCAGCCTCGTGTCGGCGGTCGCGCTCGCGGTCGCGCTCGTGGCGGTCGAGGTCGGCCTGGGCCGGCGCGGGTTCTGTCGTGTGTTGTGCCCGCTCGGCGCCCTGCTCGGCTGCGTGGCACGCGTCTCGCCGTTCGGGCGCGAGATCGGCGCGTCGTGCACCCATTGCGGCGCCTGCACCACGGCGTGCCGCGCGGCGGCCATCGGCGGGACCTCGGCCGACTTCATCAGGAGCGAGTGCGTCCACTGCTACGATTGCGCGGCCGCGTGCCAGGCTTCGGCCATCACGTTCGGCTACCTGCGCGCCCCGATCCCGAAGCGGCCCGACCCGATGAGACGGGAGTCCCTGGTCGCGCTCGCGGGCGGGGCCGTGGTGGGGTTCGTCGCCGGGCGCATCCCGTGGCTCGGGGAATCGCGCGCGGTGCGTCCGCCAGGCGCCGTGGACAAGACGGCCTTCGGCAGGCTGTGCATCCGCTGCGGCTCGTGCATCCGCGTGTGTCCCACGGGCGGCCTCGAGCCGGCTACGGACGAGGCCGGACCGCTGCTCCTCGAGACGCCGGTCCTGAACGGGCGCGAGGGCGGCTGCGCCTTCGACTGCAACGCGTGCGGCCGGGTCTGTCCGACAGGGGCCATCCGTCCGCTCGCGCTCCTTGAAAAGCGGAAGGACAGGATCGGTGTGGCGCGCGTGGACGGCGGGCGCTGCGTGGCGCTCGCCGCGGGCGGGCCCTGCGTCGTCTGCTTCGCGGCGTGCCCGGTCGCGGCCATCAGGCTCGTGCCGACCGGGAAACTGCTGCCGTGGGGCGAGCACCTCCTCGCGCCCACGGTGGTGGAGAATGCGTGCACCGGTTGCGGGCTGTGCGAGGCGCGCTGTCCGATCGCCGGCGACGCGGCCATCCGGATCTTTCCCGTGGATCCGGCACGGATGGCCCCGGAACAACGGGCCGTTTCCTGAAGGGAGGAAGATTCCCGTGGGACTCCTCGGACAAATCGCGGTCGTGGTCGTCGTGGGAGCGCTCGTCTCGGCGCTCTTCGCGCGCCTCAGGCTGCCGTCCATCGCCGGGCTCCTTTTCGCCGGCGCGTTCGTGGGGCCGCACGGCTTCGGACTGGTGAAGGAGGGCGCGAGCATCGACGCCGTGGCCGAGGTCGGCGTCGTCATCCTCCTGTTCACCATCGGCCTCGAGTTCTCGCTCAAGCGGCTCGGCCGCATCTGGAAGCTGGTGGCCGTGGGCGGGCTCATCCAGGTCGGGCTCACGATCGGCGCGGTGCTCGCGATCACGCTCGCCCTCGGCTTCACCGCGGGCCAGGGCGTGTTCTACGGCTTCGTCTTCGCGCTCTCGAGCACGGCCATCGTGCTGCGCGCGCTCACCGAGAGGGGCGAGGCCGACGCTCCCCACGGCCGTTTCGTGGTGGGGGCCCTCATCTTCCAGGATCTGTGCGTGGTGCCCATGGTGCTCGTGGTGCCGCTCCTGGCCGCGGGCGGGCAGGGCGGCGCGGTGCTGGGGATCGGGCTCGCGCTCGGCAAGGCGGCGCTCCTCGTGGTGGCCGCGGTGCTCGTGGCCAGGCTCGCCGTGCCGCGGCTCTTTGCGCTGGTCGACGCGGGCCGCAGCCGCGAGACGTTCATCCTCACGGTCCTCGCCATCTGTATCGGCACCGCGTTCCTCACGTCGTCGGTGGGCCTGTCCCTCGAGCTCGGCGCCTTCCTGGCGGGCGTCGTGCTGGCCGACACGGACTACGCCCAGCGCGCCATGGGCGACGTGCTGCCGCTCGGCGACGTGCTCACCAGCATCTTCTTCGTCTCGCTCGGCATGATGTTCGATCCCGGGATCATCGCCGCCCGGCCCGCGGTCGTGGGGCTCATCCTCGCAGGGCTGCTCTTCGGCAAGGCGGCCATCGCCACGTTCTCGGCGCTCGTCATGCGCTTCCCGGCACGCGCCGCGTTCCTCGCCGGCGTGGGGCTCGCCCAGTTCGGCGAGTTCGGCTTCGTGCTCGTGCGCCTCGGCGAGGCGAACGGCCTCATCACGCAGGCCGGGACCGGCGCCGTGCTCGCCGCGGGCGTGCTCTCCATGTTCGTGACGCCGCTCGCCGTGCGCGTGGCCCCGCACGTGACAGCGGGCGAGGCGTTCCTGCGGCCGCTCGAGCGGCTCCTCGGGGTGCGCGGCATGGACGAGCCCACGCCCGAGCACGAGGGGCTTTCGGGTCACGTCGTCGTCGTCGGGTTCGGCCCGGCCGGCCGCATCCTGGCGCACGCGCTCAAGCGCACGGGCGTGCCGTACCTGGTGCTCGAGCTGAACGCCGAGACCGTGCGGCGGGCGCGCGCCGAGGG